>NZ_JAPSET010000001.1:0-304269 GCF_026847585.1 Phreatobacter sp. AB_2022a
GGTGCCGCCCGTCGCGGGTCGTCCGCCACTGCCGCAAGGCCAGACCTCGCCGGCCGCCGGCAAACCTCAGCCGACTGCACCCGGCCGGGGCCAGGCGCTGGTCAATCCCAATCCGAACCGCCCGAACGTCGTGCAGGGCCGTCCCGGCCCGGCCATCCAGGCGGCGCGGCCCGGGCGACCGCAGGCGGCCTTCCGGCCGCAGCCGCAGCGGCCGGTCATTCAGAACCGCGTGCAGGTCGCGCCTCGCATGAACGTCCAGCGCGCCCACATCCAGCCGCGTATTCAGGCCCCCCGCATGTCGGCACCGCCACGGATGGCGGCCCCCCGCATGTCGGCTCCTCCGCGGATGGCCGCGCCGCGGGCATCGGCGCCGCGCCCCTCGGGCAATACGCGCCGGCGGTTCTGACCGCGCAGAGGCGCACCTGGCAGGAACGAAAAAGGGCCGCGAGCTTGCCTCCTCGCGGCCCTTTGCTGATCAGGGCGGGCAGTCCTATTTGCGCTCGAGCCGGGCGAACAGGCTCGACGTGTCCCAGCGACCGCCGCCCATCGCCTGCACCTCGCTGTAGAACTGGTCGACCAGCGCGGTCACCGGCAAATGCGCGCCGTTGCGCCGCGCCTCGGCAAGGCAGATGCCGAGGTCCTTGCGCATCCAGTCGACCGCAAAGCCGAAATCGAACTTGTCCTGGTTCATCGTCTTGTGACGGTTCTCCATCTGCCAGGAGCCTGCAGCGCCCTTGGAGATGACGTCCACCAGCTGCTCGATGTCGAGGCCCGACTTACGGGCAAAATGCAGCCCTTCCGAGAGCCCCTGGACCAGGCCGGCGATGCAGATCTGGTTGACCATCTTCGACAGCTGGCCCGCACCGGGCGGACCGAGCCGGCGGCAGGCGCGGGCATAGGCGGCGATGACCGGTTCGGCCCTGGCATAGTCGCCTTCCTCGCCGCCGCACATGACGGTCAGCACGCCGTTCTCGGCGCCGGCCTGGCCGCCGGAAACGGGAGCATCGACGAAGCCGATGCCGAGCGCCTTCGCCTTGGCCTGCAGCTCGCGCGCGACATCGGCGGAGGCGGTGGTGTTGTCGATGAAGACCGTGCCGCGGCCCATGGCCTGGAAGGCCCCGTCGGGTCCGATGGTGACCTGGCGCAGGTCGTCGTCATTGCCGACGCAGGCGAAGACGAAATCCTGGCCGGCAGCCGCCTCCTTCGGCGTCGCCGCAGCCCGCCCGCCATGCTGCTTCATCCAGGCTTCGGCCTTCGCGAACGTGCGGTTGTAGACCGTGACCTGGTGGCCGCCCTTGGCTTTCAGATGGCCGGCCATGGGATAGCCCATGACGCCGAGACCGAGGAACGCGACTTTCGCCATGGCGGGGTGCTCCGATGCGGCAGTTGAAGTGTCGGGACGCCTACCATCCCCGGCAGCGGAGCAAGGTCAAGTCTCGGCGGCGAAGGCGCGCCATTCGCCGCCGAGGCTGCTACGTGGCAATACGTAGCCATGCAAAAAATGAGATATGGCGATCCTGCAATGCTGGCATGCAGATGTGAATTGTGATGTCGTCCGCTCACGAGCCCGGGCAACGGGCCGTCCAAGGATCCAGGGGAGGAAACGCTCATGCAGCGTCGGACATTCATTGCCGCCGCGCCGGTCGCGGCTGCCGGCGTGGCGATGGCCGCGCCGGCCATCGCCCAGACCATGCCCGAAGTGAAATGGCGGATGACGTCGAGCTTTCCGAAGTCGCTCGACACGATCTACGGCGCCGCCGAGGTGTTCGCCAAGGCGGTCGCCGACATGACCGACAACCGCTTCCAGGTTCAGGTCTTCGCCGCCGGCGAGATCGTACCCGGCCTGCAGGCGATGCAGGCGGTGCGCGACGGCACGGTCGAGGCCTGCCACACCGCATCCTACTACTATGTCGGCATCGACCCGACCTTCTGCTTCGGCACGGCGCTGCCGTTCGGGCTCAATTCGCGCATGCAGAACGCCTGGCAGTTCCAGAACGGCGGCATGGAGCTGATGAACGCCTTCTATGCCAAGCACAACATCCATGGCATGCCGCTTGGCAATACCGGCTGCCAGATGGGCGGCTGGTTTCGCAAGGAGATCAAGACGCTAGCCGACCTCAACGGCCTGAAGATGCGCATCGGCGGCTTTGCCGGGCGCGCGATGCAGAAGCTCGGCGTCGTGCCGCAGCAGGTGGCGGGCGGCGACATCTATCCGGCGCTGGAGAAGGGCACGATCGACGCTGCCGAATGGGTCGGCCCCTATGACGACCAGAAGCTCGGCTTCAACAAGGTGGCGCCCTATTACTATTATCCCGGCTGGTGGGAAGGTGGCGCGATGCTGCACAATTTCGTCAACGTGGCCAAATGGAACGCGTTGCCGAAGACCTATCAGGCGATCGTCTACAACGCCGCCCATCATGCCCACACCTGGATGCAGGCACGCTACGACGCGCAGAACCCGGCCGCGTTGCGTCAGCTCGTCGCCGCCGGCACCCAGCTCCGCCCCTTCTCGCTGGAGGTGCTCGAGGGCTGCCTGAAAGCGGCGAACGAGGTCAATGCCGAGACGGCGGCGACCAATGCCGATTTCAGGAAGCTGCTTGACGCGACCGTCGCCTTCCGCGGCGAGCAATATCTGTGGTGGCAGGTCGCCGAATATACGTTCGACACCTTCATGGTGCGCTCGCGCGGCCGCAGCTAGAGCGATTGCCCGTCACCGAGACGAAAGAGCCCGGCGCGAGGTCGCGCCGGGCTCTTTTGGAACAGGCGGGCCGCCCTCGCAGGCATTCAGGGAGCGTAGCCCGGCGGCCGGTCGACCCAGGCCCGGCCGGAGAGGATCTCGTTGCGGCCGAACTCGAACAGCGCGTTCATATAGACCGGGTCGAACGGCTTGTCGTAGGGCACGGTGAAGCGGTCCGAAATATAGGCAAGCTTGAACGGCACGCCGTCGCGGCGGGTCAGCAGGTACATGCGGTAGATGTCGCCGACGCCGTTGGAGGCGATCATGGTGGAGATCGACCGGGCCGTGATCTGGATGAGGCCGCGCGTGGTCTGCGACGGCGGCTCCGCCGTGCGCCCGTTGCGGATCACCCAGGCGACTCCGCCATTCGTCCGCAGCGCGGAAGGCAGGGACCGGCGCGGCACGCTCGACGGATAGAGGAAGACCTGGTTGGTCGCGCCGCCGTCGACATGCAGTTCCTGGCGCCGCTGGCCGTTCACCATGACGTCCATCATGACCGGCGGGAAGGCCCCCGGGATCGAGGCCGAGGCGAGCAGGATGTCGCGGACCGCCTGGACGCGATAAGGGTGGTCGCTGGCGGCGATCGCGCCGATGTTCCAGGCGACCGGCTGGCCGAGATCGAGGTCGGTGGTGCCGATCAGCAGGACGCGGCCCTTGCGGTATTCGGCCGCGATCTCCTCGACCATCTGCGGTGTCACATAGGTCGCGATCAGCCGGGCGAGCGGCGCGCTCGAAGCGACCGAATCGCCATTGAACAGGATGGTGCCGACCGACAGGAGCTCGGCGATGTCGTTGCGCTGGACCGTGGTGTAGACCGCCTTGAGCTGCTCGTCGTAGCGGCTGCCGAGGAAGGCGAAGGGGGCAGTCAGGGCGCCGGTGGAGACACCTGTCACCAGGCGGAATTCCGGGCGCGTGCCGGTCTGTGTCCAGCCGTAGAGAATGCCGGCGCCGAAGGCGCCGTTGTCGCCGCCGCCGGAGATGGCCAGCATGTTCTCGGTGCCGCGGCCGCGCCCGGACGCAAGCTGGCGGCGCTGGGCGGCTGCCCACATGGCGGCGAGCGGCGCTGGATCACCCCAAAGGTGGAAGCGCGCGTCGGTCAGGCCGAGAAAGGTGGCGTTCTGCGTTTCGGCCGCAGGAACGGCCGGCAGGCGCGGCAGGGCCGCACAGCCCGCCGCGAGGCCGAGCGCCAGGATCAGCGCGAAAGGACGCAAGACACGCGAAAGCGACAACGCCATACGAGCAACTCCGCGGGCACGATACCGGCGCCGGATCAGCGTCTGGCCCGAACAATCTGACCTAAGGTCACGGAGGCGCCGGTCCAAAGCCTCGACGGCTGGGAAGAAAATCCGTCGGCTGCTGGACGGGCGCTGCCCGCGCCGCATCTGCGGGGCAGGGGATAGCGCGCCGCTGCGCCGCCGACTAGGGCGAAAAAGCCACGGTCGGGGCAAGATCGTCGGGTTGCGCCGGCTTCAGTTGCGCGGCTGCGGCGGGGTGAGATCGAAGCCCGGCAGTCCGCCGCCGCCGGGAAGGCCCGGCATGTCGATGCGGATTTCCACCTTGGACGGATCGACCTTGGGCCCCTTGTCCAGCCAATAGGTCACCGATTCCGGCCACCAGATGACGATCGCGACGAGCAGGAGCTGCAGGAAGACCCAGGGCAGGGCGCCGAGATAGATGTCGTTCGACTTGACCGAAGGTGGCGCGATGCCACGCAGGTAGAACAGGGCAAAGCCGAAGGGCGGGTGCATGAAGCTCGTCTGCATGTTCACGCAGAGCAGCACGCCGAACCAGATCAGGTCGATGCCGAGCTTGGCGGCGACCGGGGCGAGCAGCGGCACGACGATGAAGGCGATCTCGAAGAAGTCGAGGAAGAACGCCAGGAAGAAGACGAAGATGTTGACGAAGATCAGGAAGCCGGTCTGGCCGCCCGGCAGGCTGACCAGCATGTGCTCGATCCAGCGCGAGCCGTCCATGCCCTGGAAGACCAGACTGAACACGGTCGAGCCGATCAGGATGAAGACCACCATGGAGGTGATCCGCATGGTCGACTTCATGCCCTGGTCGACGAGCGGCCAGGTCAGGCGCCGGTGCATGGCGGCCAGCACCAGCGCGCCGACGGCGCCCATGGCGCCGGCCTCCGTCGGGGTGGCAAGGCCCATGAAGATGGTGCCGAGCACGAGGAAGATGAGCACGATCGACGGGATCATGCCCCACAGCACCTTGGAGATCAGCTCCCAGCCGACCTCGCCGCGGGCTTCCGGCGGCAGCGGCGGCATGGTCTTCGGCCGAACGATCGAGAGCACCACCACATAGGCCAGGAAGATGCCGACCTGCAGCAGGGACGGCCCGATGGCACCCAGATACATGTCGCCGACCGACCGGCCGAGCTGGTCGGCGAGCACGACCAGCACGAGCGAGGGCGGAATGAGCTGGGTGATGGTGCCGGAGGCGGCGATCACACCCGTCGCCAGTTTCATGTCGTAGCCGTAGCGCTGCATGATCGGCAGCGAGATGACGCCCATGGCGATCACCGAGGCGGCGACCGTGCCGGTGATGGCGCCGAGGATCGCGCCCACGACGATGACGGCATAGGCGAGGCCGCCCGGCAGCGAGCCGAACAGCTTGCCTGTCCCCTCGAGCAGGTCCTCGGCCAGGCCGCAGCGCTCGAGGATCGCGCCCATGAAGGTGAAGAAGGGGATGGCGAGCAGAAGGTCGTTGGAGATGATGCCGTGGAACCTGAGCGGCAGCGCCTGCAGGAAGCCGGGCTCGAAATGGCCGGTGATGATGCCGAGGCCGCCGAAGAACAGCCCGACTGCGGCAAGCGAGAAGGCCACCGGAAAGCCGATCAGCATGAAGCAGATCATTCCGCCGAACATGAGCGGGGGCATGATGCCGTGCGAAAACATCGCTCTACTCCTGAGTACGCTTCGCGCGGCCTATTGCAGCGGTTTTTCGTATTTGGTGTCGATCGCAAGCGCGCCTGTGAGGGCGGCGATGCGCTTGATCAGTTCGGACAAGCCCTGCACGGTCAAAAGAAAGAAGCCGAGAGGCAGGACGAACTTGATCGGCCAGACCAGCAGGCCGCCGGCATTCTGCGACCATTCGTGCTGGCGATAGGAGATCAGGAAGAACGGCCAGGACAGATAGGTCAGGAAGATCGTCGTCGGCAGCAGGAAGATGATGAGGCCGAGCGTGTCGACCCAGAGCCGCCCACGGTCGGACAGCGACCCGTAGACGAGGTCGACGCGCACGTGCTCGTTCATCTTCAGCGTGTAGGACGCGCCGAGCAGGACGGTGACGCCGAACAGGTACCACTGGATCTCCAGCAGTGAATTCGACGACAGGCTGAACAGGTACCGGAAGCAGGCATTGCCCGCGCTGATCAGGCAGGCGAGGAGCACGCACCAGTCGGCGATCCGCCCGACCTTCTCGTTCACGGCGTCGATTCCGCGGCTCAGGGCCAAAAGTCCGTTCATGCGAAACGGTCTCCTCGAACCGTTGAGGCGAACAGGCCGCGCCGCGCCGATGCGCTGGATCGCAAGACCGGATCGCGACGCTCCGCTCGGTATGTCAGGTATGGAATTCGGTCATCGTTGCCCGGCTGAAGCCCGGCCGCCTTCGCGGCGCGCCACGGCTGGAACCATCGCAACCTGCCCCCCGATATCCTTCCCGTCTGGCGGTCCCGCATTGATTGCGGATACCGGCATGTCTTGGTGCCGAAACACCGGGTCTCTCTATGCCACGCGGGTTCGCCGCACAACAGAATGTTGGAACCGGCACACCCCTATTTGCAGCCGATCGGCGCGCAAATATCGGCAGTTTGCCGCGAAAATCCTGCAAAATCGGCCTCGATGCGGAAAATGACGTACGACGGAAGTTGCAGAGCCTCCCGGCTCGCGCGCCGTCGGCGCGTCAGCGGCAGGCATCGACGATGCGCCGGCGCACCGTTTCGATGCCGGCCAGCTCGAAAATGCCTTCGAAACGAAAGCCGCGGGAGCCCTCGAACTGCAGCGACAGCTTGCCGGTCGCCGGCAGGCCGCGGAGGAAGGCCGCGACATCGCCCGGCATCGCGGCAGACTGGTAGTTGCTCGAAGACGACCAGAGGTCGCTGAGCACCAGCCGGTCGTTGACATGCAGCGTGACGAGCGTCGACGCGCTGCGGGCGATGACCGGCTCGCGGGCTGCGGAGAGGCTTGGCCGGCCATCGGCGCAGCTGATGGTGAGCGTGATGTTGTCGGGGCCGGACGGGCCCTGCGTCGCGGCCGCGCGGCCGGCCGTTGCGCCGGCACCTGCCGCAGGCCGGACGACCGTCCACGCGCCCGTGTCGCCGGCGACGGCATCCACGTTCGGCAAGGCGCGCGCCGCCGCATCGAAGCAGCGCAGCCGCTCGGCATCGGCTGAAATCGCCGTACAGCGTCCGATCTCTTCGAACGGGTCGGCTCGACCGGCCGACGACAGGGCCAGTGACAGGACGAGAAGCAGGGGATGTGTGGCACGAAACAGGATGGTCATTGCTCCGACCTTGCTGGGTGGCGGCTGGCTGGTCAATCTGTCTGCGGCGCGGCAAGTGGCCACCTCGACCTTGCGCGGGCGATGGGCCAGCATGCTGCGACGCAAAATGAACCCGCGCCCGGCCTATCCCCGCCCCGGAACGAAGGAACATTGATGACCCGGCAGACCAGCCCAGCGCCCCGGCCGCTTTCCGCCCTCCGTGCCTTCCTGTCCGGCGAGGCCAGTGGCGGCATCGTCCTGATGGCTGCCGCGGTGGTTGCGATGGTTCTCGCCAATTCGCCGGCGGCGTCGGGCTATTTCGCGCTGCTCAAGCTCTATCTCGGCCCGCTGAGCGTGCTGCATTGGATCAATGACGGCCTGATGGCGCTGTTCTTCCTGCTAGTCGGCCTGGAGATCAAGCGGGAGTTCGTCGACGGCCAGCTGTCCACCTGGCCGCGGCGCGTTCTGCCGGGCATCGCCGCCGCGGGCGGCATGATCGCGCCGGCCGTCATCTACGTGCTGTTCAATATGGCGACGCCGGCGACGCTGCGCGGCTGGGCCATCCCGACCGCCACCGACATCGCCTTTGCGCTCGGCGTGCTGGCCCTGCTCGGCTCGCGCGTGCCCGTGTCGCTGAAGATCTTCCTGACGGCACTCGCCATCATCGACGATCTCGGAGCCATCGCCATCATTGCCGCCTTCTACACCGCCGACCTGTCGCTCGCCTGGCTTGGCGCGGCCATCGCCGTGCTGGCGCTGCTCACCGCGCTCAACCGGGCCGGCGTCGAGCGCCTGCCGGCCTACCTTCTGCCGGGCCTCTTCCTCTGGTTCTTCCTGCTCAAGTCGGGCGTCCATGCCACGCTTGCCGGCGTCGCGCTGGCGCTCACCATTCCGCTGCGCACCTCGCCCGGCCGGCCCGATGACCCGCATTCGCCGCTGCACGTGCTCGAGCACGCGCTGCACCCTTATGTCGCCTATCTGATCGTGCCTGTCTTCGGCTTCGCCAATGCCGGCGTGTCGCTGGCCGGCCTCGATCTCGCCGCCCTGCTGGCGCCGGTGCCGGTCGGCATCGCGGCCGGCCTGTTCCTCGGCAAGCAGATCGGCGTCTTCCTCACCACCTGGCTTGCCGTCAGGCTCGGCTGGGCTGACTGCCCCGAACATGCCTCCTGGGCGCAGGTCTATGGCGTGGCGATGCTCTGCGGCATCGGTTTTACCATGAGCCTATTCATCGGCCTCCTTGCCTTCCCGGCCTCGGAGGCGCTGCAGAACGAGGTCAAGGTCGGCGTGCTCATGGGCTCGCTCGCCTCGGCGCTGGCGGGGACCCTCGTCCTGCTGATGAGCGGGGGCGGGCGCGCGTCCGGGCGGCCCGCCTGACGGGTCGGGTCAGGAAGGCGGCGTGCGCACCGTCGCCTCGGCCGCGCTGATCGGCCTGCTGAGACGCGTCGCCTCGCGCTGGAGCGTGTAGAGGCCGGCGGCCATGATGATGGCCATGCCGACCCAGCTCGCCCAGTCCGGCCATTCGCCGAACACGACGATGCCCGACAGCAAGGCCCAGATCATCACGCTGTAGCGGAACGGCGAGACCAGCGAGACCTCGACGCCACGGAACGCCTGGATCATGCAGAAATTGCCGATGACCAGGACCACGGAGGCGGCGGCGAGGAGGCCGATATGCTGCCATGTCGGCACGATCCAGCCCTGCAGCGGCACGGCAGCGGCACCGAACAGGCCGACGGCAAGACAGGTCGACAGGGTGATGGCGAGGGTCGGGATGGTGGGGTCGATGAAGCGGGTGATGAGGTCGCGGAAGGCGCAGAACACCACGCTCAGCAGCACCAGGATGGTGGCATGGCCGGCGTTGAAGCCGGCGCCCGTGGGCTTGACCACGAACAGCATGCCGATGAAGCCGGCGACCACCGCGAGCGCGCGGCGCCAGCCGACCTTTTCTCCGAGCAGCGGCACGGAGAGGGCGGTGATGACGAGCGGCGTGATCAGCGAGATGGCGGTCACTTCACCGATCGGCATCTGCGCCAGTGCGGTGATGAACAGGAAGGCGACGGTTCCTTCGCTCAGCGCGCGGCCAAGGACGAGCGGCGACAGGACGCGGTTGACGAAGCGGATCTGGCCGCTGGCCGCGAGCCAGCAGAGCACGAGCGTTGTGGCGAAGGCGCCGCGGATCGCGATCAACTGCCCCGATGGCAGATCCTTGGCGGCGATCTTCACCAGCGTGTCGTTGGTGACGAAGAAGGCCATGGCGCCGAGCATGGCGAACATGCCGCGCCGGTTGGCGTCGGGCGTGGCGGCGACGTGGACCAGCGGCGTCATGAGAAGCGGCCCAGACGGAACAGCGAGAGGTCGTGGCGGCTCCCGCCGGTGGTCGCGAGGTCGGCAAGCACCTCGCCCATGACGCTGGCGAACTTGAAGCCGTGGCCCGAACAGGGCGAGGCGACCACCACCTGCGGCAGGCCGGGCAGGGTGTCGACGACGAAATGTTCGTCGGGCGTATTGGTGAACATGCAGGTGCGCAGCGCGAGTGTCGGCCCGTCGGCGCCGGGAAACAGCCGGCGCACGGCGGCGCGCAGCGCCGCTTCGTCCTCGGCGGCCGGCTCGCGCGACAGGGTTTCGGCGGCGCCGCTCTGGCGCAGGTGATTGTAGATGCCGATCTTGAAGCCGGGCACGCCGAACACCGGAAACTGATAGGTGGTCGCCTCGTCCGCTTCGACGATGGAGACCGGAAAGGCGCCAAGGCGGAAATGTTCCGGGCGCTTCGGCTGGAACCAGCCGAGGACCTGTCGTTCCGGCACTGCGAGCCCGGCAAGCGCCGGCACGTGGTCGGCGATCCAGGCTCCGGTCGAGAGGATCAGGCGGCCGGCCTCGTAGCGCCCCTTCGAGGTCGTGACGCGCACGCCGCCGCCGGCCGTCGGTTCCCAGGCGGTGATCGGCTCGCGCGCGCGGATATCGGCGCCCGCCGCGATCGCCATGGTCGCCTGGGCGACGATCGCCCGTTCGCTCATCACGAAGCCGGCGTCCGGCTGCACGTTGCCGACATGGTCCGGGGCCAGCCGATAGGCCGGAAACCGGCGCGCCAGCGCCTTCGCGTCGAGAAGCTCATGGTCGAGATCATGCTCGGCGCAGGCGGCGAGCGAACCGGTGACCACGCGGCCGCCGGCGGGACCGGCGTCGATGCCGCCCGTGACATAGAGCAATTGTTCGCCGAACAGCTGCTCCGTCTCGCGCCAGAGCTGATAGGCCCGGCGCAGCAGCGGCACGTAGGAGGGGTGTTCGAAATAGGCGAGCCGGATGATCCGGTTCACGCCATGCGATGAGCCCATGGCGTGCGGGATGTCGAAACGCTCGAGGCCCAAAACGCGCTGACCGCGCCGCGCGAGCTGCCACAGTGCAGCGGATCCCATCGCCCCGACGCCGGCGACGATCACGTCATAGCGAGCCACGGAATGCTCCGGTCGTTTCTTCCCCTGCGGCAGAGCTAACCTGCATCGCGCGCGTGCGTCGAGCGCGCCTTTGGTGGGGCTGCCGCCCGCCGATGCGGGGGCCGGGCCCGCCGGGGAAACGGGCGGCTCAATCCAGCGGCTGGCCGAAGCTGCGCTGGATCTCGTGCTGGATCAGGTCGTAGACCGCAGGCGGACGGTTTCCGGCGTCCCTGTCCCGGTCGGCGGCCTGGACCTGCAGGCTCATGAGCGAAACGGTCATGGCGAAATTGACCGCCATCATGGTGCTCAGCACGACCAGCAGGGCGCGTGTGGAGGTCAGGCGCCGCAGCAGCCGGCTGAACAGCGGCGGGCCCGCCGGGCGTTCGGGGGGCTGCACAGTCTCGAAGATCGGCCGGTACGAGCCGGGCACCATGCGGATGCGCGTCGGCGAGTTCGCGCCGGGCCCGCCGTAATAGAGGTCGAGGGCGCCGCGCAGGCGCATGGCCGCCACCCGGACGGTCGAGTCGCGATCGGCCTCGAACTGCGGCGACCGGCCGAGCGCCTCGACCGCAATGGTATAGGCCTTGATCGCGCGGTCCTCGCCGGCCAGCGTGCGCTCGACCACATAGGTGAGCATCTTGGCCAGCATCGAGCCTTCAGGGACGAAAGGAGACTGGAGGAGGCGCCGGAGCTCCTCCTGGACGGCGGCACGGCTCGGCAGCGCCGGACTTGTTTCGGTCATCGCGATCACCCTTGTCGGGGGCCGTGGCAGGGAGGCCCAGGCCGCGCTTGTTGTTCTTGACGACGCAACGCCCCGATGGCCCGCGCGCAAGGCTTGCGGGGAGCGGGCGGCCCAGGGGCCTGCGGCATGCTCTCGCCCCCGATTCCGGCATCGGCTGCTGCCTCGCAGGAGGCCGGGACGGGCCGGAACGGCGCGAACACGGATACCGGGCAACGGCAAAAAGCTGCGGGGGGAACCCGCAGCCGACCTCGCCATCAGCATCTCGATGGCGCCATAGGCCGCGCGATTGCGGCCAAAGCGCGGCGGGCCGCGGTCACCTTGATATGCGTGACATAACGGCGGCTCAGCCGCCTGTCATGCTCATGTGGCGCGACACCGAGGGGCGGCGCGTGCGCCGATCGATGATGAAGTCGTGGCCCTTGGGCTTGCGCGCGATTGCCCGGTCGATGGCTGCGTAGATGAGGTCATTGGCCTCGGAGGCCCTGAGCGGCGCGCGCAGGTCGGCGGCGTCCTCCTGGCCGAGGCACATGAACAGCGTGCCCGTGCAGGTGATGCGCACGCGGTTGCAGCTTTCGCAGAAATTATGCGTCATCGGCGTGATGAAGCCGATGCGGCCGCCGGTTTCGGCAACTGTCACGTAACGGGCCGGCCCGCCGGTGCGATGGTCGCTTTCCGTCAGCGTCCAGCGATCCATCAGGCGCGCCCTGACGATCGACAAGGGCAGGTACTGGTCGAGGCGGGACGGTTCGATATCGCCGAGCGGCATGACCTCGATGAATGAAATGTCCATGCCCTTGCCATGGGCCCACACGATGAGATCCTCGATCTCGTTCTCGTTGACGCCCTTGAGCGCCACGGCATTGATCTTGACATGGATGCCGGCGGCAAGGGCCGCGTCGATGCCGGCGAGCACGTCGGCAAGATCGCCCCAGCGGGTGATGCTGCGAAACAGGCCCGGGTCGAGCGTATCGAGCGAGACATTGATCCGCTTGACGCCGAAGGCGGCGAGATCGGCCGCATGGCGCGCCAGCTGCGAACCGTTGGTCGTGACCGTCAGTTCGTCGAGGGCGCCGCTGTCCAGGTGCCGGGACAGCGAGCGGAACAGGGTCATCACGTCCTTGCGAACCAGCGGCTCGCCACCGGTCAGCCGCAGCTTCCTGACGCCCTTGTCGATGAAGGCCGAACAGAGCCGGTCGAGCTCCTCCAGCGTCAGCAGGTCCTTTTTCGGCAAGAAGGTCATGTTCTCGGCCATGCAGTAGACGCAGCGGAAATCGCAGCGGTCCGTCACCGAGACGCGCAGATAGTCGATGCTGCGACCGAACGGGTCGATCATCGGCATGGGTCTGGCGGATGCGGCATGATCGAGCATGGCTTACCTCTCGGCCCGCGCCCCGCTCGGGCCGGCCGGTCTTCATTGTGCATATTTAGGTGAGCTTTGGGGCTGCGTCACGTCCGCGCCTGCCGCATTCCTCGCATTCGCGCCGGTCGTTATCGATCGGAACCGAACCTTCGGGGCCGATACCGGCGTTGAAGATGTCAAGGGAAACGTCTACCTGTCGACGTCGGGCAGTAGCGGAATCGGGGGAGGCGTCGCGATGGCCGAGGTCAGCGCCGTCGAAAGCGCGACGGGCCGGGCCCATGCCTGGCCGGTGGAAATCAGGCTGTCGCCCGACAAGCGCCTTTTGACGGTCAGTTTCGATGATGGGCACATTTTCGCCCTGGACGCGGAATATCTGCGCGTCGAGAGCCCCTCGGCGGAGGTGCAAGGCCATTCGCCGTCGGAGCGGAAATTCGTCGCTGGCAAGAAGGATGTCCGGGTAATCGGTATCGATCCGGTCGGTCGCTACGCGATCCGGCTGTCGTTCGACGATCTTCATTCCACCGGGATCTATTCATGGGACTATCTGTATGAGCTCGGACGCGACCACGCCGTCATCTGGAACCGCTACCTCGAAGGCCTCGCAGCCTCCGGCGGCACCCGGGAGCGCTGAGCGTTCCGAGGTCCTGGACGACAAGGACCTGGTGGTTCTCGACGAACTGAGCGCGCTCCTCGCCGAGCCTCAGCCCGGTGCTCCGGCTCTGCAGGCGAACAAGGAGCCGCCGGTCGATCGCGCTCCTCCCGTCGAACTCGACCCCAAGGTCCAGGCGGCGCCGGCCGAGCCGCCGACAGCCGCCCCGGCTCCGGTTCCGGCGGTCGCCGTCGAGCCCGCCGCGGCCGAGCCCGCCCCGCCGGCGGCTGCCGAGCCCGCCAATCCTTCGTCCACGCCGTCGCCGACACCCAGCCTCCAGATCAATCCCGAGACCTCCAGCATGATTCCGTGGATCGCCACCAAGCAGTTCACCGTCGACCTGTTCCCCTCCTGGACGAAGACGGAAGGCGACAAGGATTGGAGCCTCGGTGCGGTCACGGTCGACGTTCCCGATATCGCCAAGCGGCTGGACCAGCTGATCGCCTCGCTCAACGAGGATCAGTGGGAGATCAAGATGGTCGTGCCGCTCGACAAGAGCCTGACCTATCATGAGCACCAGAAGGTCGTCCGCCAGGGCACGCGCCGCGAGCCGGAAGCCGTGCTCGGAGCCTTCGGTCTCGGCTGGGCCGCCGGCACGACGGCCTCGCTCCTCGTCGTCTGCCAGCGCACCGAATGGCTGGACGCGTCCGAATACAAGGCCCGGATCAAGGCGCGCCAGGACAGGATGGACGGGGAGACACGCCAGCGCGAGCGGTCGCAGATCATCGAGCAGAATGCCGCGATCAATGCCAAGATCACCACGGCCCAGAAGCAGCTCGAGGAATTGAAGGCGAACGGCGTCACGGTGAAGAAGTCGGGCCTTCTGCGCAGCGAGAAATTCCTGGTCGGCGGCGTCGAATACACCAACCGGACCGAGGCCGAAGCCGCGCACCGGGCGCGGCTGGGCGAGCTCGAAGCCGACCTCGCGGCGCTGCCGAAGCAGTTGAAGAGCCTGCCGCCGGAGGCGTGAGACACCGCGTGCTGCGAGCTGCGGATCCTGACCGGCCTTGTCCGGTCAGGCGCGTCCGTCGAAATGAGTGCGCAGCACGACATGCGTGGTCGCGGTCGCGACACCCGACGTCGCCGCCACCTTGTCCCTGATCGCGTCGAGCGCGGCCGTCGAGGCGCAGTCGACCGTCAGCATCAGGTCGATGGCGCCGGCGAGCGACTGGCAGGCGACGATTTCCGGCAGCCCCGAAAGCTGCGGCACGACGTGGTCGCACTTGCGTCCCTGAACGAAGCTGACGGCGATCAGCGCCCGAACCGGCGCGGTGCCGGCGGTTTCGCCGAGGCGCGCCGTATAGCCGAGAATGACGCCCTCGCGCTCGAGCCGGCGCAGCCGCTCCTGCGTGGCGCTGCGCGACAGGCCGACGCGCCGCGCGAGCGAGACCAGGCTTTCGCGTGCGTTGCGGCGCAAGGCGGCGATCAGTGCGTGATCCCGATCGTCCAGCACCATGGCATCTCCTTATCGAACCGGCGGCGCCGGCCATCGCGTCCGCGGATCTGTCCGGCACCGGCAGATTGGCGGCCGGCAGGTCATCTTGTCGAGTGCGGCCGGCCGCGCCCTGCGGCAGTTTCGAGGCCTGTTCCCCAAGCGAGGACGGCCTCATGCCTGCCGACAAGACCCCGGTTCTGTTGCCGATCGACATGCAGAAGGCCTTCGACGGGCCGCCATGGCCGCGCCGCTGGAACAGCGCGCTCGATGGCAACGGCCTGGCGCTCCTCGATGCATGGCGCCGTCGCGGCCTGCCGATCATTCATGTCAGGCACGATTCGGTCGCGCCCGGATCGACCTTGCGCCCGGGCATGCCGGGCCATGCCTTCCGGGACGGCTTTGCGCCGCGCGAGGGCGAGCCGCTCGTCGCCAAATCGGTGAACGCGGCTTTCATCGGCACCGAGCTCGACCTGATGCTGCGCCGGTTGCGTGCAACTTCGGTCGTCGCTTTCGGCCTGTCGACCGATATGTGCGTGTCGACCACCGTGCGGGTCGGGGCCAATCTCGGCTACCGCATGATTCTGGTCGCCGATGCCTGCGACTGCTTCGATCTGCCGGATGGACGTGGCGGCAGCATTCCCGCCGAAACCGTGCAGGCGGTCCATCTGGCGACGCTCGGCTTCGAATTCGCGGCGGTGGCCACGACCGCGGCGGTGCTCGCCGGGCTCGCCGATCGGGCCCCCGGGACGCCAGGCTGATCCGCGGCGATGCGCGTCGTCCGATCCCGCCTTCACGGCCGCCTTCAGCCGAGTTAGGCTCCTCCGCAAACGACGGCCGAAGGCCGCATCTCTTCCAGGAGGAACCATGACCCGCATGACCAGACGGACCGCGCTCGGGCTGACCGCCGGCGCGATCGCTTCGCCTTTCGTCGCGCGCGAGGGCTTCGCGCAAGCCTATCCGAGCCGGCCTGTGACGGTGATCGTGCCGTTTGGCGCCGGCGGCTCGACCGACGTGATCGGCCGCATCGTGTCCGAGCGGCTGCAGAGCCGTTTCGGCCAGGGATTTATCGTCGAGAACCGCGCCGGCGCCGGTGGCAATGTCGGGGTTGCCGCGCTCGCCCGGTCGAACAACGACGGCTACACGATCGGCATGACGACGATCTCGAACCACGGGATCAATCCCATCCTCTACCGCGAGCGCCTGCCGTTCAAGCCGATCGAGGATTTCGAGTTCATCGGCCTTGCCTCGTCGCAGCCGAACTTCATGTGCATCCATCCCTCGATCCCGGCGAGCAACGTCGCCGAGTTCATCGCCTATCTGAAGGCCAATCCAGGCAAGGAGAATTTCGGCTCCTCCGGTATCGGCACGTCGATCCACCTGTCGGCCGAGCTGTTCATGCAGATGACCGGAACCAAGCTCACCCACGTGCCCATGCGGTCGTCGGCGGCGCTGGTCCAGGCGCTGATCGGCGGCGAGGTGAAGCTCTCCTTCGACAATTTCACCTCGCCCTATCCGCACTACAAGGCGGGCGCCATTCGCGGCCTCGCCGTGACCTCGGCGCAGCGCGCCAAGATCACGCCCGAGATCCCGCCACTTGCCGAAACCCTGCCGGGTTTCGACATCACATCGTGGAACGGCTTCCTGGCGCCGAAGGGGACGCCGAAGGAGATCTGCGACGTGCTGACCGAGGCCCTGAAGGCCGCGCTCGCCGAGCCGGGCGTGATCCAGAGGTTCGAGGAGATGGGAGCGACCGCGACCCCGTCGACGCCGGACGAGTTCCGCGCGAAGTCGCGGTCGGAAATGGCGAAGTTCGACGAGATCATCACCAAGGCGGGCATCACGCTGGCGAACTGAGCCGGGTCAGCACGGCCGCGCCTGCGCTCGACCTGACCGCCATCCAGATAAAGCCGAAGCGAAGCGGGTTCCGGTCCGGGACCCGCTTTTTTCATGCGCCCTGACTGGCCTGTCCGCATCGTGGACAGAAATCGCGCTGTTTCGTCCGCGAGACGGGGGACAGCGCACGTCTCCTCATGTCACGATAAAAGCAGATCACAAGTAAATATCTGTATTGGGAGGGTGATATGATCGACCGTAATGTTGTCTTGGAACAACGCGGTGCTGTTCTTTGGCTTTGGCTGGCCCGCCCGGAGCAGAGGAACGCCCAGAGCCGCCAGCTTCTCGATGATCTCGATGCCGCTTTTCTGGCCGCCATAGCCGACGATTCGGTCAAGGTGATCGTCCTCGCAGGCCAGGGCGACCATTTTTCCGCCGGCCATGACCTGAAGGAGGCGCAGGAGAGCCGGGCGGGCTTCACGGTCGAAGAACGCTACGCCTACGAAGAGCGGCGCTACTACGACTATGCCATGCGCATTCTGGACTGTCCGAAGCCGACCATTGCTGCCGTCCAGGGCGCCTGTATCGCCGCCGGCTTCATGGTCGCCAACATGTGCGACCTGATCGTCGCCTCCGAGGATGCCGTCTTCGCCGATCCGGTCGGCCGGACCCTCGGCGCCGCGGCGGTGGAAGTGCTCATTCATCCCTGGGTGCTCGGCGCCCGCCGCGCGAAGGAGATCCTGTTCACCGGCGAGCGGTTCGGCGCCGCCGACGCCCTTGCCTGGGGCATGGTGAACCGGGTCGTGCCGCGGGCCGACCTCGAGCGCGAGACCGATGCGCTCGCCCAGCGGATCGCGGAAGCCCCCGGCTTCGCGCTCAAGCTGATGAAGCGCTCGATCAACCGCAGCGTCGATATTCAGGGCCTGCGCTCCGCGCTCGGCGCGCATTTCGACACCCATCAGCTCAGCCACGTCTCGGAAGCCTTCAAGGAGGCCAAGCAGGCCGGGCTCGCCAAGGCTATCGTCAAGGGAAAAGCATCGTGACGGCGCACCGCCTCGAACCGCTGATCAATCCGGCCTCCATTGCCATTCTCGGCGCGTCGGCCGATCCAGGCCGGGTCGGCGGCATGCCGCTGCAACTGCTCCTGCAGCATCGGTTCGCCGGCCCGATCTATCCGATCAATCCCAAATACCAGCAGATCGCGGGGCTTCCCTGCTATCCCGACATCGAGGCTCTACCGGGCCCGGTCGACCTGATCGCGCTGGCCGTCCCGGCGCGCGAGGTCGTGCCGCAACTGCGCCGCGCGGCGGCCAAGGGCATCCGGTCGGCGATCGTCTTCGCTTCCGGCTTCGCCGAAACCAACGATGCCGAGGGCCGGCGCCTGCAGGACGAGTTCGAGGCTTGCGTCGCCGCACTCGACATTCCCGTGGCCGGACCCAATTGCATGGGCTTCGCCAATCTCAAGACCCACGCCTACACGGCCTTCGCGTCGGTATTCCGCGATATCGCGCCGCCCGAAAGCGGTCATAGGGTCGCCCTGGTGACGCAGAGCGGCAATGTCTGCGCTGCCGTCTATGCGGCGAGCCGCAAGCGGGACGTGCGGTTTTCGAGCGTGATCAACACCGGCAACGAAGCCGGCGTCGAGTTCTCCGAATATCTCGAATATTTCGCCGACCAGCCGGAAACCGAGACGATCGCCGGTTATGTCGAGGGGCTGCGCGACGGCGAACGCTTCAGGCGCGTGGCCGAGCGCCTGCGGCGCGAGACACGTCCGCTCATCATCCTGAAGATCGGCGACACGGCCAAGGGCGCCGAGGCGGCCGCCTCGCATACGGCCTCGCTCGCCGGCTCGCAAAAGGTCTACCGGGCCGTGTTCGACGATCTCAACGTCATGATTGCCGACGACCTCGCCCACATGGCCGATCTCGTCCATCTCTCCGGGTTCCGCGCGCGCCGGGCCGGCAGCCGCGTGGCGATCCTGACGATCTCGGGCGCGCTCGGCGCGCTGCTGTCCGACAAGTTCGTCAAGGCGGGAGCGGACGTGCCAACCCTGCCGGTGGCCGTGCAGCAGGTGCTGCGCGCCGGCATTCCGGACTACGGCATGGTCTCGAACCCGGTCGACCTGACGGGCAATGTCGTCAACCAGCACGGCTTCATGTGCGATGCGCTCGCCGCCCTTCAGGCGTGCGAGGAGGTCGATACGATCGTCGTCTACGCTCCCGGCTATCTCCTGCAGCGCCTGTCGCCGGCCATGATCGAAGCCGCCGAGACCTCGCGCAAGCTGATCGCGGCGATCGACACGTTCAATGCGAAGAACCATGCCGAGCTCGAGGCTGCCGGCATTCCGGTCTTCGACGACACGGCGCGCGCGGTCGCTGCGCTCAGCATATTCGGCAGGTGGTCGGAACGGGCCGGCGCGCCCAGCGCCGCCGCATCGTCGGGACCGCGATCGGTGGCCGCGGCGCAGCCCATGGCCCGGCTCGACGCGGCGATCGTCGCCGGCCGCCGGACGCTGGATGAGGTCGAGGGCAAGCAGTTTCTGAGTGCCTTCGGCCTGCCGGTCGCCGCCGAAAGGATCGCGGCGTCCGCCGAGGAGGCCGCGACGGCCGCGGCAGAGCTCGGCTGGCCCGTCGTGGTCAAGGTGCTGAGCCCCGATATTCCGCACAAGTCGGATTGCGGCGGTGTCCGGCTCGGCATCACGTCGGCCGACGAGGTGCGCGCAGCGTTCCAGGCCGTCACGGCGGCGGCCCGCGAGGCCCATCCGGACGCGCACATCGCCGGTGTGGTGGTGCAGACACAGGAGCCGCCCGGTCCGGAGGTTCTGGTCGGCGTGACCCGCGATCCCGTCTTCGGGCCGGTCATGACGATCGGCCTCGGCGGCGTGTTCACCGAGATCCTCGGCGATGTCGAGCACCGCACATTGCCGGTCGATGCCGGACGGGCCGAGGCCATGGTCCGCCGGCTCAAGGCCTTCGCCCTGCTCGATGGCGCGCGCGGCCGGCCGAAGCGCGACGTCCCGGCGCTCTGCACCGCGATGGCCACCCTGTCCGATGCCGTGCTCGCCGCCGGCGACAGGATAGGAGAGATCGAAATCAATCCATTGATCGTCAGGGAGCAGGGACGCGGCGTCGTCGCGCTCGATGCCCTCGTCGTTCTCAACAACAACCAAGAAGCCGATGTGTCGGGAGGATATCGTGACAATGCAGCGCAGAGAATTGCTTAAAAGTCTGGCCGCCGGTGCCCTGACGCTTGCCGGCGGCGGAACGGCCGGAGCCTCGGACTGGCCGGCGCGGCCGGTCCGCCTCGTCGTACCCTTCGCCGCGGGCGGGGCGGCCGATACCATGGCGCGAATCCTCGTCGAGAAGCTGCGGGAGGCCGCGGGCTACAGCTTCTATGTCGAGAATGTCGTCGGCGCCGGCACCATGATCGCCACCGAGCAGGTGGCCCGCAGCGCGCCGGACGGCCATACCTTCCTGCTCGCGGCCTCGGCCCATACGATCAATCCGGCGGTTCAGCGCGTTCGCTATGATCCGATCGGCGACTTCACGCCAGTCAACCTCGTCGTCTCGCCCCTGCACGTTCTGGTCGTTCATAACGACCTGCCGGTGCGCAACGCCGCCGAGCTGATCGCCTATGCCAAGGAGCGGCCGGGCAAGGTCCGCTACGGATCGGTCGGCCATGGCACCTCGACCCATATCGAGGCTGAGCTCTTCGCCAGGATGGCCGGCATCGAGCTGGTTCATGTTCCCTATCGCGGCAGCGCGCCCGCTCTGCAGGACCTGGTGACCGGTCGGCTGGAGATCATGTTCGATGCGCTCGCCTCCTCAAAGCCGCATATGGAGGCGAGGGTCATCCGTTCGCTCGGCGTCACGTCGGCCGAGCGCTCTTCGCTCCTGCCCGACATGCCGACCATCGCGGAAGCCGGTCTGCCGGGCTACGAGGCTGTGCCCTGGCTCGGCCTTTTCGGTCCGGCGAAGCTTTCTGGTGATATCGTCCAGCGGCTCAACGCGGTGGTCGGCCAGGTGCTGAAGACCGAAGACGTCAAGCGGCGCTTTGCCGAGCTCGGGCTGGAGATCCTGTGCTACGAGCCGGAACGCTTTGCGAGCTTCATCGGGGCGGATTTGAAGAAGTGGGACCAGGTGGCGCGCGACGCCGGCCTGAAACAGGTCAACTGACATGGATCCACTGGCCTTCCGCTCGGCGGCGCGCAGCTTTCTCGCCGCCGAGCTCGATCGGTTGCGCGCCGACTTTCCGGGCTTGCCTTTTACCGATCCGGTCCTGCGGCGGGCTTTCGAGGATCGCGTCTGCCGCGGCGGCTGGTCGGGGCTCAACTGGCCGAAGGAGGCCGGCGGGCAGGCGCTGCCCATCGACCTGATCGCGATCTTCCTCGAGGAATGCGCGCGCGCCGGCATCCCGAAGGGCATCAATCTCATCGGCCACGGCATCCTGGCGCCGACCCTGCTGCTCCACGGATCGCCCGAGCAGAAGGCCCGTTTTCTGCCCGGCATCCTCGCCAATACCGAGATCTGGTGCCAGGGCTATTCGGAACCCGATGCCGGCTCGGACCTGGCGGCGCTGCGCACCCGCGCCGAGCGCGACGGGGACCATTATGTGGTCACCGGCCAGAAGATCTGGACGAGCTATGCCCATCTCGCCGACTGGTGTTTCCTTCTGGCGCGCACCGACCCGGCCGCCGCCAGGCACAAGGGCATTTCGTTTTTCCTGGTCGACATGAAGTCGCCGGGCATCACCGTCCGTCCGATCCGCCAGATGGATGGCCAGGAGGAGTTCAACGAGGTCTTCTTCAACCGGGTCCGCGTGCCGGTGGACCTCAGGGTGGGCGAGGAAAATGCCGGCTGGGCCATTGCCATGGCGGCGGCGAGCTACGAGCGGGCGACCTATTTCATTCCGCGTCTCGTGCAGATGGAGCAGGAGCTCGCCGACCTCGTCGCCGTTTCCCGCGAAATGATCAGGGACGGCAGGCGCGTCTGCGACGATCCGCTGGTCCGCGATGCCTTCGCCCGGCTGTTCGTCGACGTCCAGGCGCTGAAGCTGCATGCGAGGACCATGCTGGCCGCGGCGGCGCGTCACGAGCAGCCGGGTCCGGAAGGCTCCTTCATCAAGCTGCTCTGGAGCGAGAGCCATCAGCGGCTGCTCGACCTCGCTCTGACCGTGATCGGCCCGGAGGTGCTGCTCGGGCCGCACGAACCGAGCGCAATCCGGCATCGCCACTGGCAGCGCGATCATTTGTGGAGCCGTGCCGAGACCATTCTGGCGGGGACGTCCGAGATCCAGCGCAATGTCGTGGGCGAGCGCGCCCTCGGTTTGCCGCGGTAGGTGGGAACATGACGGAACGAGCCGATCTGAACCTGATGCGGGACTCGGCCCGGCGCGCGTTGTCGCAGGGGCCTGGCGTCCGCGAGCTCGCACGCGGCGAGGCGCCGCCGCCCGCGGCTGCCGACGAGGCAATGGCGCTCGCCGCGGCGCAGGGCTGGACGGCCATGCTGGCGGCGGAGGCCGCCGGCGGCCTCGGCCTTGGCCTGCGCGAGGCCGCCGTCATTGCGGGCGAGATCGGGCGCGCGCTCGCTCCCGGGCCCTATCTCGCCAATGTCGTTCTGCTGCCGTTGCTGGGCCGCAGCGCCGAGCCATGGCTGGTCGACCTGGCCGCCGGGGCCGCCGCCGGCGGGCGCTTCGTCACGGTGCTCGAGCGTGACCTGCGCCATGGACCGGACGCGCGCCTCCTCGCGGAGCACGGCAGTGGGACGAGGCCGCTCGTGATCCTCGATGCTCCGGCGCAGGATGGCGGAGCCATGGAGGTCCGGCTGATCGAGGCGCCTCGGTTCGAGGAACGCCGCCCCTTCGATCCGACCTGTCCCGTTGCCGAGCTCGACGGCGCCGAGCGCCACAGGGCCGATGCGGCGGCCCGGATCGCACCGGAGCTGGCGGCTGACGTCCTGGCCGCGGCCCGGCTCTGGATCGCGGCGGAACTGCTCGGCCTCGCCGAGCGGGCAGGGGACATGTCGATCGCCCATGCCGGCACCCGCCGTCAGTTTGGCGGCCCGATCGGGGCGCATCAGGCGATCAAGCACCGGATCGTCGACGATTATGTCCTGCGGCAGAACGCCGCGGCCATCCTCGCCGAGGCGGTGCAGGCCTTCGATGCCGGCCGCGGCGACCGGTTCCTGCTCGGCCATGCCGCGCGGGTCGCTGCCAGCGAGGCCGCAATGTCCTCGACGGCTCATTGCATCCAGGTGCACGGTGCGTTCGGTTTTTCGGCCGAAAGTCCGATCCATCTGGCCTATAAACGGGCACGCCGGCTCGTCGCGAGCTTTGGCGATACGGCCGCGAGCCGCATGTGGATCGCCGGCGCCATCATCGAGGGGACTGCTGCATGATCAAGACGCCGGGCGGTCGGCAGGACGGCGTCCAGGCCATCCGCCGGGCGACGCAGATCCTGTCCGCCATTGCCCGGCGCAGTCCGTCCGGCATGGGGCTGGCCGAGCTGTCGCGGCGTACCGAGCTGTCGCACCCGACCGTCCGCCGCATTCTGCGCGGCTTGATGGAGGAGCGGCTGGTCGTCCAGGAGGAGGTTTCCAAGCGCTACCATCTCGGGCCGCTGATCTTCGAGTTCGGCCTGTGCACGACCCATCAGAGCGCGCTGGTGCGACAGGCGCGCCCGGCGCTCGAACGCCTGTCCGCCGCAACCGAGGATACGATCTACCTGATGGCGCGTTCGGGCACGGATGCCGTCTGCCTCGACCGGATCGAGGGCACCTATCCGATCCGCGTGGTCACGACGGGCATTGGCGACCGCCGACCGCTGGGCATCGGCGCGGTCGGGCTCGCCATCCTGTCGCGGCTCGAGGAGACCGAAATCAATGCGGTGCTGCGCGAGAACGAGCAGGGCTATGAGCACTATGGGCTCAAGCTCGCCGATCTCAGGGCCGCGATTTGGGCATCACGCGAGCGCGGTTACGGTGTTTCGGACAGCCTTCTGACCGAGGGCGTCGGCGGCATCGGCCTTGCCATCGTCTCCGCCAGCGGCTCGCCGATTGCCGGCATCAGCATCGCCTCGGTGTCCGAGCGGGTCTTCGGGCCCCGGCTCGAGCGGAACCTGGCACTCCTGCGGCAGGAGGTCGACGCGATCTCGGAAGAGCTGAAGAACTATCTGCTGCTGCTCAAATAGCCAGGGCGGCGCACGGCCGGAGACGGTCCCTCGCACGTCCTCGTGACGCCGCGTGGAGCGTTGGCACCATGGCGGCTCAGGCGGCCGCTTCGTCCTTCGGGATGCCATAGGTCGAGAGCGCCGAGTTGCGATAGCGCCGGTCGAAGGTCACTTCGCGGCCGAGCCAGGCCGGCCGCTCGAACGCCTCGTCGACATGGCCGAGCTCGATCTCGGCGATGATCAGGCCCTTGAGGGGCCCCTCGAACTCGTCGATTTCCCACAATTTTCCGGCGTAGGTCACCTCGTGCCGGACCTTGTCGATCGCCTGATGGCAGCAGAGCTGCAGCAGCCCCTGCGCATCGGCGGCGGGGATCTCATATTCGAACTCCTCCCGGGCCGGCTCCTCGAGATCGGCCTTGATGGTCAGCGTCGCCCGGCCGCCGGCGAGCCTGACGCGGGCCGACGAGGTCGGGGAGGCGAAGAGGTAGCCTTGCTGGATCCGGTGCGGCTTGGCGCCACGCCGCCACGTATCGCCGACGACGAGGAATTTGCGCTCGATTTCGATGGCCATGGGGGGACGCCGCCTTCGATCGACCGGGGAGCCCGGACGGGGCAATGTGACCGTTGAAGCCGCGGCCGGCAAGCTACCCTGGGTAGATTTGCGGCGCTGCTTCGCGGCTGTTGGCCATTGCCGGGCGGCCCCGCTCAATGCTCAGATGACGTGCGTCCTACCGGAGCCTCCCATGACGATCGGTCTGTTCTTCGCAACGCTTGCCGCGGCGATGATCTATATTCTCACCCCCGGGCCTGCCTTTCTCGCACTTTTTGCGCTCTCGGCGAGCCGCGGGCGTGGCGCCGGAGCCCTGTTCGTCGCCGGCCACCTCGTCGGCGACATTCTCTGGGGCACGCTGGCGCTCGCGGCCATTGTCGGCGTCAACCAGCTCGGCCCGATGCTGTTCGAGGCTCTGGGCCTGTTCTGCGGGCTCTATCTCATCTGGCTCGGCATCCGGGCGGTGCTGAGCCGGCAGGCCGCCGGCATGGCCGTGGTCGGCGCGAACCACCCCTTGAGCGCCGGCCTCGTCTTCGGCCTGACCAACCCGAAGGCCTATCCGGTGTCGGTCGCCATGTTCACCGTCCTGGTCGGCCACTATTCCGGCCTCCTGACCTGGGACATGGCTCCGCTCGTCATGGCGGTGGCCTTTGTCGGCTTCATCCTGGCCGACCTCATCCTGGTGGCGATCGCCGGTCTCGACCTCGTCCGCCGGTTCTTCCTGCGCCACGGCCTGATCGTCACCAGGGTGGTCGGTGTCACTTTCGTGCTGTTCGGCGCCAAGTCGATCGGCGATGCGGTCGCGAGCTATCGTGCGAGGGCATAGCCGCGGGACGCGATTCCGGCTAAGCGGCGCGGCATGAAACCGTTCGATCGCCTCTCGCCCGATCCGGCGCGCGCCGCGCTTGTCGTGATCCTCGCCTTCACGGCGCTGCGCATCGTGTTCGCGGCCCTTCTCGGCTTCGGCGTCGACGAAAGCTATACGCTCGGCCAGGCGCGCCATCTCAGCCTGTCCTATTTCGACCATCCCCCGCTTCACATCTGGCTCGCCCACGCCGCGATGAAGCTGTTCGGCACGAGCTGGGCCGTCCGCCTGCCCTTCGTCCTGCTGTTCGCGGCGACCTCGTGGCTGCTGTACCGACTGACAGAACGGCTGTTCGGCGCCCCGGCCGGCCTCTGGGCCACTTTCAGCCTCAACGTCTCGGTGTTCTTTCTCGCCTCGCCCGGCACCTGGGTGGTGCCGGACGGGCCGCTCCTGTTCTGCCTCGCCGCCGGCGTTCTGGCGCTCGCGCGGCTGTTCTTTCCGGGCGAGGGCGAACATCCCTCGGTCTGGGGTGCCTGGAGCCTTGCCGGCCTCGCCTTCGGCCTCGCCGGGCTTTCGAAATATTCGGCGATCTTCGTCGTCGCCGGCCTTGCCGTGTTCCTGGTCGCGACCGGGCACCGGCGCCAGCTGCTCCACCCCGCGCCCTATCTCGGCGCGCTGATCGCGGCGGTGGTCGTCAGCCCGGTCATTCTGTGGAACATGGGCCATGACTGGGCGTCGCTGAAGTTCCAGGCCGGCCGGGGCGGCGGCAAGGGCCTGACGCTGACAGCCTTCGCGCAGATGGTGGTCGGCCAGTTCGTCTGGCTGGCGCCCTGGGTCGCCGTGCCGCTCGCCTATGCCGGGGTGGCCGCCTTCGGCCTGATCAGGGATCCGCGCCGCCTGTTCCTGATCGCCCTCGGCCTGCCCAGCATTGCCTATTTCACGCTGCAGTCGCTCTGGTCGGGCTGGGCCCTGCCGCATTGGCCGATGCCAGGCTGGTTTTTCGTCTTTCCCTTGCTCGGCCTGTGGCTCGCCGAAAACCCCGACGCCAAGCCCTCGCCGGCGGCCTGGGCGAAATGGTGCGCGGGTCTCGCTTTCGGGCTGGCCATCGGTCTTGGGATGATCGGCGCGACCGGGCTCCTGACGCGGCTCGGGGTGCCCGCCAGGGCCGATCCGACGCTCGACGCGCTGAACTGGTCCGCCCTGCGGCCGGCGCTGACGGCGCGCGGCGCGGGCGGGGTGGGTGGACCGGTGGTCGCCGGTCTGACCTGGAACGAGGGCGGCAAGATCGATCTCGTCATCGGCGATGCCGCGCCCGTCATCGTGCTGGGCACGGATCCGCGCGGTTTCGCCTATCGGCAGGACCAGCGCGCCTATGCGGGTCGCGACGTGCTCATCGTCGCGCTCGCCGGCACCTATCGTCGGTTCGAGGCCGATCTTGCAAGCCAGTTCGATGTGCTCGGCGAGCCCGAGCTGCTGTCGATCGGGCGCTCCGGCCGGCCCGAACTGGATCTCGTCATCGTCAGGGCACGTGGCCTCAAGTCGGCAACGCCGCGCGCGCTCGCGTCCCGGAGCTGACATTCGCCACGGGCCGACATCGAAGGCGCAGCGAATTGCAGCCCGGGAGCCCTGGCACCGCGACGCTGGCGCTCCCGCCGCGCGAGGCAGGCCTGCGGCGCCAGCCGTGACATGGCCGGCGCGATCCGGCATGAGGGAGCAGTTCCCTTGTCAGTAGCGATCCGGAAGCCCATGACCGCGCCCACCATCGTCTTCGACCTCGACGGCACGCTCGTCGACACCCATCCCGACCTCATCGGCACCTTGTCCTGGCTGCTCGAGGCCGAGGGGCTCGATCCCGTCGATCTCGAACAGGCGAAGAACCTCATCGGTCACGGCATGAAGCCGATGATCGAGAAGGCGCTGAAGCTGCAGGGCAGGGGCGGCACCCAGGACGAGATCGACACGGTCTATGCCCGCTACGTCGAGGCCTATGAGCGGCGCATCGCCGACGACAGCCGGCCCTATCCCGGCATCGTCGCCGCGCTCGACCGTTTCGCCGCCGAAGGCATGCGGCTCGCGGTCTGCACCAACAAGCTGCATCGGCTGGCGGTGAAGCTGCTCGACGCCCTCGATCTCAGCCGCCGGTTCGACGTCATCACCGGCTTCGACACCTATCCGATCCGCAAGCCGCATCGCGATCATCTGCTCTTCACCATCCGCGATGCCGGCGGCGACCCGCGACGGGCGGTGATGATCGGCGATTCCGAAACCGATATCCGCACCGCGCAGGCGGCGGGCGTGCCGGTCGTCGCCTATTCCGGCGGCTATACGGCGATCCCGCTGCCCGAACTGAGCCCGGATGTCATTCTGGACGACTACAAGGATCTTGCCGCGACCGTCGAGCGTTTGCTGGCGCGTGACGTGGTTGGTCAGCCCACATGACGGGAATGGTTTCGCAATTTCCCTTCGGTAAGGCCCGATCTTAAGCCGCCGTTTACCATGGCTTCCTAGGCTTTCCCGCCGTCGGCCCGGTACAGCGATGCCGCGGCCGCGAGGGGGATCGCCATGGCTTTCAGCCAATTGTTCGCCCGGCGTCGCATCGCCGACGGCACGTCCGCGCCCGTTCGGGCCGGAGCGGACACGACAGAGGCGGACGGCGCCGCTGTCGACAGCGACGACGAAATCGCCCGGCTGAAGGCCGAGATCGGCCGCGTTCGCGACACGATCGACCTGGTCGAGGCCGACCTGATGGCGATGATCCGCGACGTCGCGGTCTCCACCGATCGGGTGCATGACGGCACCGCTGCGGCGGCTGACGCGCTGTCGGCGATTCGCGAACGGTCCGGCGCGCTCAACGCGCTTGCCGCCGACGCGTCGGAAAACTCGCGTGAACTGGCGGCGGCCACCGCCAAGTTCACCGAGAGCGCGACGGAGATCGGCGGCCAGGTCCGGCAGGCGACCTTGCTGACCGACCAGGCGATCGAGGCGGCCGGTTCGGCGTCGAGCAGTGTCGATAGCCTGCGCGCATCGTCGGCCGAGATCGACCAGGTGGTGGGGCTGATCGCACGCATCGCCCGGCAGACCAATCTTCTCGCGCTCAACGCCACCATCGAGGCCGCGCGCGCCGGCGAACTCGGCAAGGGCTTCGCGGTCGTCGCCACCGAAGTGAAGATGCTGTCGCAGGAAACCCAGAAGGCCACCGACGAAATCGCCCGGCGCATCGCCCAGCTGCAGGCCGACAGCCAGTCGTCGATCACCGCCGTTCAGAAGATCGCCGGCGCTGTCGAGGCGATCCGCCCGGTCTTCGCGTCAGTCGCCGACGCGGTCGAGGAGCAGGTCGCAACCATTGGCGATCTCTCCCGCTCGGCCGGCGAGACGGCCCGTTTTGTCGAGACGGTTTCGGCTGGGGCCGCCGCCATCGATACCGCCGCGAGCGCGGCGAGCGAGACATCGACGGCCGCCGATGCGGCCGGCCGGCAGGCACGCGCGCTCGCCGAGAAGCTCCGCTCCCGTTTCACCATCGTCCTCCGCCAGTCCGAGATCGGCGATCGACGCCGCTTCGACCGGCTGCCGGCCGATATCGTGGTGAGGCTGCATGGCCATGGTCTCACGCTCGAAGCGCATACGATCGACATTTCAGAGGATGGTGTGCTGGTCGCGACGCCCCAGGCCGCCAATGTCAAGGTCGATGGCCACTATCGCTGCAGCCTCGCCGAGGTCGGAGAGGTCGAGCTGCGGGTGGTCGCCAGATCACCGCTCGGCATTCATTGCCAGTTCGTCTCGGTCTCGCCGTCCTGCCGCGCCGCGCTGGAGGCGAAACTTGCGGCTCTGCGCGCCGCCGAGGCGGACCGAATCGGCCGCGCGGTCGAGGCCGCGACCGAGGTCGGGGCGGCGATCGAAAGGGCGGTCGAGGCCGGCCAGCTCGGCCGCGACGACGTCTTCGACAATGCCTATGTCGAGATCGACGGCACCAATCCGGTCCAGCACACGACGCGCTATCTCAAGGCTTTCGAGACGGTGCTGCCCGCCATTCTCGAACGCTGGCTGGCGACCGACCGGCGCATGGCCTTCTGCGTGGCGGTGGACCGCAACGCCTATCTGCCCGTGCACAACAGGGCCTATGCCCAGGCCCAGCGCCCCGGCGATCCGGTCTGGAACGCCGCCCATGCGCGCAACCGCCGGATCTTCGACGACAGGGCCGGACTCAGCGCGGCCCGCAGCGTGCGGCCCTTCCTGATCCAATCCTATGCGCGCGACCTTGGCGACGGCACCGTGGTGATGATGAAGGAGATCGATGCGCCGATCCGCATCTTCGGCCGACACTGGGGCGGCTTGCGCATGGCCTACAAGCTCTGAGGACGTCGGACAAAGGTCGTATTCCGGTCGCCCCCGAGCGTGCTTGACCGGCCATGGCGCTTCCACCTACCCTTGGTGGTGACGGTTCCCGCAAGGGACAAAAGGGAATGCGGTGCGAGCGAAGAGCTCAAGGCCGCGGCTGCCCCCGCAACTGTAAGCGGAAAGTCCTCCACCACCATGTCACTGGGCTTCGGCCTGGGAAGACGGCGGAGGGCGTCGATCCGTGAGCCAGGAGACCTGCCGTCAGCCGTGGTCACGCGCGGACAGGTTGGGCGGGGTGCCCCAGCTGGAGCTCGATCCGACTGTTCCTGACGGGACAGGGGGAAGGGGCCTCGTTCGCGGTGACGTGCCACACTCGTCGCCCGAGGTCGCCTCGTGTCCGCCTTTTCTGTCCAATCGCCCGGCGCGGGGTTGCGCCTGGGTTTTTCCACGCGCGCCAAGCCGCATGTCGCGGCCGCCCCGATCGCTTCGCTGCCGGCTTCGTGTCCCGCGCTGCCGATGAAGGCATCGGGCTTGACCTCGTCGCGTGGTTCCGTCATACGATATGTTATAACATATCATAAAAGGCTGGCGGATGTCCCCTTTGTCCATCGGTTCCTGTCGTCGACATGGACGCTGCCACGGCCGGCCTGCGGCGGGCTGATCGAAGGCTCCCTTGCCGGTGCCGGCCTGTCCTCGCCATTTCCCAGCGACGGAACCCGAATGTCCTGCCATGTTCGCCCGCGCAGTCCAGCGCACCTGCGGCGCTCCGGGCACCGCACCATGACCCTGCTCGCCGCCACGGTCCTTCCCCTGCTCGCTGCGGACCCCGGGCGAGCGGAGGAGGCCGGCGGCATTGCTCCGGGTCCGACACTCGCGCTCGACACGATCACCATCGAAGGCCGCCGGACGATTGCCCCGAGCGGTCTCAACCTGTCGGCACCGGCGGTCAGCGGCAGCCGCCTTGGCCTGACGCCGTTGCAGACGCCGGCCAGCATCGAGATCATGTCCGGCGAGCGCCTGCGCGAGCGCGGCCAGAACACGGTCGCGGAGGCGGTGACTCAGAATGCCACCGGCATCACCTGGCTCGGCGCGCCGGGCAATGGCGGCGGTTCCTATGCCTCGCGCGGCTTTGCCGGCGTCAGCTCGGTGATGAACCTCTATGACGGCACGCGGCTCTATGTCGGCTCGGGCACCGTCACCTTTCCCTTCGACACCTGGAATGTCGAGCGGATCGAGGTCCTGCGCGGGCCGGCCTCGGTGCTTTACGGCGAGGGGGCGATCGGCGGCGTCATCAATGTCGTGCCGAAAAAGCCGACCTTCTCGCCCGTCAACGCCGCCGAAGCGAGCATCGCGTCCCATGGCGGCCGGCGCCTCGCCTTCGACAGCGGCGGGCCCTTGTCGGACCGGTTCGCCTACCGTTTCAACATTGCGGGCACGATGACCGACGGCTGGCTCAGGCCGAACGGCGAGTTCCGCAATCTCGCCGTGTCGGGCGCGCTTCTGTTCCAGGCGACACCCGATCTTGCTTTCACCGTCTCCCACGATGTCGGCTACCAGGAGCCGATGCGCTATTTCGGCACGCCGCTCGTCAATGGCCGTCCGGAACAGCGGATGCGCGCCGCCAACTACAATGTCAACGACAGTCGCGTCGGCTTCCAGGACAACTGGAGCCAGTTCAAGGTGGAATGGACGCCGACCTCCGATTTCACCTTGCGCAACACGGCCTACCGTCTCTCCTCGCATCGCCAGTGGCGCAACGTGGAGAGCTATTCCTACCTGCCGGCCACGGATCGCATCGCCCGTTCGAGCTATATCGAGATCTTCCACATGCAGGAGCAGTGGGGGAACCGCTTCGACGCCACCTGGCGTGGCACGATGCTCGGCTTCAGGAACGAACTGGTGGCCGGCTTCGACATCAACCGGATCCGTTTCCGCAATGTCAGCAACTCGCCCTATGGCGGCACCAGCACGGTCGATCCCGTCGGCTTCGACCCCGGCAATTTCATCAATATTGCCGGCACGCGGCCAGCCTTCCAGTCGACGGCCGACCAGACCTCGCTGTTCGCCGAGAACCGCCTGTCGCTGACCGACAATCTCGCGCTCATCGGCGGCCTGCGCTACGAGGCGCCGCGCATCCACCGCGACGATCTGATCAATCCGGCGAACACGTTCAGCGCCCGCTTCCAGGCGCTCAGTTATCGCGTGGGCATCGTCTACAATCCCATTCCCGACATGGCGCTCTATGCGCAATATTCGACCGGCATCGATCCGGTGCGAGATCTCCTGTCGCTGTCGATCAGCCAGCGCGATTTCAAGCTCTCGACCGGCCGCCAGGTCGAGGTCGGCGTGAAGCAGACGTTCTGGGGCGGGCGCGGCGAGTTCACGCTCGCCGCCTATCGCATCACCAAGGACAATCTCGTCTCGGTCGACGCGAGCAATCCGGGCGTGGCGGTGCAGGTCGGCAGCCAGTCGTCGCAGGGCATCGAAGCGGCGCTGTCGCTGAAGCTTCTGGACAACCTCAGGGTCGAGGGCAATCTCGCCCTGCTGCATGCCCAGTACGACAGTTTCCAGCAGACCGTCGGCGGGGTGGTCGTGTCCTATCGCGGCAAGCAGCCGCAGCACGTGCCGGAGCAGGTCGCCAATCTCTGGGTGACCTGGTCGCCGCTGCCGCGCCTGGAGGCGCGGGCGGGGGTGCAATATGTCGGCGAGACCTTCAGCGATTTCGCCAATACCGCCCGCCGCCCGGCCTATGCGGTCGTCAATGCCAGCGTCGACTATCGGCTCACCGACGCCGCGCGCGTCAGCCTGCGCGTCAACAACCTGTTCGACAAGGTCTATCCGGTGACCGGCTCGACGAGCATGTGGCTGCTGGGCCGCCCGCGCACGGTGGAGCTTGCCTATCATGTCAGCTTCTAGCGGCAAGATGCCGGCGACGAGTGGTGGGCCGCCGCTGGCGATGGCGGTGGACGGCCTGCGCGTGCGCCGCAGTGGCCGCGACGTCCTCGCCGATGTCGCGCTCGCCGTGCCGGCCGGCATGATGACCGGCATTCTCGGCCCCAACGGTTGCGGCAAGAGCACGCTGCTGCGCTGCCTCGCCGGCCTCGAGCGGCCCGACGCGGGGCACGTGCTGATCGGCGGCACCGACATTGGCGAACTGCCGCCGGCGCTGCTCGCGCGCCGCCTGGCCCTGCAGGCGCAGGACGCCGACACAGCGCTCGGCTTCCGGGTGCGGGACGTCGTCGGACTCGGCCGGCTCGCGCACCGGCGCGGGCTTCTCGCCGGCGAGGACGACCACGATCGGGCGGTCGTCGCGCGCGCCCTGGCTCTGCTCGACCTCGGCGGTCTCGCCGACAGCGCCGTCGAAACCCTGTCGGGCGGCGAGCGCCAGCGGGTCATGCTGGCCCGCGCCCTGGCGCAGGAGCCGGAGATCCTGCTGCTGGACGAGCCGCTCAATCATCTCGACGTCCATCATCGGTTCGAGGTCCTGGCGCTCGTCCGTTCGCTCGGGATCACCGTGCTCGCCGTGCTGCATGATCTCGATCTCGCCGGGCGCTATTGCGACCGCGTGGTGATCATGAAGGCCGGCCGGATCGTCGCCGACGCGCCGCCCGAGGCCGCGCTGACGCGCGCGCATCTCGTCCCGGCCTTCTCGGTCGAGGCTTCGGTCGACCGTCACCCTGCGACGCGGCAGATCCGCATCGATCTGCAGCCGATCGAACGGGGGCGGTCATGATGCGCTTCAGCCGGACCATCGCTCTCGCGACCTTCGTTCTCGGCGCTGCAGCCCCCGCGCACGCCTTTCCGGTCGAGGTCGCGAACTGCTTCGACACGGTGCGCTTCGATGCGGCGCCACGGCGCGCCGTCGTCAACGATACCAACATGGTCCAGACTATGCTCGATCTCGGCCTTGCCGACAGGATCGTCGGCGTCTCCGGCATTGCCGGCGTCGAGCGCCACCTCATCGCGCCGCCGGGCGTCGTCGCGCGCCTGAACCAGTTCGTCGATCGCGCGCCGCTGCTCGAAGCCGTGCTCGGGCTGGATCCGGACTTCATGTTCGCCGGCTGGAGCTATGGTTTCACGCCCGCGCGCGGCCTCACTCCGGAGACGCTCGCCGCCATGGGCGTGAAGAGCTACGTCCTGCGCGAAAGCTGCATCCGCATCGGCCGGCGTGAGCCGATCAGCATGGAGACGCTCTATGCCGACATCCGTGCGCTGGGCGCGATCTTCGGCATAGAGGCCCGCGCAGCCGGCGTGATCGCTGGCCTGGAAGCCCGCGTCGCTGCTGTTGCCGGGCGCATCCACGGGGCCGGTGAACCGCCGCGCGTCATGTATTGCAGCGACTGCAACACGACGAGCCCGCCGGTCTCGGTCGGTGCCGAAGGCATGACCTCGCTGATCACGCGGCTCGCCGGCGGTCGGAACATTTTCGACGACATTCCCAACAGCTATGTCCGGGTGAGCTGGGAGGAGGTGGTCCGGCGCGATCCGCAATGGATCCTGATCAGCGACCACCGTCTTCCGGTCGAAGCGATCATCCGCCATCTGACCTCCGATCCGCAGCTCGCCCAGGTCGAGGCGATCCGCAAGCGGCAGTTCATCCGCATCACCTATGCCGAACAGACGCCGTCGACGCGCTCCGTCGATGGCCTCGAGAAGATCGCGCGGGCGCTCTATCCGGGACGGTTCGAACCATGACGGCACAGCTGGATAGGCCCCGGCCGCAGCATTTCGGCGCTGTCTTGCGGCAGCCCTCGACGCGCACCGGCCTTTTCGCCTGGTGCGCTCTCCTTGCCCTGCTTCTCGGCTTGTCGCTCGTCGTGACCGTCGCCTTCGGCGCGGTGCGCATCCCGGTGCGCGCGGTCGCCGGCATCATCGCCGCCGAATTCGGTTTCGGCGGCGAAGCCGGAGGCTGGAGCCGGGCCGAGCGCAATATCGTGTGGGAGCTGCGGCTGCCGCGCGTGATCTTGGGCGCGCTTGCCGGCGCGGGGCTTTCGGTCATCGGCGCGGCCCTGCAGGTCATCACCCGCAATCCACTCGCCGACCCCTATCTTTTCGGTGTCTCGGCGGGGGCCTCGGTCGGCGCGGTCGCGGTCATCCTGTTCACCGGTCCCTTCGCCGGGATCGCGTCGTTGCCGCTGGCCGCCTTCGCCGGAGCCTTCGCCGCGACCGTGATCGTCTTCGTCGCGGCCGGCGGAGCTGCGGGTGCGCCGAGCAGCGCGAGGCTCGTGCTGACCGGGGTGGCGGTCTCGTTCATCCTGCACGCGGTCACCAATGGCCTCATCGTCGGCGTCGCCGACCGCGGCGCGGAGACGGTCATGTTCTGGATGATGGGCAGCCTCGCCAATGCCCGCTGGTCGACGATCGGCGTGCCCTTTGCGGCGGTGCTCGCCGGCACGGCCTGGCTCGGCCTGCGCGCCGCCGCCGTCAACGCGCTCGCCTTCGGCGACGATACCGCGCGTTCGCTCGGCGTCGATCCGGCCCGGCTTCGGCTCGAGGTGTTCGCCGTCGCCTCGCTGATGACGGGTGCCATCGTTTCCGCCTGCGGCAGCATCGGCTTCGTCGGCCTGGTCCTGCCGCATCTCGTTCGCCTCGTCGCCGGCGGCGACCTGCGTCGGCTGATACCGCTTTCTGCGCTTTGCGGGGCCATCTTCCTCACCTGGATCGACGTTGTGGCGCGTCTCGCCTTCGCGCCCCGCGAGATCCCGCTCGGCGTCGTCACCGCCTCCTGCGGCGGCCTGTTCTTCCTCTGGCTGATGCGCCATCGCCGTCTCTGAGGGGACAGCCATGACCGTCTCGAACCTTGCAAGGTGCCGCCGATGACCGATGTCCCTCCTCCCGCGCGGACCGCCATCGTGCTCTATGGCCGCGCCGCCTTCGCCCAGGCGCAGAGCCTCGCCCGGCTCGCCGAGGAGGTGCGGCAGGTGCTCGGGCCGCTGGCCGCCGAACGGCGCATTGCGATTGCCTTCTCCGACCTGACCGGGCCGTCGCTGCCCGAAGTGCTCGATCAGCTCGCCGCCGAGGGGATCGCGGAGGCGGACATCGTCACCTGCATGGTACCGGCCGATCCGTCGTTGTCGACCTGGCTGCCGGGCGCGCTCAGCCACTGGCGGGCCGCCCGGGCCGTCACGATGACGGTCAGGCTGTCGCCACCGGTCGAGACCGCACTCGACATGGCGCGGGCCGTGGCGGCGGTGCTGCGGCCGGACGGCGGCGGCGATGTCGCGGCGGCCACGCCGAGCCTCGGCAAGCCCGGCTGGTCAAAGATCCCCGAACATGGCCGGCAACTGTTCTTCTGCGTCGGCGCGCGCTGCCTGCACCGGGCGGCCGAGCCGCTCTATCAGCACTTGCGCGCGCGCATGAAACGCCACCGCGCTCTTGCGAGCGGGCCGCGCCGGGTGATGTGCGCGCGGTCGAGCTGCCTCTATCCCTGCAATCTCGGCCCGCTCATGACCGTGCATCCGGACGGCGTCTGGTATGGCGGCCTGACGCCCGAGCGGATCGACCGCATCGTCGACGAGCACCTGGCCGGCGACAGCCCGGTCGTGGAATGCGTCGTGCACGTCACCGGCGGCTGACGTCCCGCTCATCCCGGATATTCGCCGAGCGCGCGCACCGCCAGCTCGGTATCGCAATATTCGGTGAGCGACATCAGCTTGCCGCCGGCGAGCCGCAGCACGAAGCAATAGCTGTTGCGGTACGGGCGCCCCGCCAGGGTGACGTTGTCGCCCTGCGCCTCAACCACCACCAGGTCGCCTTCGGCGATGATCCGTCGCGGCCGGGTCTTGATCCGGCCGTCGAGGCGCTCGCGCAGCACCTTGAACAATGTGCCGAGCACGGCGTCCTTGCCGGCGAAGGTACGCGACCAGGAGCTCTCCCCGGTGAGGGTCCAGCTGAAGTCGTCGGCCATGGCGTCGACGAGAGGTTTCGACTGGCCCTCGGCGAGGGCGTTGAACACTGTCGTGACGATCGTGCGGTTGTCGGGCTGGGTCATGATGCGGCCTCGTTCGGCAATGAATGCGAGGCGACTATCGCTCCGGGCCGGCTCATTCTTCCAATCGATAGATGATATGATGTATCTTCGCCGGATGAATTTGGCCGCGATCGACATGAACCTGCTGGTTGCGCTCGACGCATTGCTGGGGGAGGCGAGCGTCGGCCGCGCCGCCCTGCGCATCGGCCTGTCGCAGCCGGCGACCAGCCACGCCTTGCGGCGGCTCAGGGGGCTGGTCGGCGATCCGCTGCTGGTCCGGGTGGGCGCGCGCATGGAGCTGACGCCGCGCGCCGAGGCGCTGCGCCAGCCGCTGGCCGAGGCCCTGGATCGACTGCGCGGCCTGTTCGATGCCGAGGGGTTCGAGCCCGCGACCAGCACCAGGCGCTTCCGCCTGATGATGCCCGACCATGTCGTCGATCTGGTCCTGCCGGATCTGTCCGGGGCCGCCGCACGCGAAGCACCCGGCATCCGCCTTGATGTCGCGCCCTGGCGCGGTCCGGCCACCATGACGGCTGAGCTTGCCCGCTCGATCGATCTCGTCATCGGCTGCACGGCCGAAGCCTTTGCCGGTTTTCATCGCCAGCGCCTGTTCGCCGATACCGAGGCGCTTGCGGTGCGCCACGACCATCCCGACGGTACCGCGCTGGCGCGGCTGCCGGCCTTCCTGTCGGCGCGCCACGTGGCGGTTGTCGGCCGGGGCCAGCGGGAGGACCCGATCGACGCCTGGCTGCGCGAGAAGGCGCTCGCCCGTTCGATCGCCATGGTGGTGCCCGGCTATCTCCAGGCACTGCACCTGGTCGCGCGCACCGACCTCGTTGCCTTCGTGCCGCGCCGGCTGATCGAGGCGATGGCCGGGCCGCTCGGGCTTGCGGCCGTCGCGCCGCCGGTCGATCCCGGGTCCTACGAAGAATACCTGTTCCACCCGACCCGCGCGCAGGTCGATCCCGGCTCGGTCTGGCTGCGGCGCCATGTGCTGGCCATCGGCCGCAAGCTCGACCGGCGTCTCGCGCGCGCGGCCTGACGGCTCCGGCCGGCCCGAGCATTTCCTGACGATAAGACATGGGGCGGCGGCGTTTTGCGCCCGGCGTCGGCCGCCCGTCTGTTCGTGCGAAAGGTCTTAAGATATATCTTGCGCTATATATCGGACGAGCCTATCTTACGATATATATGAAACAGGAGATCAGCCCATGTTTGGACTACGCAGGGGATGTGGAGACGAGCGCTGGGCGGCGGGCCGCCGCTGGCGCGGAGGTGACGGTTTCGGCGGCTGGGGTGGGCCGCAGGGCATGGGCGGCGGCGACATGCTGCGCGCCGGCCGAATGCTGGCCACAGGCGATCTCAAGCTGCTGGCGCTCGCCCTGATCGAGCAGCAGCCGCGCCATGGCTACGACATCATCAAGGTGCTCGAGGAAAAGACTGCCGGCTGGTATTCGCCGAGCCCGGGCACGGTCTATCCGACCCTGACCTTCCTCGAGGAGGCCGGCTATGTGACCGCCGAGGCCGACGGTGCCAAGAAACTCTACACGATCACCGAGGAGGGCCGTGCCCATCTCGACCAGAACCGCAGTTTCGTCGATGCGGTGCTGGAGCGGCTGTCGGCCGTCGGAGAGAAAGCGGAGCGCGTGCGCCGCCATTTTCGCGGCGACGAGACGCGCGAGCGCCGCGAGGACGACGACATGCCGCGGTCCATCCGCGGCGCCTTCGAGGATCTGTCGCGCGTCGTGCGTCAGGTCCTGCGCGAGGATCCAAGCGCCAAGGCGCGCGTCATCGCGGCGCTCGATGCGGCGGCGGAGCAATTGAAGTCGCGCAACTGAGGCGGACGGCGTCCGGCAATCGAAGGCCCGGGGACAGAGCTCTGCCTCCGGGCCTTTCGCAATGTCGGTGTAGGCCAGTCGCCGCGGGAGGTCAGCCGAGCGCTGTGCGCTTGACGAGCGCGCCGCCCTTCATGATCAGCGGCATGTGCCGGCCCTGGCGTGTGAGCAGGGCGAGATCCTTCAAGGGATCGCCGTCGACGACGATCAGGTCGGCATAGGCGTCCGGCGCTACCACGCCGATCCTGCCCTCCAGCCGCAGCAGCTTTGCCGCGACATGGGTGGCCGAGCCGATCACCTCGTGCGCCGGCAGGACCTGGCCGCGAATGACGAATTCCTCGGACTGGTGGCGATGCATTTCGCCGAGCAGGTCCGAACCATAGGCCATGGCGAGGCCGGCCTTGCGCATGATGTCGAGCGATTGAAGGCCGGCGAGGCGGACGTCGTCCACCTTGGCGACCGAGGCCGCCGGCAGGCCGAGCTTGGCGCCTTCGCTCGACAGCTTGTCATAGGTGACGAGCGTCGGCACGGCGACCGCGCCGGCCTTGGCGGCGAGCTTGGCGGTGTCGGCCTTGATCAGGTTGCAGTGCTCCAGCGAATGGACGCCGCACTCCACCGCGCGCCTGATCGCCTCGTCCGTATAGAGATGGGCCGAGACATAGGTGCCGGCATTGCGCGCCTCCTCGACGATCGCGGTGATCTCCTCGCGCGAGAAGCCGAGGAAATGGATCGGATCGGTCGGCGAAGCGACGCCGCCATTCGCCATGATCTTGATGAAGTCGGCGCCGCCCTTGATCTCCTCGCGGGCTGCGCGGCGCACCTCGTCTATGCCGTCGCAGATGCGGCCGAGCTGACCCAGGCGGAAGCCGGTCTGAACGACCGTGCGGTCGTCGTAACGGCCGCGGAAATCGCAATGGCCGCCGGTCTGGCTCAGCGCCTTGCCGGAAATGACGAGGCGGGGTGCGGGCAGGAAGCCTTCGGCCGCCGCGGCCACCAGCCCGTGGTCGGCGCCGCCGACGTCCCGCACGGTGGTGAAGCCGCGCCGGAGCATCTCGCCCATCAGCTTGAAGGCGCGCACCGTGACGAGAGCGTCGGGCAGGGCGGCGTTGCGGCCGAGATCGGCAAGGCATGCCACGACATGGACATGGGCGTCGATCAGCCCGGGCATCAGCGTACGGCCGCCGAGGTCGATGACCTTGGCCTTGGGCGCGGCGATCTTCTTCGCCACCTCGCGGATGCGGTCGTTCTCGACGAGCACCTGAACCGGAGCCCCGCGCTCCGGCGCGGTGCCGTCGACGATGCGGGCATTGGTGAGAAGCGTCTGGGCCACGGCTGGTCTCCCTTCAGCGGATCTGGTTGCGGTCGGTGGCGCGGGCGGCGGCCCGTGCCTCGAGGAAGGCGGGAATGAGCAGTGGCGCGAGGCGGGCGACCGGCGCGACATCGGCGTCCGCATAGTGGTGCTCGACGTCGAGCAGGTTCATCGTGCCGATCGCCTGGCCGTCGTAGAGCACGGGAATGTTGATCACCGAGCCGAGGCCCATGCTCTCGATCAGGACATGGTCGAAGAAGGCCCAGCGGATGCCCTGGCGGTCGCGTCCGAGGAACGGCTGCCGGCGCTTCAGGACCAACTCGCCCCAGGGCGTCTCGCCCATGGTCTTGCGCCCCGAGATCGGATATTCTGCCGGCCGGCTCGAATAGACCCGCGCGACGTCCTGGCCGTCGACATAGAGCAGGGTGAACAGCTTGTGGCCGACGAGGCTGCGGGTTGCCTCCTCCAGCGCCTTGTAGAGGCGCTCGGGCTGTCCTGCTTCGGCGAGCGTTGCGAGAAGACTGCCGGTCGGGTCGTCTGGGCGTGCGGTCATGCGTTCCTCGGAGCGGGCGGGATGCGTTCGGGCAGGATGCCCTGGGGCCTCAGGTAGAAGACCAGGATGAGGGCGATGCCGACCAGCATCTCGCGCAGTGAGGCGATCTGCACCGGCTGCAGGCCCGGGGCGACATCGGCGACGAAACGTGTCGCCTCCAGGAAGATCACCACGGCATAGGCGCCGATGACGGCGCCGGCCGGCCGGCCGACGCCCCCGGCGGAGACCGCCAGGAAGATGTAGATGGTGATCAGGGGCTGGAAATGGTCGGGCGAGATATAGGTCTGGTAATGGCCGTACAGCGCGCCGGCGAGGCCGGCGATCGCCGCTGACAGCGCGAAAGCCTGGAACTTGAAGCGTGTCACCGGCTTGCCGGCAAAGGCGGCGAGCTCCTGATCCTCGCGGATCGCCTTGAGCGTGCGGCCGAAGGGCGAGAGGTCGAGCCGGCGCATGGCCAGCCAGACGACCGCGACGATCAGGCTGACGAGGCCGAGATAGAAGAGGTTGAAGCCGCCAGTGCCGAGCTCGGCCTTGAGCGGTGCCTTGAGGCCGGACATGCCGTCCGAGCCGTTGGTGAGCCAGCGTTCGTTGAGCGCGACGAGCCGGACCACCTCGGCGAAGCCGAGGGTGACGATGGCGAGATAGTCGTCGCGCAGCTTGAGCGTGGCGAAGGTGACGACGAGGCCGGCGACGATGCCGGCGGCGAGTGCCGCCACGAGGCCGAGCGCGACCGGTGCGCCCGCGCCGGTGGCGATCGCCGAGGCGTAGGCGCCGACGGCGAAGAAGCCGGCAAGGCCGAGATTGACCATGCCCGCGCCGCCCCAGATCAGGTTGAGGCTGAGCGCCAGCAGCGCATAGATGCCGCCCATGGTCAGCGTGAACAGGAGATAGGAGAGCATCACGCCGCCCTTTCGCCGAGAATGCCGCGCGGGCGGAAGGTGAGCATGATCAGGATGGCGGCGAAGCCGATCGCGGTGCGATAGGTGGCCGGCACGGCCAGCAGCGACAATTCCTCGGCGATGCCGACGGCGAAGGCGCCGAGCACCGCGCCGGGGATGGAGCCGAGGCCGCCGAGGACGGCAGCGGCGAAGACCGACAGCAGGATGCGCGCTCCGGCCAGCGGATCGATCGAGGTGTCGACGGCCAGCAGCACGCCGCCGACGCCGGAGAGCCCTGCGCCGAGAAACAGCGTGATGACCGCCACCATCCGCGGGTCGATGCCCTTCAGGCGGGCGAGGTCGACATTGTCGGCGACCGCGCGCATCGCCTTGCCGAAGCGGGTGAAGCGCAGGAAGGCGAAGACGGCCAGCATGACGAGGCCGGCCAGCACGACGTTTTCGATCTGCTGCGGCCCGACGCGCAGGTCGAGGAACCTGAGGTCCGGCTTGAGCGGCAGGTCGTAGCCGCGCAGGTCGTTGCCGAAAATGAAGCGGACGACGTTCTCCAGGATCAGATTGACGGCGATGGTGGCGATCGCGACGGTGAGCGCGCCTGACGGCCTCAGGCGCCGCAGCGCGCCTTCCTCCGCGAGCACGCCGGCCGCGCCCGCCACGACGAAGGCGACCGCGAGCGCCGGCATGACGCCGAAACCCCAGCTCGTATTGGCGAACCAGCCGGCGAACCCGCCGATGGTGACATAGGCGGCGACCCCGAAGCTCGGATAGCGCAGGACCGCGAAGATGGCGGTAAATCCGATGGCCGGCACCGCGATGAGGGTGCCGGTCATCAGTCCGTTGAGGATGGCCTGCGCCAGGATCGAGATCGCGCCGTCCGACATGGGCGCCTCAGGCGATCTTCAGGAGGGTGATCTTGCCCCCCTTGACCTGCTCGTAGCGGAACCGGCAGTCGGCGATGTCGCCGCTGTCGAGGAAGTCGCACGGGCCGCTCGCGCCGTCATAGTCGACGGGCTGGCGCGCCGCGATGGCCTTCAGGCCGTCGAGCGCATTGTCGACTTTCGTGCCGCCGGGGGCCTGGCTGACCTTGCGCACCGTGTCGCGGATCGCCGTGCCCGAGCTGTCGCCGGCAAGCGCGATCGCCATCAGGACGAGGTTGATCTGGTCGTAGACCTGGGTCGTGTAGGGATCGGGATTGCTGACGCCGATCAGCTTGACGAGGCGCTCATAGGCGGCCGAGCCCTCCGCCGAGGACGGCGAGATGGTGAACACGTTCTCGACCACGTCGGCCGGCACGCTCTCGACCAGCTTCTGGTTCACCGAATAGCCGAAGGCGATCTTCTTGGCCTGGAAGCCGGCACGGTAGAGATCGCGCAGCAGCACGGTCGTGTCCGGGGCATAGCCGCCCAGCACCAGAGCATCGGGACGGAAGCGGCTGATCTCGTCGACTTCGGAGCGGTAGGACGGCTTCTTGTCGTCGTAGATGAGTGCTCCGGTTTCGCCGCCCTTGGCCTTGACCGCCAGGGTGATGTTCTCGAACTGGCTCTTCTGGAACGGGGTCTGCGGCGACACGAAGAAGACCCGGCGCGCGCCCTGTTCGAGCGCGAACTCGCCGAACTTGCGGCCCTGCAGCGTGGTGTTCGGCTGGGTACGGATGAGATAGCCCTGGTGGGGCAGGGCGGTGATCGGGTCGGCACCGGAAACGGTGGCGAGGAAGGTTTTCGAATCCCAGCACAGCGGCGCGACCGCGGTCGTTACCGACGAGGCCCAGGTGCCGAGAATGGCCGAGACCTTGTCGACGTCAATGAGCTTGCGGGCGGCTCGCACGCCGGCTTCCGGATTGGTCTGGTCGTCTTCGGAAATCAGCTCGATCCGGCGGCCGAGAACGCCGCCGGCGGCATTGACCTCGTCGACCACCGCCTTGATCGCCTTGACCATGACCGGGCCGTAGGGACCGCCTGCGCCGGTCAGCGGCGTCAGCGAGCCGATCTTGATCGGCGCGCCTTGGGCGCGGGCGGGCAGGGTGGCAAGGCCGGCGAGAGCTGCGGCGCCGCCAATGAGGCCGCGGCGCGTCGTGCCAGTGTGTGACATCGGGTTCTCCTCTGGAGCTTTTTTTGATCGTCAGCCGCCCAGAAACAGGCGGCGGATCTCGGGGTCGGCGGCGAGAGCGGGGCCCGCGCCTTCTGCACTGTTGCGACCGGCGACCAGCACATAGCCGCGGGTCGAGATCGCGAGAGCCTCGACCGCGTGCTGCTCGACCATCAGGATCGGCAGGCCGCCGCGATTGAGCGCGACGACCGCGTCGAACAGCTCGTCCGCCGCCTTGGGCGACAGGCCGGCGGTCGGCTCGTCCAGCAGCATCAGCTTCGGATCGGTCATCAGGCCCATGGCCATGGCGAGGATCTGCCGCTGGCCGCCGGACAGCGTGCGCGCCAGGGCGCGCCGCTTGGCCGCGAGCATGGGATAGCGTTCATAGAGCGCTTCGACGCGCCGCGCCGTACCGGCCGGATCGAGAAAGCCGGAGATTTCGAGGTTCTCGGCCACCGTCAGGCTGCCGAAGACATTGCGTTCCTGCGGCACGAAGGAGATGCCGGCGCGCGCCCGGCCCTGGGCATCGCGGCCGGTCACGTCCTCGCCGCCGAGCCGGATCGCGCCGGCCTTGGCCGCGACGAGCCCGGCGACCACCTTCAGGAAGGTCGACTTGCCGGCGCCGTTCGGACCGATGATCGTGACGATCTCGTCATCGCCGACGCGCATCGACGCGCCCTTGACGATCTCTTCGGCGGCGCCGTAGCCGGCGACGACCGCCTCGACTTCCAGAATGCTCAATGCCGCCTCCCGAGATAGGCTTCCTGGACGCGGCTGTCGGCGGCGACTTCGTCGAACGAGCCCTCGACCAGGGTGCGGCCCTCGGCCATCACGATGATCGGCGCGCACAGCCGGCGGATCAGCCCCATATCGTGCTCGATCAGGCAGATGGTGATGCCTTCGCGGTTGAGCGCGACCAGATGGCCGGCAATCTCCTCGGTGAGGCTCGGATTGACGCCGGCCATGGGCTCGTCGAGCAGGATCAGCTTGGGTTCGGCCATCAGCGCGCGGCCGATCTCGACGAGCTTCTTCTGGCCACCGGAGAGAGCGGTGACCGGATTGTCGATGACGTGATCGAGCCTGAGGCGCCGGGCGATGCCGAGCGCCCGCTCGGCGAGCTCCGCCTCGCGGTCGCGGCCGGCGCGGCTGCCGATCAGCGCGGCGGCCAGGCTTTCGCCGGATTGGCCCTGGCCGTAGAGCATCAGGTGCTGGAACACGCTGAGCTTCGGGAAGCCGCGGGCGAGCTGGAAGGTGCGTACCAGGCCGCGCGCGACGAGCCGGTCGGGCGAGAGGCCGCCGATCGCCTCGCCGGCCAGCCGGATCTCGCCGCCGTCGGGCCGATAGAGGCCGGAGACGACGTTGAACAGGGTCGATTTGCCGGCCCCATTCGGACCGATCAGGCCGGTGAAGCTGCCGGCCTTGATGCCCAGATCGACACCGTTGAGCACCTTGACGCCGTAGAAGCCGCGCGTCAGCCCGCGGACCGAGAGGAGTTCGCTCATGCCTCTTGTCCTTGTCGGCGGCGCGGCGGGGCGCCGGCCGGCCGGTCGGGGAAGTGCCGGCGCGCCTGGTCCTTCCAGAAGTCCAGGAGCTCGCGGTAATAGGCGGGATCGTCACGCAGAACGGTCTGGGCGATCATGCCGCGGATGAGGCACATGGTGGCGTTCATGACCGTGCGGGTGCGGCCGGGATCGGTGCCGCGGCTCGCCGCAAGGGCCATCCAGATGGCGTCGAGGCCGGAATGGAAGTCCCTGACCACCGGCACCAGCCGGGCCTTGAACTCGTCATTGTGCCGGGCCTCGGGCAGATATTCCATAGTCACGTAGAACAGCCGGTCCGACATGATCGCCCAGAGATAGTCGACGATCTCGTCGCTGCTGCCGCCGCGCACGCCGATATCTTCGGCGAAGCGGTGCATGTCATCGGTCACCTGGCCGAGCATGCGCGCGATTGCCGAGGTGACGAGGTCCTCGCGGGTGTCGAAATGGTGGGTCAGCGCGCCGCGCGAGACACCGGCATAGGCTGCGATCTCGGGCGTCGGCATGCGCGCGATGCCGCGGTCGTGCAGAAGGTCGATGGTCGCGTCCAGGAGCCGCGCCGATGTCTCGGCGCTGCGTTCCTGCTGCGAGCGTCGTTCGCGCCGTCTGGTCAATACCGGTCGCTCCCCCGCGCGCTCGATGTCGATGGCGCGGGAGTGAGCCACAGCAGAAACAAACATGCAAGTCTGTTTTTAAGTTACGATGCGAACCGTCCACGTCCGCCCGCCCGGGCGGGGCCCGGCGCAATGCGGGCGGCCCGTCGGGTCAGCCCCAGTCACGCGCCGCTAGAGGCCGTTGACCGTCAGCCCGCCATCGACGTGAATGATCTCGCCGCTGACGAAGGCAGCGCTGTCGGAGGCGAGGAAGCAGGCCACCGCGGCTATGTCGGCCGGTTCGCCGAGGCGGCCGATCGGGGTGCGGTCGAGGCGGCGTTGCCAGCCGCCGGCATCGACGACCGAGGCGGCGCCGGGCGTCGGAATCGGGCCCGGCGCGATGGCGTTGACGGTGATCCCGCGCGGGCCGAGCTCGACCGCGAGCTGGCGGGTGATCGCGCTGACGGCTCCCTTGACGGCGGTATAGGATGTCGTTCGCGAGACGCCGAGGCTGGCGACGGGCGAGCTGATATTGATCAGGCTGAGGCGCCGGCCGTCGCGTACGGCGCGTGTCGCCAGCTGGGCCGCCCAGACGGTTGCCTTGACGCCGACGGCGAGCATGCGATCCAGCGTCTCCTCGGAAATCTCCTGCACGGGTTCGTAGCGGATCCACATGGCGTTCGAGACGATCACGTCGAGGCCGCCGAAGGCGGCCAGGACCTCGTCGCCGAGCTTGTGAAACGCCGGCTGGCTGGCGACGTCGCACGTCCAGGCGAGGACCTTGCCGTGTCGGCTGATCCCGGCCTCGGCTGCGGCCAGGGCACGCTGATCGCGATCGACGATGGCGACGCCGGCGCCTGCCTCCGCGAAAGCGCGGGCAATCGCCAGCCCGAGGCCGCCGCCGGCGCCGGTGACGAGCGCGGTCTTGCCGAGAAGTGAAGTCATGGCGGGGCTCCCTGCCCGGAACCGGTGGAGTGATCGCGGTCAGCCGCCTGCGGCGCGAGATCGACGCGTACGATGTTCTCGTTGTCTTGCCAGCGCGGCCAGCGCGCGCGCACCGCAGGATCGTGGCCGGGGATGATCAGGTCCTCGCCGTCGGCGAGTTCCTCGCAGAGCCGGAACCCTTCCAGCATCTCGCCGACATGGAAGACCAGCGGGAAGGGCCTCCGCGACAGCCTGTTTTCGGTATAGTGGAACGCATCGGAGGCGAGCACCAGCCAGCCGCGCGCAGTGCGTACCCTGACGACCTGGAGACCGCCGGTATGGCCGCCGACACGGTGCAGGCTGACCCCCGGCGCAATCTCGGCTGTGCCGTCGTGAAAGCGCACGCGCCCGCCGTGGACATGGCGCACGACCTGCACGACATCCTCGACGTCGAAGGGCTGGGCAAGGCAGGCATGGCACATCGGCCGTCCGGTGGCATAGGCCATCTCGGTGTCCTGCAGGTGGAAGCGGGCTTTCGGAAAATGCGCGAGGTTGCCGGCGTGGTCGTAGTGCAGGTGGGTCAGCACGACGTCGGCGACGTCTTCCGCTGCGATGCCGATCGCGGCGAGGAGGACGGCCGGATCGACGAGGTGCCGCCGGCCGCGCCTGCGCGCGGCTTCCGGTGTGAAGCCGGTATCGACGACGATCGTGCGGATCTCGTTCCGGATCGCCCAGATGTAGTAGTCCATCGGCATCGGCGCATCATGGAGGTCGGCCATGATGAAGTTCTCGCCGCGGCGCCGCGGTCCGGAGGTCGCGTAGCGCAGCGCGAAGACCTGATAGGCCTCGGCGCTCACGAGGATCGCCTCGGCCAGGCGATCTCGGCGAAGGCGTCCTCGGCCGGGTCGACCGTCACCGGCACGCCCTTCTGCCACTGGAACAGCGCGAAGGGCGCGTCGCGGCGCCGCCCCTTTTCGTCGAACCGCAGCGACGATCCGAGGAAATAGCGGGCCGGCCCCTCGCTCGTATCGGTCGCCTTGAGCGCCGCCATGAGCTTGTCCCGGTCCGTTGCGCCGCTGCGTTCGAGCGCGTCGGCGATCAGCGCCACCTCGCCATAGGTCGACAGCGTGTCCTGGGTCATCCAGGGCTCGCGGGCGCGGGCGCAGAAGTCGTCGAGCATGGCCTTCTTGCGCTTCGATCCCCAGTTCGCGGCGATCGAAATGATGCCTTCCAGATTGTCGGCGCCGAGATTCGCCAGCATTTCCGGCACGCCGATATGGGCTCCCGGCGCGAGGATCGGAATGCGGCCCTTGCCGAGGCCGAACTCTCCGAGCTTGTCGAGCAGCAGCTTCGCATCGGCGATGCTGCCGGCATAGAGGATCAGGAAGTCGGGCCGGGTGGTCCGGATGCGCTGGACCATTTGCGTCGCATCGGTCAGCGGCGTCGTATAGGTCTGGTCGATGACGGCCTCCAGGCCGAGTCTGGCAAAGCCGCCTTCACGGAGCGGCTTGACGAAGGCCTGGGCGACCGAGGTGCTGTCCGCGATGACGCCGACCTTGGTCGGCTTGCGGCCGGTCGAGCGCGCGGCGAGTTCGACGATCTTCGGCACCGCCTCGCCGGCAATGCGGGTGGACGGCGCGGATGTCGCAATCACATATTGAAAGCCGCGCTCGGTTACGGCATCGGCCCAGGACAGGGTCAGCCAGGGCAGCCTGGCGCGTTCGGTCACCTCGGTCGCAGCGAGCGTATAGGCCGTGAGCCAGGCGCCGATGCCGGCGACGAGGTCGCTTTCCTGGGCGACGAGGCGCTGGGCAGCGCTCTTGGCGCGCTCGATCGTATCGCCGGCATCGGCGACGACGAGCCTGAGCGGCGCACCACCGAGGGCTTTCAGGCCACCGGCCCTGTTGATGTCCTCCACTGCCATGTCGGCGCCGATCTTCATCAGTTGGCCCTGGCGGGCGAGGGGGCCAGACAGCGGGGTCAGCAGCGCGATCTTGACCTCGGCCGGGTTGGCATGGGCGCGTCCGAGAAACGGCAGGGTGGCCGCGCCGGCGAGAAGCCCGCGGCGGGTGACGTCGAGCATGTTTCAACTCCCAATCGGTCTATTTGGTCTTGTTCAGTCCGCCGCCGGCTGGCGCCGCAGCATGGCAAGCGCGGCCTCGGCCGCATTTTCGATATGCGTGACGCAGGCCTGCCAGGCCGCGTCCTCGTCGCGCCGCTTCAGCGCCTTGAGGAACGTCCTGATTTCCTTGATCGAGGATTTGGCTCGCTCGGGATTGGCGAGCGAGGTGGCGCGCAGCTGCGAGACGCGGGTATGGATGGTCCGCAGCATGCTGGTCGCGGTCTCGTTGCCGGCGCCCTCGAGCAGAATGTCGTAGAAATGGGTCTTGGCGGCGAGGAACGGGCCCGGCGAATAGTTCAGATAGACCTGTTCCAGGGCGTCGACCGCCTGTTCCAGGGCCGCGATCTGCTCGTCGCTCGCACGCCGGGCGAACAGGCGCGCCGCAAGCCCCTCCAGCACTACGCGGACCTGATAGACCCCTTCGGCCGTCTCGATCGAGACGATCGAGACGATCGGACCCTTGTTGGGAACCACGGTCACCAATCCCTCCGCTTCGAGCTCGCGCAGCGCCTCGCGGATCGAGGTTCGGGAGACGCCCATGAGTTCGCACAGTTCCCGCTCGATCAGCCGCGATCCCGGCGCGAACCGGCCGCTGACGATCTCCTCGCGCATCCGGGCGGCGACCAGCTCACGCAGACTAGGCGACGATGCGATCTTGAGACGGGGTTCCACGGGCGATCCTTCTTCGCTGGTCAGAGACAGGAATAGAGTGCGTCGAGCAGGCGGCGCGCGCGCGGACCATTGTCGCGATTCGCCCGCATCAGATTCATTCCATAGGAAAAACCGATGCGGGCGTCCGGGTCGCACAGCCCCGTCGAGCCGCCGGCGCCGACATGGCCGAAGGCATTCGGATTGGGCCCCATATAGGCGTCGACGCTGTTCAGCGTGAAGCCGAGGCCCATCCGGTAGTTGTGCGAGAGCACGGGCTCCGTCGCCTCCCACTGCATCTCTGTCGCGCGGCGGAGTGCCTGGCGGCTGATCAGGCGCCCGCCGTCGCGGGCGATCTCGCCATAGAGGCGGGCGATCGCGCGGGCATTGCCGTGCCCGTTCGCGCCCGGAATCTCCGCCATGCGGAACTGCTCGCTGTTCAGGTCATCGTCGCGCGCCGGGTCCAGCTGCGCCCAGGCCCTGACCAGGAGGTCGCTCGGTTCGTCCTGGCCCGATCCGCGCTCGCTGTAGCCGGCCCAGCGGATGAAGCGTGCACAGCGATCGAGATCGGGACGCGACAGGCCGATCCGGTAGTCGAGATCCAGGGGCCCGGTGACCATGTCGCGCAGGGCGCGGCCGTAACTCTTGCCGGTCACGCGGCGCACCAGCTCGCCGACGAGATAGGACATGGTGAGCGTATGATAGGCGGGTCTGGTGCCGGGCTCCTGCAGCGGCACCTGGCGCTCGAGCGCCGCGACCATCGCATTCCAGTCATAGGCGGCGCCCGGCCAGAGCGGCTCGGTCAGCACTTCGAGGCCCGCCCGATGATCGAGCAGATAGCGTACCGGCAGGCGGTCCTTGCCGCCGCCGGCGAATTCGGGCCAGTAGCGGGCGACCGGCGCGTCGAGGTCGATCTTGCCGGCATCGACCAGCATGTGGGCGACCAGGGCCAGCACGCCCTTCGCCACCGACATCATGTTGACGATGGTGTCGCGCTGCCAGGCCTGGCTGCCCGAACGGTCGGTGCCGCCGCCCCAGAGGTCGACCACAAGCCGGCCGTCGATGACGACGGCGCAACTGGCACCGACCTCTTCGCCGCGCCGGAAATTGTCCGCGAAAGCCTCCTCGACGGCCGCAAAGGCCGGGTCACAACAGCCCTGCAGGTTCAAATCGGTCGTCGTGCCGGTCTCGGTCATGGTCGTCGCCTCGTCATTCAACCGTCTTCTTGTAATCCTGTATGACAGACTGTTGACGCTGGCGCAATCAGTTTGTATGACAAGAATATCGTATTCTCATCAGCGAGGAATTGAGATGAAGCGGAGCGACGCCGGGGTCGATGCCCTTTTCGAGAAGGGCTTGCGGATCCGCCGCGAGGTCCTCGGAGCAAGCTATGTCGATGCCTCGCTCAGCGAGGCGAACGATTTCACCAGCGCGTTCCAGGAGATCACCACGGCCTGGTGCTGGGGCTATACCTGGGGCGACGAGGGGCTCGACCGGAAGACCCGGAGCATGCTCAACCTGGCCATGCTGACGGCGCTCAACCGGCCTGCGGAAATCCGTCTCCACGTGCGCGGCGCCCTGGCCAACGGCGTCAGCGTCGCCGAGATTCGCGCCATTCTCGTGCAGGCGACCGTCTATTGCGGCATTCCGGCGGGGCTCGATGCCTTCAAGGTTGCCAACGCCGTGCTGATCGAGGCGGGCGCCATCGAAGCCAAGACCGCGGCGAAATAGTCATGGCGCTCTCGATAGGTTTCGTCGGCATCGGCAATATGGGCTGGCCCATGGCGGCCCGCCTCGTCGCCGCCGGCTATCCGGTTGCTGTCCTGGATGCATCCGAGGAGCGGATGGCGGCATTCGGGGCCGAGTTCGGCGCACGCAGCACCGCCTCGGCTGAGGAGCTGGCGCGCGACGCCGATGTGCTGATCACCATCGTGCCGACCAGCGCGGTTGTCGAACAGGTCCTCACCGCCGAGCGCGGCGCTCTGCGGGCGCTGCGCCCGGGCAGCATCGTCATCGACATGAGCTCGGGCATTCCGGCCGAGACCATCCGCCTTGCGGGGTCGGTGGCCGCGGCCGGCGCGGCGATGATCGATGCGCCGGTTTCGGGCGGTGTCCGGCGGGCGGTGACCGGCGATCTCGCCATCATGGCCGGCGGCGACGACGCGACGATCGACCGTGTCATGCCAGTGCTTTCGGCGATGGGTTCGACCGTTACCCGCACCGGCGGGATCGGGTCCGCGCACGCGATGAAGGCGCTGAACAATCTCGTCTCCGCAGCCGGGCTGCTGGCAAGCGTCGAGGCACTGCTGATCGGCCAGAAATTCGGTCTCGACCCGGCCCTGATGGTCGACGTGCTGAACGCCTCGACCGGCATGAACAACTCGACGCAGAAGAAGCTGAAGCCGTTTGTGCTGAGCCGCACCTTCGATTCCGGCTTCGGTCTCGACCTGATGGTCAAGGATCTGCGCATCGCCCTTGGCGTCGCCCGCGAAAGCGGCACCGCCGCGCCATTCTCGGCGTTGTGCCAGGAACTCTTCGCGGCCGCCGCAGCGAGCCTTGGGCCGGGGCGCGATCACACCGAACTTGCGCGCTTCAGCGAAGCGCTCGGCGGAGCGCAACTCGGCGACAAGGGCTGAAGACCCGCGCCTCGACATTCTCGGGAGGACCAAGATGGATGCCGCGGCTCAGGTCGAGACATTCCTGCAACTTTTCGCTTCGGGCCTGATCATCGGCTGCAATATCGGCCTGATGTGCGTCGGTCTCGGCCTGATCTTCGGCATCATGCGCGTGATCAATTTCGCCCAGGGCGACTTCATGACGCTCGGCATGTATTTCGGCGTGCTGTTCGTCGGAGCGATGTCGGCCGGCAGCGGCGACGCCCTGCTGTGGGCGATGGTCGGCGCTCTCATTGCCGGCGTCGTCTTCTATGGCGTTGGCGCCGCCGTTCATGCCGGGCTGATCGGCAAGGTGAGCGGCATCCGCGTGCTCGCCCTCGAGGACGGCGGACATACCGCCCAGCTGATCCTGACGCTCGGCATTTCCCTCGTGATCCAGAACGGCGCGCTGATGGTGTTCGGCTCGACGCCGGTATCGATCGCGACGCCGGCGGCCGGGCGGGCCTGGGAGATCGGCCCCTTGTGGCACGGCGAGATCTCGATCTTCGTCAACCAGGCGCGCGGCTGGGCTGCCCTGCTCGCGGTGGCGGTCGCTCTCGTCCTCGCCCAGATCATGACCCGCACCGCCATCGGGCGCGAGCTGAAGGCCGCAGCCGACAATCCGACCGCGGCGACCTATATGGGCATCGATGTCAACCGCGCCCATCGCGTCGCATTCGGCATAGGCATCGCCCTGACCACGGTCGCGGGCGTGACGATCGCCACCTACCTGCCGTTCCAGCCCTATACCGGCCTCGAATTCGTGGTGCTCATGTATGCCGGCGTCGTGCTGGGCGGCATGGGCAGCGTCGGCGGCGCGTTCTGGGGTGGCCTGCTGATCGGGCTCGTCCAGCAGCTCTCGACGCTCGTCCTGCCGATCCAGCTGCAGACGACCGCCATCTTCGGCGTCTTCCTCCTCATTCTCCTGGTTCGGCCCCAAGGCCTGTTCGGCCGGAATGTGGAGCGGGCGTGATGAACTTCCTTGCTTCCCCGCGCCCCGCGGCGGTCGCCGTGGCCGCGGTTCTGGCCTTCGGCGCGCTCGTCGTCGGCTTCATCCATGACAGCTACGCGCTGCTCATCCTGACGCTGGTGCCGATCTGGGCGGTGATGGGCATTTCCTGGAACGTGCTCGGTGGCTATGCGGGCCTCGTCAGTTTCGGTCACGCGGCCTTTTTCGGCCTGGGTGCCTACACGCTCGGCATCGCCTACCACGATTTCGGCATCACGCCCTGGATCGGCTGGGCGCTGGCGGGTGTCGTCGGGGCGCTCGCCGGCTTCGTCGTCGGCATCGTCACCTTTCGGCTCAAGGGGCATTATTTCAGCCTGGCCATGCTGGCCTATCCTCTCGCCCTGCTGCACATTTTCGAGTGGGCCGGATGGACCGAACTGTCATTGCCGATGCAGCGCCAGTCGCCGGCCGCCTACATGCAGTTCGCCGATCCGCGCATTCTCGCGCTGATTGCGCTCGCCCTGATGGGCGTCGCGCTGTGGGCCTCGCTGAGCATCGAACGCAGCCGCTTCGGCCTGGCGCTGATCGCCATCAGGCAGAACGAGCTGGCGGCCCGCACGGCGGGGGTCGCCGTGCTGCGCTGGAAGCTCGCTGCCATCGCGGTGTCCGGCGCCATGGCGGGCCTTGCCGGCGGGCTCTACGCGGTGGTTCTCCTCGTCATCACGCCGCACTCCGCGTTCGGCATGCTGGTCTCGGCACAGGCGCTCATTGTGACGATGTTCGGTGGCCTCGGTTCTGCCTGGGGACCCGTGATCGGCGCGGCTATCCTGGTGCCGCTCTCCGAGCTGCTCTATGCGACCTTCGGCGCGCGGCTGCCGGGGATCCAGGGCGTCGTCTTCGGTCTCGCCATCATCGCGATCATCCTGGTGCGACCGCAGGGGCTGTTCTGGGCGGCACGCGACCGCTTCGCCCGGCATCGGAATCTTCCGGCGCTGCCGGCGGCCGGATCCGTCGCCTGGGCGGGCGCCGGGCAGGGGGCGGCGGGCCGGCCCTTGCTGGTCGCGGACGGCGTGTCGGTTCAGTTCGGCGGCCTGAAGGCCCTCGCAGACGTATCCTTGTCGGTCAAGGCAGGCGAGATCCTGGGTATCATCGGGCCGAACGGCGCCGGCAAGACGACGCTGTTCAATGCGCTCAACGGCATCATCACGCCATCGTCGGGAACGGTCAGCTATGACGGCCGGCGCCTGTCGGGTCTGCCGCCGGAAGCGATCTGCGCGCTCGGCATCGGCCGGACCTTTCAGACCGTCCGCTCCTTTCCCCGCCTGACGCTCCTGGAGAACGTCGTGGTCGGCGCCTTCGTCCGCCATCGCGACAATGCCTCCGCCCTCGCCGCGGCGAAAGCCGCGCTGGTGAGAACCGGCCTGAGCGATCGCGCCTCCGCGCCGGCATCGACTTTGACCAACCGGGAATTGCGCCTGATGGAACTGGCGCGCGCGCTCGCCGGCGGGCCGGGCCTCATCCTGATGGACGAGAGTTTCGCCGGCCTCTCGACGGACGATATCGAAGCCATGCTGCCGCTGCTGCGCAAGTTGCGCGACGAGGGAGTCACCATCGTCATCATCGAGCACACCATGCAGGCCATGGTGCGCCTGGCCGACCGGTTCCTCGTGCTCGACCATGGCGTGGTCATTGCCGATGGCATGCCGCAGGACGTCGTGCGCGATCGCGAGGTGATCGCCGCCTATCTTGGAAAGCGGTGGGCCGAACATGCTGCAGCTTGAATCGATCGAGGTCCGCTACGGCGGCCTCACCGCGCTCGACGGGGTCAGTTTCGAGGTCCGCGAGGGCGAGTTCGTTTCGATCATCGGACCGAACGGTGCCGGCAAGACGACGCTGTTCAAGGCCATTTCGGGCATCGTCGAGAGCGTCGGGGCGATGACCTTCGAGGGCAGGTCCTTGCGCGAGGTGCCCGCCGCCGCGCGTCCGCATCTGGGCATCGCCCACGTCCCGGAAGGACGGCAGGTGTTCGGCAGCCTGACCGTGGAAGACAATCTGCGCCTCGGCACCAAGGCGCTGGGTGCGCGCGGCGATGCCCCGCGCAATATCGAGCGGATCTACGGCCTGTTTCCCATCCTCGCCGAGCGGCGGCGGCAGTTGGCGGGGACACTGTCCGGCGGACAGCAGCAGATGCTGGCAATCGGTCGCGGACTGGCCTCCTCGCCGCGACTCCTGATGCTCGACGAGCCCTCGATGGGGCTCGCGCCCGCTGTGGTCGACCAGATCTTCGATGCGGTTCGCGCCCTGCATCGCGAGGCTGGCCTGACGATCCTGATCGTCGAGCAGCGTGCGATCGAGGCGATCGAGAGCTGCGACCGCGGCTATGTCATCGCCACCGGCAAGGTGGTCGCCTCCGGCTCGCGCGACGAGCTGCTCGCCAATCCCCAGATCCGGAGCGCCTATCTCGGCGCATGATGAGGTTTTCCATGGACATCCAGGCTGAAGCGCCGGGCCGGCAGGCGGTCCCGATCGGAGGGCATGTCGCGCCGGGCTTCGAAAAGGTGCGCGACGCCTTCGAGGCCAATTTTGCGAACGGCTCAGAATGCGGCGCGAGCGTCTGCGCGATGCATGCCGGCCGCGTTGTCGTCGACCTCTGGGGAGGCTATGCGGACCCGGCGCGGACGAAGCCCTGGCAGCAGGACACGATCGTCAACATGATGAGCGTCGCCAAGGGGCCGGTTTCGGTTGCGCTGATGCAGCTCGTCGAGGCCGGCAAGGTCGACCTCGACGCACCGGTTAGCCGGTACTGGCCGGAATTCGCCGCCAACGGCAAGCAGCATATCCCCGTGCGCTGGCTGCTCGACCATCGCGCCGGCCTTGCCGTTCTCGACCCCAATCTCGATCGGGGCGCGATCTACGACTGGCCGCGCATGGTCGCCGCGCTGGCGGCACAGCGGCCGCTCTGGGCGCCGGGTTCGCAGGCGGGCTATCACATCCTGACGATGGGCTTCCTGGTCGGCGAGATCATCCGCCGCGTCAGCGGCCTCAGCCCCGGCGCCTATTTGCGGCGGCATGTCACCGGGCCGCTCGGCATCGACTATCAGATCGGCTTGCTGCCGGATGAGATCGCGCGCGTCGCCACCTTCATACAGGCGACCGAGGGCACGATTTTCGACGTCGAGCGGACAGCGCCAGGCAGCCTGCTGGCCAAGGCCTGGAAAGAAATCCCGACGGACGAGGATTTCAATTCGGCCGCGTGGCGCACCTCGGAAATTCCGGGCGCCAACGGCCACGGCAATGCGCGGGCGGTCGCGCGGCTCTATGCCTGCCTCGCCCAAGGCGGTGCGCTGGAGGGCGTCCGGGTCCTGCGGCCGGCGACCATTTCGCTCATGAGCGCCGAGCAGCACAATCTGACCGAAATCATCATGAACCGGACCTACCACCAGGGTCTCGGCGTGCTGCGCAACTCGCCGCCCATCGTCTGGATGGGGCCGAACGCCGGAGCGTTCGGCCACCATGGCGTCGGTGGCGCGATCGGCTTTGCCGATCCGGAGGCCGGCATCGGGTTCAGCTACGCCATGAACCAGATGCATGCGCGCCTGGACAACGGTCCGCGCGCCGGCGGGCTCATTGCGGCGCTCTATCGATGCCTTTGACGACAGCAGGCGATTGGCAGGGAGGAGAGCGATGATGGTCGATCGGAAGGCGGATGTGGCGGTGGTGACGGGTGGTGCCGGTGGCATCGGCGAAGCGACCGTTCGCCGGCTGTGCGAGGACGGGTGGCGGGTCGTCGTCGCCGATCTGGATGCGGGGCGGGCGAGCGCGGTCGCCGAGCCGCTTGGTGCAGTCGGCATCGCGCTGGACGTTGCCGACACAGCGGCGGTGGCCAGGGCGGCCGACTATGTCGAGGCGGAGATCGGCCCGTGCGGCAGCGTCGTTGCCCTCGCGGCGGCGCTCGAAAATCCGCATCGTCCCGAGGACCAGGACCCGGTGGCCTGGGACCACATCTATGCCGCCAATGTCCGAGGCACGCTCGCGACCTGCACCGCGTTCGGGCGGAAGATGCTGGAGCGCCGCCGCGGCGCGATCGTCACGACTGCTTCCGTGACCGCCTTCGGATCCACGCCGCTGGTTGCCTATGGCTCCAGCAAGGCGGCGGTCATCAATCTGACCGAGAACCTTGCCGGCGCCTGGGGCCGGCAGGGCGTGCGGGTCAATTGCGTCTGCCCCGGCCCGACCCGCACGCCGGCCGTGGAACAGAGCTATGCGCGTGGTGAGCGCGATCCGGAAACCATGCGTCGGCAGACCGCGCTCGGCCGGCTGGTCAGGCCGGAGGACGTTGCCAACGCGATCGCCTTCCTGGTTTCGGATCAGGCAGCCGCCATTACCGGGGTGACCCTGCCTGTCGATGCCGGCGTGCTGACGGCTCGGCTGTGGAACCTCTATGGCGGAATTGCCGACCACTGATCGGCGCGGTGCGTGACGCGGAGCATGCGCGCCGAACCAGCCTGGAGATCCGGCGGTCCGGCGTCCTGCACGTCAGCCCGGCACGAGGTCGAAGAAGCCGACCACCGCGGCGAGCTTGCCGTCGGCTGCGATGCGCAGGATGTCGGTGCCCTTGACGACGGCGGGTCCGTCGCCGGCGGAGAGCTGCCAGCTCAGCCGGACATGGCTGCCGAAGCCGTCGGGCTTGCCGATGAGGCCGAAGCGCAGTCCGGCGAATTGCTGCTGGACGCCGCCGAGCACGGCGTCGATCTGGTCGTGCCCGCTGCCCTCGGCGACCGGGTCGACGAAATGGCCGTCGGCGGCCCAGAGCGCCGCGACCTTCTGGCGGCGTGCGCCGGCGTCGGTCTCGTTCCACATGGCGATATAGCGGTCGGCAAGTTCGCCCGGATGGGTCATGGTGGTCTCCTTGGAGAGGTGCAACGGGGCGCGATCATCGCGATCGGCGGGCGCGAACCAATTCCCTCTCAGGTCATCGCCGGGCCGGCTCCCGGGGCTTTCCGCCAATCGCGCGGGGCCTGTCTTTCTTGTGGCGGGCGGCCGTGCCAATAAGGCGCCCCGGGGAAGATCCGGCGGACGGCATGGAGGAGAGCCATGGCTTCGGATGACGAGGGCCTGATCGCGGAGCTTCACGCGCTGGTCGGCGCGCGCGGGCTGATCACCGCGCCGGATGACGTCGCGCCCTATCTCTCCGACTGGCGCGGCCTCTATCAGGGCCGTTCCCCCTGCGTGTTGCGGCCAGCCGATACGGCCGAGCTCGCCGGTGCCATGAGGATCCTGGCGCGTCGCCAGGTGCCGGTGGTGCCGCAGGGCGGCAATACCTCGATGGTCGGTGGCGCGATGCCCGACGAGAGCGGCCGACAGGTCGTGCTGTCGCTCGCCCGGATGAACCGGATCAGGGATATCGACGCGGTCGACATGACCATGGTGGCGGAGGCCGGTGTGGTGCTGAAGGCCGCGCAGGAGGCCGCCGCCGAGGCCGGCTGCCTGTTCCCGCTGTCGCTCGGTGCCGAGGGATCGGCAACCATCGGCGGCGTGCTCGCGACCAATGCCGGCGGCAACACTACGGTGCGTTACGGCAATGCCCGCGAGCTGATGCTTGGCCTCGAGGTGGTGCTGCCCGACGGCACCGTCTGGAACGGCCTCCGGCGGCTGCGCAAGGACAATACCGGCTATGCGCTGCGCCAGCTCTTCGTTGGCGCCGAGGGCACGCTCGGCATCATCACGGGGGCGGTGCTGCGGCTGTTCCCGCGGCCGCGGGCACGCGAGGTCGCCTTCTGCGCGCTGCCGGATCTCGACGCCGCGCTGGCGCTGTTCCGCCGCTTCCGCGACCGGGACGAAGCAAGCCTGCAGGCGTTCGAATACATGTCGGGCGCGGGCATCGACCTGGTGCTCGCCCATATTCCCGGCGCGACGCTGCCGGTCGCGAGCCGCGCCGGGCACTATGTGCTGGTCGATCTTGCCTCGCCCCGCCCGGACGCCGCCCTGCGCGAACTGCTGGAGGCCGTTCTTGGCGAAGCCTTCGAAGCCGGAGAAGTGGCGGATGCGGCGATTGCGGAAAGCGAGGCCCAGGTCCAGGCGATCTGGCGGCTGCGCGAGGAACATCCGGAGGCGCAGAAGCGGGCCGGGGCCAGCGTGAAGAACGATGTGTCCGTGCCGGTCTCCCGGGTGCCGGATCTGATCCGCGGCGCGAGCGCCGCCGTGACGGAGCTGATCCCGGGCGTCCGCCCGGTTCCGTTCGGCCATATGGGCGACGGCAACATCCACATGAACTTCGTCCGTCCGGACGGCATGGCCGACGCCGATTTCCTGGCCCGCAGCCATGACCTGATGGACCGGGTCAATACGGTGGTGCGCGCGCTCGACGGCAGCTTCTCCGCCGAGCATGGCATTGGCCGGCTGAAGCCCAGCATGCTGGCCGACTGGCGGGCGGGCGCCGAATTCGACCTGATGCGGCGGATCAAGGCGGCGGTCGATCCGCTGGGCCTGATGAATCCCGGCAAGGTGTTCGAAGCCTGACTGGATCGCGCGGCGCCGGAAGCGCGGCCCGGATGCCGCGCGAGACGGATAGCCGGCTCAGCGCGGCCAGAACCGGTCGCCGCCCTTCAGCGCCCGCTCATAGGCTTCGTCCCAGACGCGCAAGGGATAGACGACACGAAAGCAGTCGAAGCCGCGCAGCATGGCCGCCGCGCTGTCGGGCAGGCGGGTGACCACGTCGAGAATGAGCTGCTTCATCATCTGCGCCCGCTGCTCCAGATTGGGCGTCGGCTCGATCACCAGCGGCGTCTCACCCGTCGCCTGGGCCTGTGGCGCCGCCGGCTCGGTCGCCTGGACGATCAGGGCGCCCATCTGCTCGAACAGATAGTCGGCGCCGATCAGGCCGAGGCCGTGCTCCGTGCCGGCAATGCGGGCGCGGATGGCGGCGGCGGCGAAGCAGGCCGGCGCCAGCGGCCGCCCGAGCAGCGCGGCATAGTCATGGCGTTCGGCGTCGGGGTCGTCCGCGAGCTCGTCCGACAGGGCCTTGACGATGTCGGCCTCCTCGGCCGGCAGGTGGTTGGCGAGCGCGAGCGCCGCCTCGGCGCGGTGCGACTGGTACCAGCGCGTCGTCGCGCGGATTTCGTGCAGGACCGCCTCGCTCTGGGGCCGCGGCGCCTTGGGATTGTTGATGAACTTCCAGCCGCGCCAGGCGTGGATATCGGCAAAGACGTCGACGACGCGGCTGTCGAGCTCATCGAAAACAGCAAGCGCCGCAGGCGAATGCCGCTTCGGTGGCGTGGCGAGCGTCGTGGTCATGCCGCACCTCGTTGGATGAAGTCCGCCGTTCGAAGGCGCGTTCCGCTCCCGGGTCGTCTTCGGCGGCAGCGCGCCGGGCGCGCAGTGCCGCAGATCCCTGACCCCAGTGCGAGAATCGCTCCTCCCAGATTTCCACATTGCCAATTTGTCTGCTCCCCCCAAACGGGGGAATTACTGATTCTTTATACAGGTTGTCTGGCCCGCATAGCGAGCCCAAATGACGTTACGTCCGCTGCAGCTTGTCAATTGTCAAAAAGTGTTACGAGGTGGGAGCGCGGAAACGATCCGGCGGCGGGCGACTGTGCCCGTGGGCGGCCGGCCACTGGAGGCTCAAGCGCCGTACCAGGCGGCGTGCCAGGCTCGGATCGCCGCTATGTCGGCATCGCCGGATGCATGGCCTGCGGTCAGTTCGCGCAGGTCGACCACGGCGCCTCTTTCGCGCAATTGGCGGATCAGTCCCGCGGCCTCCGCAAGATAGGGATCGGTGGAGCCGGTCAGCGCCAGCACCTGCGCGCCGGCGAGGTCTGCGGCGGGCGGACTGTCCAGCACCTGCACCGGGCGCATGAGCACCGCGTTGCGAACCAGGCCCGGTTGCAGCATCATCGTCGCCGCAGCAAAGTTGGCACCGTTGGAATAGCCGAGCAGCATCGTCCGCTCGGCGTCGAGCCCATAGAAGGCGAGGGCCTCCTGAAGCGTCGCGGCGAAGGCTTCCGCCTCGCGCGCAATGTCGGCGGTGTCGAATGCGCCGGTGTCGAACCGCCGGAACCAGCGCAGCGACCCGGCTTCCGTGCTCCTGCCGCGAAAGCCGAGCAGGTTGGCGTTCGGCGCCGCCACATGGGCGAGCGGCATGAGGTCGGTTTCGTTGCCGCCGGTGCCGTGCAGCAGGACGATGGTGCTGCCGTCGCCGCCGTCCATCCGTTTCAGGCGGTGCACGAAGGCCAGATCGGCCCGCCGCTCGCGCGGTTCGCCGGGAAGGGCGATATCAGGCAATTGCAGCTTGACCGCCTCACCCGTGCCGGGCGGGACGAACAGGCCCTCACCGAGCCCGGCCGGGGTCTCGTCCACGGTCATGCCGGGGCCGTCGGTCGCCCGTTCGCACAGCGCGCCGCCCGGCTCGCGCCAATAGAGCGAGGTGAAATAGCGTCGGTCCTTGATCGGGCTGACTTCGCGGCCTTCATCCTCCAGCCGGCGGAGCGCCGCCTGAAGGCCTGCCGCGTCGGCGGTCCGGAAGGCGAGGTGATCGATCGTGCCCGGGCCGCTGGCACCGGGCCAGAAGCCGCTGGCGTCGCGCAGATCCAGGCTGTCGCCGGCGGGCGAGGTGAGGCGCACCAGCCCGTCCTCGCGGGCGGTTTCGCGATAGGAGAGATGATCCGCGAAGAAGGCCTCGCTCATCCGCAGCTGGTCGGTGAGCAGGGTCGCTCCCGCAAGGCGGCGAATGGCGTGCTCGGCCGGCACCGGGCCGTCCCCGAGCGGCGCGGCAGCCGCGAGATCGTCGGTGCCGGCGAGCCGCACCGTGGCGCCGTCGGGATCGGTGAGCCGCAGCACGGGCTGGCCGAAAAGCCGGGAGGGACCGGCGACCTTCACGCCGTGGCTCATCGCGCGGGTCAGCCAGAAGCCGATGCTGGCGGAGGGGATGGCCAGCGCGAGCTCGGTGAACTGGCCGAGCCCGACGCGCCCCGGCGCGCCGTCCTCCCAGACGAGAAAGGTCACCAGCGAGCCCGGAGAGCCCGCAGCATCCCCGTAAAAGAGATGGAGCTGGGTCGCGTCCTCGAACCCGCCGGTGCGCTTGACCAGGCGCAAGCCGAGGAAGCCGGCATAGAAGTCGACATTGGCCTGTGCCTGGCCGGTGACCAGGGTGACGTGATGCAGCCCCGCGGCCATCATGTCAGCGCAGCAGAGCCGCCGTGCGGTCCAGCGCCGGAGCGAGCCCCTTGAGCGAGATCGAGAAGGTGGTCTCGCGGCCGTCATCGGTCGCGACCTTCGCCTTGATGACCGTGCCGCGGCGCAGGCTCGCCAGCGTCCGCGCGTCGAACGACAGCGGCACCAGGCAGCCGGCGGGCAGGCAGGTGCGGAACCGCAAGGGCTGGCCGACCGGGCCGTCGTCGATCTGCAGGCTCACGCCCTTGTCGAGCGCCAGGCCAAAGGGCAGGACGAGCAGGCCTTCGGCCTTGTCGCCGACGGTCGTCAGCTCGACCGCCAGCACCCGCTGCCGGCTCTGCGGGTCCGACTGCTGCTGCGACAGCGCGCAGCGCTTGCCGGTGCCCTGCTGGACGCAGGCGACCTGCCAGTCCTGATAGGTCTCCTGCAGCGACGAGGCACCGCCCGGCAGGGGCGAGGCGGCCGGCGCGGCCGCCTGCGGAGCGGCAGCCTGGGCGCGCACCGCCGGCACGACGAATTCAGCAGCGCCGAAGGCGGTGGCGGCCAGCAGGGCGAAGGCGGCGAAGGTCTTGGTCATCGAGCGATCCGTGCGTTGCAGGATCAGCGTTGTGACGCAAAGAGGCGTCGCCGACAAGTTCCACTGCGCGCAAGGTGGGGCCGGCGCTCACGCGCCGTGCCCGGTTTCGTCCTCGATCTGGATCGTCGACAGGTGCAGGTCGTAGCGCTGTTCGAGCAGCGTCTCGACCTGCTTGCGCAGCGCGATCATGCCGTCCGGGCCTGCGCGGGTCACGATATGGGCGGTGACCACATTGCGGTCGCTGGTCAGCGACCAGACATGCAGGTCGTGGACGTCGGCCACGCCGTCGATCGCCTTCAGGTCGCGCTCGACGGCGGCCACGTCGATGCCGGCGGGCGCGGCCTGCAGCAGGACGTCGATGCTCTCGCGCAGCAGGATCCAGGTGCGCGGCAGGACCCAGAGGCCGATCGCGACCGCGATCACCGTGTCGACCCAGGTCCAGTTGGTCAGCCAGATGACGAGGCCGCCGAGGATGACGCCGACGGAGCCCAGAAAGTCGCTCCAGACCTCCAGATAGGCGCCCTTGACGTTGAGGCTCGCATCCTTGCCGGCCGACAGGAGGCGCATGGCGATGATGTTGACGATCAGGCCGAGCACGGCGATCACCAGCATCGGCACGGACTGGACCTCGGGCGGTGCCGCGAAGCGCTGCCAGGCTTCGTAGAGGATGTAGATGGCGACGCCGAACAGCAGCACCGCATTGAAGGCGGCAGCCAGGATCTCGAAGCGGTAGAAGCCATAGGTGCGCCGCATGTCCGGCGGGCGGCGCGCGATGCGCACCGCGGCCAGCGCGATGGCGAGGCCGACCGCATCGGTGAACATGTGCGCGGCGTCCGAGAGGAGCGCCAGCGAATTGGTGAGGATGCCGCCCACCACCTCGGCGACCAGGAAGGTCGTGGTGAGGGCGAGCGCGATGGTCAGCCGCGTCTGGTTCTGCGTGCGGGCGCCATGATCGTGGCCGGCTCCCATGGGGTCACTCCTTCGTGTGTCGGGGGGCGGGGAATAGTCATGGCCGGCAATGCGGTGATGACATTGCCGGCGAACCGGAGCGGGACGATCGGCTCAGCGATCAGCCCGCCGCGCCGCACTGCGGACAGAACTTTGCAGAAGCCGGTCGTTCGGTCGAGCAGGACGGGCAGGGCCGCGTGCCGAGCGCGGTGCCGCACTGGCCGCAGAACCGGCTGCCGGTCGTGTTTTGCGCTGCGCAGGCCGGGCAGAGGATCGCCGCCGCCGGCGATCCCGTCGTGGTCGGGCCATAGCCGTAGCCGCCGTGATGGCGGCTCTGCCGGCCGTGGCGGCCGCCACCGAGAAGGTGCTTGAAAAAGCTCATGGTTCGTCTCCGCTCCGGGGCCTGCGGCCAGGGTGGCGGAGTGAAGCCGGTCGGCGTCGCCCCCCTTGGAAAACCGGGCCGACTTGGTCTATGCAACCTCCAGCGACTAGAGGTTCAAGCGGTTTTTTGCGATGACCGGAAAAATACGGGCAGGCGGTCTCAGCATCGGCGCGCTGGCCCGGCGCGCCGCCACCAAAGTGCCGACCATCCGCTACTATGAGACGATCGGCCTGATGCCTCCGCCGTTTCGTTCGCAGGGCAACCAGCGGCTCTACGACGCACGCCAGGTGAGCCGGCTTCTGTTCATCCGCCACGCCCGGGAGCTCGGCTTTCCGATCGAGGCGATCCGCACTTTGCTGGCATTGACGGATGGCCCCGAACGGTCATGCGACGAGGCGGACCGCCTCGCCACTGCCCAGCTCGTTCAGGTCCGCAGCCGCATCGCCCGGCTGAGGGCGCTGGAAGCCGAACTCGAGCGGATGACGGAGAGCTGCCGAGGTGGCCGGGCCACCGATTGCCGGGTGATCGAGATCCTCGGCAATCACGCGCTGTGCGCGGCCGACCATCCTCTCGCCGAGGAGGGGATGGCCGGCGCGTAGGGCGATCGATCAGATCGGTTCGCCGGCCCCGGTGCCGCGGCGCGGGGTCGGGAAGGTCCATTCCTCGCCGCGGCGGGTCGAGACATATTCCGGCCAGCGCAGGTCGACCGGCGGATCGAAATCGGCCGGCAGCAGCGGCCCGACCCAGTCCTTGCCGCCGACGCCACCGCCTGTGCGTTCGCGGAATTCGGTCTGGCACGCCTCGAGGGCGCCGGGCTTGGTCGCCAGATCGACCATGGTCAAGGCCATGGTCTTGGCGGCGACGAACAGGCCGGGATCGACCGCCGCGGGCAGGCCGCCGATCGCGTTGTACGCCCAGTTGGGATAGGCATAGCCGGGCGAGGGCGGCCTCAGCCGCGGCCGCGCCGCCAGCAGCCTGACGGTCGGACAATGCCAGGAATATTCGACGTAGTCGTCGGCGCTGAGATGGCTCTGCCAGCCGGCGAGGGTGCGCTTCAGGCCCTTGTCGTTCTCTTCCGGCGTCGTCAGCGTCGTCACGCTTTCGATGAACGGGTTGGCCATCGGCTCGAGGCCGAGATTTTTCTGGATCTCCCGGCCGAAGGCGAGCGCTTCCTCCGCGTAGGTAGGCGCCCCGACCGCCCGAAGATTGTCCCAGGTCAGGTTGGTCAGCGCCGTGTTCGGCAGGCCGACGCGGGTTTTCGTGACCCAGCGCACGAAGGCCTTGCAGCCCGTGGCGAGCGCCGCCGAGCGGGCGTTGCGGGCGAGCACGCGCCAGATCTGCTCCTGGATGGCGAGTGACGAGGAGCGCCAGGAATACTGGATCTGGCTGAAACGGGGCGGCAGGTTGTCGGAGGTGGCGCCGGCATCGCCCAAGACGAATTCGTTGAGTGTCCACGAGCCGCTGTGCGGAAACATAGCCTCCTTGGTGTATTTGGTCGTCGTATACATCAGGCAGAGCGCGTCGAGCGCGCCGGGGGCGCGGGCGACCGCGTGAGTGGCCTGGGTTGGCATCAGCGAGGGATCGACCCAATTTTCCGGATCGTCCGCCTCGAAGGTGATGATCGCGCTCCAATAGGCGCCGAAATGGATGTCCCCGGTGACCGTATTGCTCGGCCAGGGGTGCCAGACGACGGCCGCATCGAGCCCGTCGTAGTAGCCCTTGGCGGCATGGATCGGCTTGGAGCCGCAGACCTTCTCGGCAGGCTCGCCGAACAGCTTCAGGGTTGCCGCGACCCCGTGCTGCTGGAACGCCGCCTTGGTGGCGAGCATGGCGGTGAGCGACGCCGTGCCCAACACGGAATGCGGGTCGGTATGGCCAGCCGCGTAGGGATGCAGGCCCTCGCGCGGGGCCTCGCGCGGCACAACCTGCTGCGAATTGCCGGGCACCGCGTCATATTCGGAAAAGCCGGCGAGCACGGGCCCGCCGGAGCCCCAGCGCGCAGCGAAGGCGGTCGGCATTTCGCCGGAGCCGGCCTCCACCTCGAAGCCTTCCTCCTTGAGGATGTCGACATAGGCGTCGAGCGAGCGGTATTCGCGCCAGGCCGGTTCGGCAAAGGCCCAGATCCGCTCGTTGAAGGCGGACAGGCGCTTTTCATTGCGCGCGATCCAGTCGAGCGCGCTCTGACGGACGGCTTGGGGCTCGGTCATCGGTAGTCTCCATTGTCGCGAAGTCGGGTGCCGGCCGGGAGGAGCCCGGCCGGTTCGGATGGCGTGAAGCGAAGCGCGGCGGCACGTCAGGCGCGCCTGACGTTCCAGAAGGTGGCGAAGCCGTCGAGCACGCCGGTCAGCGAGTTGCGATAGGCCGTCGGCTGCAGATATTGGCCGAGCGGATAGAACGGCACGTCGTTCACCGCCTCGATCTGGATGTCGCGGCAGATGGCGGCCTGGGCGGCCTCGTCGCCGGTTTCGAGCCAGGCCGAGCGCAGGCTGTCGATGCGCTGGTTGCGCGACCAGCCCGGATAGCTGCCGTCGGCGCGCAGGGCCATGTGAACGGCGGGGTTCAGCCAGTCCATGCCTGCCCAGTTGGTGACGAAGGCGCTCCAGCCGCCTTCGGAGACAGGGCCCTGCCGGTTGCGGCGCTGCAGCATGGCGTTGAACTCGACGACATAGACCTCGACATCCATGCCGACGCGCTTGAGCATGTCGGCCGCGACCGCGCCGATGGCGGCGAGCGCGCCGGCATTGGAGGCCATGATCACGACCTTCTCGCCCTTGTAGCCGGCGGTGCGCAGCTCATCCTTGACCTTCTCGACCTGGCGCGGGCCGGAGAGCATGTCGAGGCCGGCGGTCGTCGCCATCGGCGTGCCCGGGCAGAAGTAGCCGAGCGGAATGTTGAAGAGCGTGGCATCGTCGGTTCCGACCACCGCCTCCATGTAGTCGCGCTGGGCGAGCGCGCCCCAGAGCGCGCGGCGGATGGCCGGATTGTCGAAGGGCGGATGCAGGAAGTTGAGCCGCATCATGCAGACGAATCCGGTCGGGTCGAGCACCCGTGTCGTCACCTGCCGGGCGCCTTTCAGCATCGGCAGATGATCGTGATAGGCATATTCCTGCCAGTGCTGGGCGCCCGACATGAGCGCGGCGGTGGCGGTCGAGGGGTCGGGGATCGAATTCCATTCGACCCGATCGAAATGCACGACCTTCGGGCCGGAGGTCCAGGTCAGTTCGCCGTCCTTGCGCGGCACGTAGCGCTCGAAGCGGGTGAAGACGTTGATCGATCCAGGCGCCCGCTCGTCCATCTTGAAGCGGAACGGGCCGCTGCCGATGATCTCGGCGACGGGCTTGAAGGGATCGGTGGTGGCGAGCCGCTCGGGCATCATGGCGCACACCGGCACGGACGCCTTGCCGAGCGCGATCGGCAGCAGCGGGAAGGGGCGCTTCAGTCTGAAACGGATGGTGCGGTCGTCGGGAGCGGAGAGTTCGTCGGTGGCCGCCATCAGCGCGACGCCGAACGTGTCGCGCTGGCCCCAGCGCTTGATGCTGGCGACGCAGTCGCGCGCGAGCACGCGTTCGCCGTCGTGCCAGAAAAGATTGTCGCGCAGCGTGAGGTCCCAGCGCTTGCCGTCATCCTCGACGCGATGGCCGTCGACCATCTGCGGCGTCGCCTGATAGCGCGCGTTCATGCCGTAGAGCGTGTCGTAGACCATGTAGGCGTAGTTGCGCGTGATGTAGCCGGTGGTCAGGATCGGATCGAGGGTCACGAGGTCCTGCTGCGGCGTGAAGCGCAATGTCGTCTCGCCCGCCGCGCGCAGGCGGGCGGGCAGGGCGAGCGAAGCCGTGCCGAGGCCGGCCGCCTGCAGAAATTCACGCCGTTTCATGGGGTTCCTCCGTCAGCATGGAATGGGCGAGCGCGGCCCGGCGCCGCATTCGAGCGCGACGAAGGCACGGCGTCGCTTGAGCACAGCGCGTCGGCCTTGCGGCATGAGCCGTTGGGCAGGCGTGCCCGCATTTCCGTCCGTCCCTCGAATGCCGTCCCTGGCGCCGGCAAGACGCGGGAGACGGGCAAAGCTGTTCTGGTGATCTTGTTCCTCGTGCCCTTGTCCCTGGCACTTGCGGCAGATGGCCGGTCGAAGGCGCTGCGGCAGCGCCCGCGCACAGACCGTCAGGCCCGCCACGTCCGCCAGCATTGGCCGATCGGCGGCGAAGCACCATTGCCGACATCGCGTGGTAGAAATTCATTCGCGCCGGGTGTCGGAAAGCCCCGGACGGAGTGTTGTGCTGTGTCGGTTTCGTCTGCGCGAATCTTTTTCACTTCCGGCAGTTCATGAGAGCGCTTTCGGCGGGTTCTCGATACAAAAAGATTGTATGAGTTCAGACTTTTGGGTTGATTTTACGCAGGTCGAGTTTGTTCCACATTGCGCGATCGGCGATCGCAGTATATGGAAGCCGTCAACTGCTCGGCGCACGTCCGGCCGAGCGGGGCCAAGCGCAATCGAAGGGAGCTGGCAACCGTGTTTCGGACATCGCCGTCGGAGAAGTGGGACGACGTTCCGGCAAACGATTGCCGACTCGCGGCGATCCGTGTCTTCCCGTTGAAGTCGGCGGCGGGCCTGGTGCGTCGCACCGTCACCGTCGAGCCGGAGGGATTGCTGGACGACCGGCGGCTGATGGCGGTCGGCGCCGACGACAAGGTGCTCACCGCACGTGCCGCGCCTGCGCTCCTGACGGTTCAGTGCGAGATCGACGGTGACGACATCGTGCTCATGGCGCCGGGCCGGACGCCGCTCGTCATCGCCAAGCGCGACCTGCGGCCGCTCGCCCGCGCGGTGACCCTCTGGCGCTCGAAGGTGCTGCCGCTCGATGCGGGCGAGGCGGCCGCGGCCTGGCTTTCGGAGCTAGCCGGCCAGCCGTGCCGCCTGGTCGTCAAGGGGCCCGATACCCGGCGCGCCATGGTGATCGATCCCGGCTGCGAGGTGTCTTTCGCCGACACCGCTCCGATCCTCCTGGCCAATGCGGCCTCGCTCGCCCATCTCAATCTCTATCTGGACGAGCCGGTCGGCATGGACCGGTTCCGGCCCAATCTGGTCATTGCCGGCGCAGCCGCCTATGCCGAGGACGGTTGGGCGCGCATCCGGATCGGAGCGGTCGAATTCGACGTCGTCGGCCCCTGCGACCGCTGCGTCATGGTCACCCTGGATCCACGCACCGGCCAAAGGCGGACCGATCAGGAGCCGCTTGCGACGCTCGGGCGCGAGCGGCGGGGCGAGGATGGCAAGGTCTATTTCGGCCAGTTCCTGGTCCCCCGCGGACCTGGCCGGCTGTTCGCCGGCGATCCGCTCACCGTCCTGGCGCGCAAGGCGCCGGTCGTGCTGAAGCCGGGCAGCCCGCCGCCGCGCCGTGCCCCCCAGCCGGACGGCCGCCGGGGCAGGCTGCTGCATTGCGTCGGCACCGAGGACGAGGCGCGGGACATGCGCACCTTCCGCTTCCGCGTCGAGGCGGGCGAGGCGGTCGCCTATGAGCCCGGGCAGTTCATCACTCTGCTTTTCGACGGCGCGGGCGAAACCGAACGGCGGAACTATACGCTGTCGTCCTCACCGTCGCGGCCCGGCGAACTCGCCGTCACCGTCAAGCGTGTCGCCGGCGGGGTGCGGTCGAACTGGCTGCACGACAATTTCCACGCCGGCGCGAGCCTGCGGGCGCTCGGTCCGAACGGCCGGTTCCATCTGGCGGCGCGGGCGGACGATCGCCTGCTCCTGCTGTCGGCCGGCAGCGGCATCACCCCGATGATCGCGATGCTGCGCTTTGCCGCCGATCGCGATCTGCCTCTCGATATCGTCTTCCATCACGGCGCGCGCACCGCCGCGGACCTGCCGTTTCTCGCCGAGCTCCGAGCGCTGCGCGCCCGGCTGGGGCCGCGGCTGCGCCTATCCTGGAACCTGACGCAGGCTGCCGGGGCCCATGATATCGATGGCGGACGCCTGTTCCATGGCCGCTTCGATGCGGCGATGATGCGGGCTGTGTGCCCCGATCTTGCCGCGCGCACCGTCATGTGCTGCGGCCCGGAAGGTTTCCGCCGCACCGCCCGCGCGATCCACACCGCCATGGTGCCGGATCGGCCCGCGGCATTCCTTGAAGAGAGCTTCGGGACGGACGCGCCGGTCGAGCCGGGCGAGGCGGCGTCTTATCGCGTGACGTTCCGCGCGAGCGGTGTGATCGCCGAGGGCGAGGGCCGCACCACATTGCTGGCGCTCGCGCGCGCCAAAGGCATTGCGCCGGAAGCCGATTGTGAGGCGGGGATCTGCGGCACCTGCCGGGTGCGCGTGACGGCCGGCGCGTGGCGGCTCGCGGCCAACTGCGCCGATCCCGGACGCACCGTGTTGTCGGCCGTCGAGAAGGCCGGGGGCTTCGTGCTCGCCTGCTCGACCGAGCCGGTCGGCACCGTCGAGGTCGACCTCTGACATCCCATGATCCCGATCGAGCCGTGCCGCCATGCGGAAGGACCCTGTCATGACCATCGAGACCGCGCGCTATCCGTTCCGTGATCCGCTCAATCCCGGCGCGCCGATCATTCCGCGCCGCGGCTGGGACATCGCCCCCTATCACCGCTGGACCTTCCAGCATATCCGGGAGATGACGCCGACCGCGCAGGTCTGGCGCGGCGCGGGGCCGGTCATGGCCATGCCGGAGGCCCTCAAGGACGTTGGCGGCCTCGCCTACAGGCTGGGCGGCCGCCAGCGCACGATCGAGGCGTTCCTGCAGGAGAGCTTTACCGACGGTTTCCTGGTGCTGCATCGCGGCGCGATCGTTGCCGAGCACTATTTCAACGGTCTGGTTCCGCACGGCACGCATCTGGCCATGTCGGTCACCAAGTCGATCGTCGGTCTCCTGGTCGGCATTCTCGTCCATCGCGGCATCATCGATGTCGAAGCGCCCGTGACCGACTATCTGCCCGAGCTCGCGGCGACCGCCTATCGCGGCGCGCGCGTGCGGCATGTGCTCGACATGACGAGCGGCGTGACGTTCGACGAATCCTACACCACCGAGGGGTCGCACATGATGCGGCTCGACCACGCCTGCGGCTGGAAGGATCTGACCCGCCCCGAATGGCCGAAGACCATGTGGGAGCTCGTCCTGACGCTGACCGACCAGGACTGCGAGCACGGGACGCGGTTCAGCTATCGCTCGATCGAGACCGACGTGCTCGGCTTCATCGTGGAGCGGGCGACCGGAACGCCGCTCGCCGAACTCATGAGCCGCGAGATCTGGGCGCCCATGGGGGCGGCGGAGGATGCCTACATCACCGTCGACCGCGGCGGCACGGCGCTCGCCGATGGCGGCTTCTGCGCGAGCCTGCGCGACTATGGCCGCCTGGCGCTGCTGCTGCTCGGCAACGGCCGGCGGGATGGGCGGCAGATCATCCCCGCTGCCTGGATCGAGGCGACGCGCGCGGGCACCGGCGAGCTTTTCGGCGAGCTCTACCGGACGGTGCTGCCGCATGGCGCCTATCACAACCAGTTCTGGATCGAGGACGTGCGCCGCCGCTCCTATGTCGCACGCGGCATTTTCGGGCAGTTCATTTTTATCGATCCGCAGGCCGATTTCGCCGCGGTCAAACTCTCCACCTGGCCCGATTTCACCAGTCCCGAGCGGGCGCTGGACACGCTTGCCGCCTTCAGGGCGATCCGCGACCACCTCGAAGCCGCATGACGCCGGCCGGGCGGGTCGGCTCCGGCGCTTGTTGGCGCGCCCTGCATCGCAGACGCGTCAATGTTAGAATCAGCCCAAAAAGTGCAATCAGACGACAGACCCGCGATTTTCCGGTCAGGACAACGATGGCGACAAGAACCCAATTCGGCCTTTCGCAGCTGGACGCGGCGCCGCTGCACGAAAAGGTCTATCGCGAGATCGTCCGGGCGCTGATGTCCGGCGAGTTCGAGCCCGGGCAGAAGCTGACCTCGCGCAAGCTCGCCCAGGAGCTCGGCACCAGCGACATGCCGGTGCGCAGCGCGCTGCTGCGGCTGCAGGCGCTGCGGGCGCTGCGGCCCTTGCCGAACGGCAGCATGGAAGTGCCGCTGATGACCTCGGCGGCCTTCGTCAATCTGATGGATGCCCGCACCGTGCTGGAAGGGGCCGCGGCGGAGCGGGCGGCGGGCACGATCAACGGCAACAACCTGCGCACGATCCGGCGCAATTGCGCCGAGCGGATGAACGCGATCGAGGTGGGCGACATCGGCGCCTATCTGAGGGCCAATTACGACTTCAAGTTCGCGATCTACCGTCATTGCGGCAATGAGGAGATGATCTTCCTGATCGAGACGCTGTGGATGCAGGTCGGCCCGTTCCTGCGCAACATGGCCGACTGGTTCAAGGGCGATCTCTCCGAGCTGATGGCCGTCGATCATCACGCCGAGGCCCTGGCCGCGCTCGAGGCCAAGGACGGGCCGCGGGCGCGCGAAGCGATCGAGAAGGATATCCGCGAAGGCGAGATGTATCTGCTGAAGAGCGCCCGTTTCCACGACAGCCCCGCCGAGCCGACCGCGCGCCGGGCGTCCTGACCGTCCGAAGCCGTTCCTGGCCGCCGGCCGGGGCTGCGACATTGGCCGCGCGGCCGTGTCGGCGCGCAAATGTCGAAGCCGGACCGGCCGGCGCCGCTCAGGGCCGGCGTGCCAGCTCGTCCGCAGCCTGGTCGAGCGCCCGGCGCAGCCGCTCGCAGGCAAGGTCGATCGTCTCGCGCGTCCAGATCAGCGGCGGCGACATGACCAGGGTATCGCCGATCGCCCGCACCATCAGGCCGCCGGCAATGGCATGATCGCGCACGATCAGCCCGGCCGAACCGGCCGGCTCGTAGCGGCTGCGCGCGCCCTTGTCCCTGACGATTTCGATCGCCGCCATCAGGCCGATGGACCGCGTCTCGCCGACCAGCGCATGATCGCCGAGGCGTTCCTTCAGGGCCTTGCTGAAATAGGGGCCGGTATCGGTCCGAACCCTGTCGACGAGCCCTTCGCGCTCCATGATCTCGAGGTTCTTCAGCGCCACCGCGCAGGCGACCGGATGGCCGGAATAGGTATAGCCATGCGTGAACTCGCCGCCTTTCTCGACCAGCGTGGCGGCGATCCGATCGCCCACCAGCAGGGCCGACAGCGGCTGATAGCCTGAGGTCAGCGCCTTCGCCGTGGTGATCGTGTCGGGCTCGATGCCGAAGGTCTTGGCGGCGAACCACTCGCCGGTGCGGCCGTAGCCGGTGATCACCTCGTCCAGCATCAGCAGGACATCGTATTTCCGGCAGATCGCCTGGACTTCCGGCCAATAGCTGGCCGGCGGGATGCGCACGCCGCCGGCGCCCATGACCGGCTCGCCGATGAAGGCGGCGACCTTGTCCGGGCCGGCCTCCAAGATGGCGGCTTCCACGGCGCGCGCCGCCCGCAGGCCGAAGTCATGATCGCTCTCGCCGGGCTCGGCCAGCTCGAATGCATAGGGCGGCATGACATGGACGATGTTGGGCACGGCGCCGCCGAGCTGCTTGTGCATTTTGGCCATGCCGCCGAGCGAGGTCGCCGCGATCGACGAGCCGTGATAGGCGGTCGTGCGCGAGATGACGATGTTCTTCTCGGGCTTGCCTTCCAGCGCCCAGTAGTGGCGGACGATGCGCAGCGCCGTGTCGTTCGCCTCGGACCCGGACGAGCCATAGAAGACCTGGTTGACATGGGCCGGAGCCAGTTCGGCGAGCTTGCCGGACAGCAGCACCGGCGTCGGCGTGGCGCAGGCGAAGAAGGAGTTGTAGAAGGGCAGCTCCTTCAACTGGGCCGCCGCGGCTTCCGCCAGCTCATGGCGGCCGTAGCCGATATTGACGCACCAGAGGCCGGCCATGCCGTCGAGGATCTCGGCGCCTTCCGTGTCGTAGACGAAGGGCCCGTCGCCGCGCACGATCATGCGCGCGCCCGCGGCCCGCAGCTCCTTGTGGTTGCTGAACGGATGCAGATAGTGCGCGGAATCGATCTTCTGCAACTGCTCGCGCGAATAGTTCTGGTAGGTCACGGAAGACCCCTTTCTGTAATTGTCGGATGGCAGGTGGGACGCGGCGGATCGGCAGCGCGGAGCCGCCGGCTCAATCCAGAACTTTGCCGAGACGCCAGTAGCCCATCAGGTTGACGAGCCGGCGGTCGATCGCCCGTTCTTTCACGAGATAGTGCCTGATGCGGCTGACGGCGCCGGTTTCGCCCGCGACCCAGGCATAGAACGGCGCGCTGGTGGCTTCCGCGCGATCCCACAGGATCTCGCCGTCATGGTCGAAATCCTGAAGCGTGTCGCCACGCGCGGCGGCGGGAGGCGGGAGCCGGGCCTTGCCTGCGGCCGCCACCATCAGGTCGCCGTAGCCGGCGGCGCCTGTCGCCGTCTCGCGGGCAAGCCATTCCACCGACAGGCCGTCGAAAGCGGGCAGGTCCAGGCGGTCGGCCGCGGTCGGCACCTCGATGAAGGCCTGCACGGCAGGCGGCCGCTGTCGGGCCGCCAGGCTCTCGATGATGCCCGCCACGGCGGGGAGGGCCGTCTCGTCGGCGATCACCAGGATGTCGCCGGCTTCGCGCGGCGGCTTCCATTCGAAGCCGCCGCGTTCGCCCGCATGGTCCCGGCGCGGCGCCGCGATCTGGATGGCGTCGCCGACGGTGGCGCGCAGCGCCCAGCGCGAGGCCGGTCCGGCATCGCCATGCAGCACGAAATCGACGTCGACCTCACCCTGGCCGGCGCGCAGGTCGCGAATGGTATAGGTACGCATCGGCACCCTGTCCTTGGGCGCGGCCGCCCGATAGACGGCATACCAGTCCGGCCGGTCGGGGATTGCCGGGGCGCGGCCGTCGTCGGCCGGGAAGAACAGCTTGATGCGCTGGTCGGGCGCATAGGTCTCCATGTTCGCGACACCGGCGCCGGCGAAAGTCAGCCGGACCATGTGGGGCGACAGCAGCCGCTTTGCCGCCACCGCGACATCAAAGATCCCGTAGGGAGCGTTGCCCGACATTGGTCCTGCCTCTGCATTGGCGCGGCGGACCTGCGGCCCTCTCCGGCACGCCTATTCCTGGCATAGAAATTTGCGATCGACAATCGCAATTTTTTTGGTCGAGATAGGAGTTTTCTTGGCAGATATGCTCTGCCGCGACGACAGGTAATCAATTGAAATATTGGCTATTTTTTTCATATTTTTGTGCTTTTGATATCGCGGATCAGATAGAGGAAGGCGATCTGAAAACTGTGGCCGCGACATGGTGAAATGCGGCGTTGATCGCGTCCGGTTTTCCCGCGAGGCGATGGTGCGCGACGGCGAGGAGATGTGGGCCGGAAATCTCGTTTGTTTTTTTCAGTTTTTTGCCCAATCTGTCTGGCGATCTGCTATTCTTATTTTCAATAAAAATCATTAATTTCAAGCAGTTATGAAATAGAGTGGAGTTGCATTGAAAATCCTTGGAAACGATCGTCGATCGCATTATAAGGATCGCAAGGCCGCCGATGCGACGTGGCTGCCGCCATGGCGGCAAGAAGAGGGGAACCGTTGAGCAGTGCGCCTTGGCGGCTGCCGATATCCGGCCCGGCGGGCACGCCGCGCCGGCGTCCGCCCCTTCGATCCAGGCAGCGCCGACCGGCGGCAGTGACAAGGAGGGGCAAAGTCATGGGCCGATTCCTGGCGGGGCGCATCGCCCAGGCCGTTCCGACGCTGATCATCGTGTCGCTTGCCGTGTTCTTCCTTATGCGGCTCATTCCGGGCGACCCTGCCGCCGTCATGCTCGGCGACCTCGCGACCCCAGATCAGGTCGAGGCCACGCGCCGGAGCATGGGACTTTCAGGGCCGCTCGCGCAGCAATACTGGGTCTGGATCGGCGCCATCCTGTCGGGTGATTTCGGCAGGTCCATCACCACGGGCGATCCGGTGCTGCCGCTGATGCTCGGCCGCTTTGCCGTTTCGGCCGCCATCGTCGTCGCGGCGATCACGCTGGCCGCCCTGATCGCGGTGCCGCTCGGCATGCTCGCCGCATGGCGGCAGGGCAGCCTCGCCGATCTCGGCCTGGTCGCCGGATCGACCCTGCTTTTGTCCCTGCCGAGCTTCTGGCTGGGCCTGATGATCCTCCTGGTCTTCGGCCTCTGGCTCAAATGGTTCCCGATCGTCGGCTACGTGCCGTTCAGCGAGGACCCGCGCCAGGCGGTGCTCTTCGTCGTCATGCCGATCCTGACGCTGGTGCTGGTGGAGATCGGGCCGATCGTCAGGATGGCGCGTGCCAGCACGATCGAGGTGGCCCGGCTGGAATATATCAGCCATGCCCGCGCCAAGGGTTTGTCGGAGCCGGCGGTCGTCTGGCGCCACGCCTTCAAGAACGCCTTCGCACCAACCTGGACGCTGCTCGGCCTGATGCTCGGCAGCCTGCTCGGCGGCATCGCGGTCACCGAGACGGTGTTCACCATTCCCGGGCTCGGCCGGCTGCTGGTCGAGGCGATCTATGCGCGCGACTACCCCGTGGTGCAGGGCTGCATCCTCTTCATCAGCTTCAACTACGTGCTGGTGAACCTCGTCGTCGATCTCTTCTATCCCTATTTCGATCCGCGGCTGTCACGATGATCCGCATGTTCCCCAGACTGTCCCGCGGTCGCGCCAACGCCATCATCGGCGGCGGGCTCGTCGTCCTCCTCGTGCTTGTCGCGCTCGTCGGCCCGATGGTCGCGCCGTTCGATCCTCTGAAGCTCAACCTGCGCTCGGCGCTGAAGGGGCCGTCCGACACCTTCCTGCTGGGCGCCGACGAGTTCGGCCGCGACGTCCTCTCGCGGCTGATCTACGGCGCGCGCAACACGACCTGGATCGCCTTCGCCAGCGTCGGGTTCGCCGTCTTCTTCGGCCTGCTGTTCGGCGTGCTCGCCGGCTACATGCGCGGCTGGTGCGACCGGGTGATCATGATCCTCAACGACTCGCTCCTGGCCTTCCCGGGGCTGCTGCTGGCGCTCGGCATCATGGCGGTGAGCGGGGCGAGCCGCGACGCGATCATCGTCGCGCTCGGCATCGCCTATGTGCCGGCGGTCGTCCGCGTGTCGCGTTCCAGCGTGCTCTCCATCCGCGAGCGCGAATATATCGAGGCCTCCCGGGTGATGGGCAATGGCGAGCTCGTCACCATGCTGCGGCACGTCCTGCCCAATTGCGTCGCGCCGATCACGGTGCTCGCGACCACCATGTTCGGCTGGGCGATCCTGGCGGAGAGCGCCCTGAGCTTTCTCGGCCTCGGCGTGCCACCGCCGGCGCCGAGCTGGGGCAACATGCTGTCGACGGCCCGGCCCTACATCACGCAGGCGCCTTCGCTGATCGTCCTGCCGGGCCTGTGCATTTCGGTCACGCTGCTCGGCATCAACATGCTCGGCGATGCCCTGCGCGACTGGCTCGATCCCAAGATGCAGTCGTGACGCGGGCACTGCACGCTGCCACCCCATTCTCGTCGTGACGGGTTCCCGATGACAGACACGTCCTCTTCGTTGCCGGTCGTCTCGGCCGGAAATCTCTCCGTGACGATCGGTCCGCATGGCGCGAAGCTGGTCGACAATGCGAGCTTCAGCATCGCGCCGGGCGGCATGCTGGCGCTCGTCGGCGAGTCCGGCTCGGGCAAGACCATGGCGGCGCGCGCCATTCTCGGCCTTCTGCCCTCGCCACTGATGCCGGCCGCCGGCAGCAGCATCATGTTCCAGGGCACCGAGCTCGTCGGCCTGCCGGCGCGCGCCATGCGGTCGATCCGTGGTGCGCGGATCGGCATGGTGTTCCAGGAGCCGATGGTCTCGCTCAATCCGGCCATGACGATCGGCGAGCAGATGGCCGAGGGACTCGTCCTGCACCGGCGGCTGGCGGGTGCCGAGGTCCGCGAGCGCTGCCTGGCGATGCTGGAGCGCGTGAGCATCAAGGATCCCGTTCGCTGTCTCGGCGCCTATCCGCACGAATTTTCGGGCGGCATGCGTCAGCGCATCATGCTGGCCTCGGTCATGCTCTTGAAGCCGGATCTGCTGATCGCCGACGAGCCGACCACGGCGCTCGACACGCTGGTGCAGCGCGACGTGCTCGACCTGATGGTCGAGTTGACGCAGGAGAACGGCACCGCCGTGCTGCTCATCAGCCACGACCTCGGCATGGTCTCCCACTATGTCCGCGACGTCGTGGTGATGCACCGCGGCAAGGTGGTCGAACAGGGCCCGAGCAGCACGGTGCTGAAGGCGCCGAAACACGACTATACGCGCCGCCTCATCGACGCCTTGCCCCGCCGCTCGGCCGGCGGGCCTCGCGGCCAGGGCCCGGGCCGTCCCCTGGTCGAGCTTCGCGACATCGTCATCGACTATCCCGGCCGCGCCCGCCTGTTCGGCCGGGCCGAGGGCAAGCGGGCGGTCGACGGCGTCGACCTCACGATCCGGCGCGGCGAAACCCTGGCGCTGGTCGGCGGCTCGGGATCCGGCAAGACCACGCTCGGCCGGGCGATCGTCGGGCTGACCGGGATTACCGGTGGCACCATCACCTTCGACGGCGAAACCATTGCCACGGGCGGCGCGGCTGCGGGGCGCGCCGGCCGGCAGGACATGCAGATCGTCTTCCAGGATCCCTATTCCTCGCTCGACCCGCGCCAGCGGGTCGGCGACATCGTCGGCGAGCCGCTGAAGCTCGACCGGTCGCTGGATGCGCGCCGGCGCCGGGAGCGGGTGCGCGAGGTCTGCGCCGAGGTCGGGCTCGGCCCCGAATTCCTGGCGCGGCTGCCGCACCAGCTGTCCGGCGGCCAGCGCCAGCGCGTCGCCATTGCGCGCGCCATCGTGCGCCGACCCAGCTTTGTGGTCGCTGACGAGCCCGTCTCGGCGCTCGACATGACGATCCAGAAGCAGATCCTCGGGCTCGTTCGGCAATTGCAGGAGCGCTACGGCTTTGCCTGCCTGTTCGTGTCCCACGACCTCGGCGCGGTCGAGCAGGTCGCCGATCGCGTGGCGGTGATGCAGGACGGGCGCATCGTCGAGATCGGCGACCGGGACGACATCTTCGACCGTCCCCGGCATGCCTATACGCGGCGGCTCCTGGACGCGGCGATGCTGCTCGAGCGCAGTTTCAGCGCGGCCGCCGCCGGGCCGCAGACGGCGGCCTGATCCATCGCGGCCCATCGCCTGCGGGCCAGTCCTCGGGGAACAGGACGGGCGGGGCTCGCATGAGCCCCGCCTGTTTCGTGTGGCGGCCGCCCTGGAGCTCAGGAGCGCAGCCAGACGCCCCAGGCGCGTGGCTTGTCTAATGTCCAGGTCTCGTAGTTGACGAGCCGCGGCGAGATCGCCTCGATCGCCGGATAATAATAGAGGCCGAGGATCGGCACCTGCTCGGCCATCATGGCCTGCAGCTGCCGCAGCAGCCCGCGCCGCTCCTCGAAGTCGGTGGCCGCCACGGCGCGGAGATAGAGTGCGGTCGCTTCGGCATTGTCCCATTGGGCGGAGGCGACCTCGGCCTTGTTGCCGATGATCATGCCGTAGATCACCAGCGGGTCGGTCCGCGAAGCATAGCCCCAGGACTGCAGCTGGAAGCGACCGGCGAAGAAGTTGTCGAGCTGGGCCGCCCAGTCGATCACTTCCAGCTCCACCTTGAGCCCGATCGCCGTCAGCATGGCCTGCACCAGAACGGCGTTTTCGTACATGCCGATATAGCGCTTGTTGGTCTGCAGCTTGATGACCTGGCCACGATAGCCGGCCTCGGCCAGCAGGCGCTGGGCCGCCTGCGGATCATAGCGCGGCCAGTTCAGGAAGGACGGGTCGAAATAGGCGCTCGACTGCGGCACGCCGGAGGGGTTGAAGCTGATCAGGCCGCCGGTCTTGGCCGAGGTGATTTCGGAGAGGTCGAGCGCGTGCGCGATGGCCCGGCGCAGCTTGACGTTGGACAGGAGCGGGTCGTTGGTCTGGATCAGGATGGCCGACAGCGACAGGCCCGGCGCCGACTGGACGACCGCGCCGCGCTTGCGGATATCGTCCATGCGCGAGGCCTGCAGAGTCGAGACGACGTCGATCTGCCCGGCAAACAGCGCGGTTTCCGCCGCCGTCTTGTCGGGAATGATGACGAAGCGCACCTCGTCGACATAGGCCGTGCGATTGCCGCTCATGCCGTCGCGCGGCCCGCCCGCGGGCACATAGTCGGCGAAGCGCTCCAGGGCGATGAACTGCTCCTTGCGCCATTCCTTCAGCTTGAACGGGCCGCTGCCGATGGCCGAGCCGGCGATCCAGTTGCCGTCGGGCCCGACATTTTTCGGGCTCGCCGCCCAGATGTTGCAGATGACGTCGGAGAGCCGGGTCAGGAACAGCGGGTTCGCCGCGTCCAGGCGGAAGGTGACGGTGCGCTCGTCGGGCGCCTCGACGGCTTCCACCTTGAGGCCGCGTGACCCGTCGAAATTGGCCGCGCACAGCCAGGGAGCGCCGTTCCGCCCGGCATTCATGCGCCGCTCGAACAACCACTTGATGTCGCCGGCGACCACCCGGTCGCCATTGTGGTAGATGGCGCCCTCGCGCAGCTTGAAACTGTAGGTCTTGCCGTCGGGCGATACCTGCCAGCCTTCCGCCAGCGCCGGCCCGACCGTCAGGTCGCCCTTGGGGGCTACCAGGGCCTCGTAGATGTGGTGCAGCACGGTGTCGGTATTGTTCTCGCTGCGGCTCGCATCGAGGCTGCGGATGTCGCCGGTCAGGGTGATGCGCAAGGTCCCGCCGCGCTGCGGCGTTTCGGCCCGGGCGGCGCCGGCGAGAAGCGCCAGTGCGCCGCAAGCCGCAATGACATGTCTCAGTTTCATTCCTACCTCCAGATGCCCGCCGCATGCGCTGATGGAGGCCGGTCGGCCTGTCCGCTCGCGGACCTCAGTCGTGCTGTTGCCGGGCCGGTTACGATGCCGGAAAGGCTGCGTCAGCCCCGCCAGGATGGCCACTATAGTGCGATCGACGATCGCAAAAAAGATGGGCCGGGCGAAAAAGCGGAACGACGGCGCCGATGCGGCGTTGGAGATATAAAATATTGATAATGCAGTAAAAAATAACAAATCGACATGGCATCTATCCATGCCGCCAGTCCGCGATCGAGCCGGCGCCCGTCTCGAAAACTACCTGGCCCTGCGCCATGGTCCGGACGGCTGCAGCCAGGCAGGCGGCGTGGGGCAGGTCAATCGTCGACGGCGATATCGAAGTGCAGGACGTCCTCGCGCGCGCCCAGCTTGTCGTAGAGGGCCACGGCGGCCACGTCGCCGCGATCGGCCTGAATGAAGATGACGTGTGCGCCGCGGAGCCCGGCCATCTGGCGCAAGGCATCGATCAGCGCCGTCGCCATGCCGCGGCGGCGATGAACCTCGCTGACAGCGAGATCGTAGATATAGATTTCGCTCCTGGCCCGTTCGAGCTTGCCGAGTTCATAGGCGACGAGACCGCCGATGACCTGCCCGCCAAGACAGGCGACCAATACGATCACGTGATCCTTCGCGAGAAGGCCGGCGAGATAGCCGTCGGTCGGGGGCGCGCCGCCGTAGGTCTCGGCATCCTCGAAGGCGACACCGAAAAGGTGGTTTAGCTCGCGCGCAAGGTCGAGGTCGGCGGAGCCGAGACGGCGAATGACGGCGCATGGGCTGGTCCTGACCCGGACCATAGCACGGCGGCGTCCATCGCGGCCGGCCACCGAGCGTCGCAGGGCAGGGCATGGCATTAATCGGAATTGCATCGCTGCAATTCATTGTTTTCGATTCGATTATTCCCGTTTTGCGAATGCAATTTTTCTGGAAAGCGCCTGGTGCGCCTGCGGGGCCGAACCTATCTCCACCGCGTCGGCGGCGGACACATCCCACGACGCAGCAAGCAAAAAGCATCCCGGATCTGGCGTATCCCTCCCACCACCGGGTTCTCACATGGAGACTGTCATGAAGAACCTTGTCCTCGCCGCGGCTCTCGTTGCCCCTTTCGCCTTCGCGGTTCCGGCTCTGGCTCAAGGCGCCGGTGATGCTTCCGGCTATGTCGGTGCGTCGATTGCCGCCAGTTCCGCGTCAGCTCAGGCCCGGGAATTCTCGGCCCGCCACATTCCCGTGGCAGGAGCGCAGCTCGACCGCGGCGCCGTGTCGTCCTCGGCTTTTTCCTCTTCGAACTGACGGGCCATCCGTCCCTGCGGGGCGGACGCGAAATCCGCCGGGGCGCCAGGGCCGAACGCCCCGGCGTCTTGTTTTCGAGAGCCAACGGGCGCTGCGCGGTCGATGATCCTGGTGCTTTCGCCGAATTGTCAAATTTGCGACAATGCATTCATCATCGGATTGTGATCGATATTGGAATGCATTTTTTCAATTTACCCACTGGCGGATCAGCCTGACACCGCCTATCTCACCAGTGTCGACGGCGGACACCTCCCGCCGACACCGAAACATCAAATCCGGATCTGGCGTGTCCCTCCCACCCCCGGATTTTCAATGGAGACTGTCATGAAGAAGTTCGTTATCGCTGCCGCGCTCGTCGCTCCCCTCACCGCCGCCGTGCCGGCCCTTGCCCAGGGCGTGGGTGACGCTTCCGGCTATTTCGGCGCCCCCGCCATCACGACCGCCGCTCCGGTGGAGGCGCGTGAGTTCACCGCCCGTCACCCGGCTGGCTATGTCCCGGCCATCGGCCAGGTGCAGGTCGACCGCGGCCAGGTGCCGTCCTCGGCCTTCTCGACGAGCAACTGAGGTACACGGCCTCGTCCGCGGACCGTCTAGCCTTTTCGTCCAACTGATTTGAGCGCCCCTCGTCGAGCCGCCCAGTGCTGCGAGGGGCTGGATATGGAGACCATCATGAAAAAGTTCATTCTTGCCGCCGCCCTTATTGCTCCGCTCGGCTTGGCTGCTCCCGCCCTCGCTCAGGGCGTGGGCGATGCCGGCACCGGCAATGCCGGCAGCACCTTCAGCGCCTCGGGCTACACCACCTATGTGCCGAGCCACGCGCGCGAGTTCAGCGACCAGCGCCAGCATCGCGGCCGGGCCGGCACGAGCGAGCTCGAGCAGAGCCTGATCGATCGCATGCAGGTTCCGGATCCGAGCCGCCTGCCGGCCTATTGATCCGCCGATAGCTGTCGCATCGCCATCAACGCCGGGGTTCGCCCCGGCGTTTTTTTTATGCGCGCCAAGCCGTTCGGGTTCTGCCGTCGGACATGTCCCGCGCACCGCGTCATCGCGCCAGCCATGGCGCAGTGGCGTGGTGGTGCTGTCCGTGCTGTCGCCGAAACGCGGCGGCTCGCCGATGTCGGCGCGGGCAGCGTCTGGATGGCGCGTTTCAGCGCCCCAGAACGAAACGACCCTCTCAGGCGATGAGGGCCGGTGCAGTGGGCGTGCCGCCGGGCCCCGCGAACAGCCGGCGCCCCGGGATCGCCGCCAGCAGCTCGCGCGTATAGGCGTGAGCCGGCGCGGCAAAGACCTTCCGGGTTTCGCCCTGTTCGACGATCTCGCCCCGGCGCATCACCACGATGCGGTCGGCGATTTCGGCTGCGACGCGCAGGTCATGGGTGATGAAGACCATGGCAAGGTCCATTTCCTCCCGGAGCTCGCCGAGCAGGGCGAGGATATGGGCCTGCACGGAGACATCGAGAGCCGAGACCGCCTCGTCGGCGATCAGCACGCGCGGCTTCAGCGCCAGCGCCCTGGCGATGCAGATGCGCTGGCGCTGGCCGCCCGAAAATTCGTGCGGATAGCGGTCGGCGGCACTTTCGTTGAGCCCGACGCGGGCGAGCAGCCGGCGGGCGTCGGCAAGCGCCTCCCGGGCCGGCGTGCCATAGGCCATCGGGCCGCGGGCGATGGCATCGCCCACCTTCTGGCGCGGATCGAGGGCCGCAAAGGGATCCTGGAAGACGATCTGGATGTTGCGGCGCATGGCCCGCATCGCTTTGCCGCGCAAGGCCAGGAGGTCGTTGCCGGCATACCTGACCGCGCCATCGTCCGGTTCGATGAGGCGCATGATCATGCGGCCGAGCGTCGACTTGCCGGAGCCGGATTCGCCGACCACGGCGACGGTCTCGCCGGGCCGCAGCGCCAGCGAAACGTCGCGCACGGCCACAACCCGGCGCGGTGGCCGCAGCAGGCCCTGGCGGGTCACGAAGGTCTTGTTGAGATGTTCGGCGGTCAGCAGCGCTTCGCCGGCGAGCTGCCGCTGAGGCCGGGTCTGCGGCCGCCCGCCGGGCACGGCGGCGATCAGGGCCTTGGTGTAGGCGTGGCGCGGCCGGCTCAGCACCTCGTCGACGCTGCCCTGTTCGACCACCTTGCCGTCGCGCATCACGACCACGCGGTCGGCGATGTCGGCGACGACGCCGAAATCGTGGGTGATCAACAGGACGCCCATGCCGCGTGAGGCCTGCAGCTCCTTGATCAGCGCCAGGATCTGCCGCTGGGTCGTGACGTCGAGTGCCGTCGTCGGCTCGTCGGCCACCAGCAGGGCTGGATTGTTGGCCATGGCCATGGCGATCATCACGCGCTGGCGCTGGCCGCCCGAAAGCTGGAACGGGAAGCTCAGCGCCAGTGTCTCCGGCTCTGGCAGGCCGACGGCTGCGATCAGGTCGCGGACGCGCGCATCGAGCGCCGGGCGCGCCGGAACCGGCCGCTGGTGGGTGATGATGGCTTCTGCGATCTGCTCGCCGACGCGGGTGAGCGGGTTCAGCGCGCTCAGGGGCTCTTGGAAGATCATCGCGATCTCGCCGCCGCGCAGACGGCGCATGGCGGCTTCGTCCGCCCGCGCGATGTCGGTGCCCTTGAAGCGGACCGAGCCGGCGGCGATCGAGACCTGCTGCGGCAGGAGGCGCAGCAGGGCATGGGCGGTCATCGACTTGCCCGAACCGGATTCGCCGACGAGACAGACGATCTCGTTGGCGGCGACCGTCAGCGACACGTCCTCGATCGCGAAGGGGCGGTCGGCGCCCTTCGGCAGGGCGATCGAGAGGTTCTCGACGGAGACGAGAGGGGTGGCGGCCATCAGTGCCGTCCTCCACGGGCGATGCGCGGGTTGAGGGTATCGTTCAAGCCTTCGCCCAGCAGGTTGATGGCGAGCACGGTGAGGAGGATCGCAACGCCCGGAAAGACGCTCATCCACCAGGCCTGGCGGATCACGGTGCGCGAGGCGCCGACCATGAAGCCCCAGGACATCAGATTGGGATCGCCGAGCCCCATGAAGCTGAGCGCGCTTTCGATGAGAATGGCCGAGGCGATCGTCAGCGAGCCCGTGACGATGATCGGCGACACCGCGTTCGGCAGGATATGGCGCAGCACGACAGCGAGCGCTGTCTGTCCCTGGCAGGCGGCGGCCTGGACGAATTCGCGGCCGCGCAGGCGCAGGAACTCGGCACGGGTCAGCCGCGCGAGCGGCGGCCAACTGACGGCGCCGATCGCGAAGACCACATTGACGAGCGAAGGGCCGAGTGTCGCCACCAGGAGAATGGCGAGGATGAAGCCCGGTATGGTCTGGAACAGTTCGGTGAGCCGCATCAGGGCGTCGTCGACCGCGCCGCCCCAATAGCCGGCCACCGCGCCGACCAGCACGCCGATCAGGACGGCGGCGAGCGTCGAGGCGATGCCGATGGTCAGCGAGACCCGGGTGCCGTGCACGATGCCGGCGGCGATGTCGCGGCCGAGCGTGTCGGAGCCGAGCAGGAAGCCGTCGCTGAACGGCGGCGCAAAGGGGCGGCCGACCATGTCCCAGGGATCGTCCGGATAGAGCAGGGGGGCGGCGAGCGCGAGCGCAACGATGACCACGAGGATGGCGAGGCCGATCATGCCGCTGGGGTGGCGCAGGAAGGCTTTGAGCGTGTCCATGGCGGGAGAGCTCCGTTCAGGACCGGGCGCGCGTGGTGACGCGCGGATCGATGGCGCGATAGATCGCATCGGTCAGGAGGTTGATGATGATCACCAGCACCGACATGACGAGGAAGATGCCGAGGAGCACCGGATAGTCGCGCTGCAGGACGGCATCGTAGGTGAGCCGGCCGAGGCCCGGCCAGGCGAACACCGTCTCGACAACGACCGCGCCGCCGACCAGCGCGCCGGCCTGCATGCCGGCGACGGTCACGACCGGCAGGATCGCGTTGCGCAGGATGTGCTTGGCGATGATGCGTCCGCGCGTCAGGCCCTTGGCGCGTGCCGTCTTGATGAAGTCCTGGTGCATGACCTCGATGACCGAGGAACGCATCAGGCGCGTGTAGATGGCCAGATAGACCGCCGAGAGCGACAGCGCCGGCAGGGCGAGATGGCTGAGAATGTCGAGGGCGCGCCGCAGGGGCGGCATGTCGACGCCGATGGTGGCGTAGCCGAAGGCCGGCAGCCAGTCGAGCTGGACCGAGAAGAGCAGCACCAGCATGAGACCGAGCCAGAAGACCGGCATGGCGTAGAGCAGCAGCGCGACGACGCTGAGCAGGGTGTCCGACCAGCGACCGGCCCGGACGCCGGCGAGGGTGCCGAGCACGATGCCGGCGATGAGCGCGAGCAGGAACGCCGTGCCGGTGAGCAGCAGGGTTGCCGGCATGCGTTCGGCGAGCAGGCTCAGCACCGGCCGCTGCTGGCGGTAGGAATAGCCGAGATCGACCGTCAGGACGCGCTTCAGGTGTCCGGCAAGCTGGATGAGATAGGGTTTGTCCAGGCCGTATTCCTGGCGGAGCTGGGCCAGCATCTGCTCGTCCGCCGCGCCGGTCTGTCCGGCCATGACCTGGGCGGGATCGCCCGGCGCGGCGCGCACGATGACGAAGCTGACCGTTGCGATCACCAGCACCACGCCGATGAACTTGACGAGCCAGGCGAGGACGGCGAAGGCGGCCGCAACGATGCGGCCGCCCTCTGCCTTGCGTTCGACGTGACTCATCCGAGCGTCACCTGGCCGAACGTGTCGTGAACGCCGATGCCGGTCGTGATGACATTCTTCAGCTTCTTGTCGATGAAGTTCGGGAAGTCCTGTTCGATCAGCCAGACGAGCGGGCAGTCCTCGACGACGATCTTCTGCACCTGCGAATAGAGCTCGCGGCGCTTGCCTTCGTCGAGCGCGACGGCCGCCTCCTCGAACAGCCGGTCGACCTCCGGATTGGAATAGCCGGCCATGTTGGAGAACAGTACGCCCTTGCGAATGTTCGAGGAGACGTAGCTGCGCGAGACACCGAGAGCCGGATCACCGAACTGGTAGAGCAGGTTGAGCGTCGCCTCGTATTCCCAGTTGGACACGCGCTCGGCCCAGCCGGCAAGGTCGAGCCCGTGCAGCACCACCTCGATCCCGACCCGGCCGAGCGACTGGCGGATGAACTCGGCCATGCGCTGCCAGATCTCGCCATAGGGCGGCACGAGGAAGTTGATCGTGGCGCGCTTGCCGCCGGCACCCGGCTTAAGCCCCATGGCATCGAGCAGCGCTTTCGCCTTGTCGAGCGAATAGTCGTAGGCGCGGACATTGGGCTCATGGAACGGCGTCTTCGACGAGACCGGGCCGGTCGCCTCCTTGGCAAGGCCGAAGAACACCCGCTGCTTCATCGCCGTGCGGTCGATGGCGTGGGCGCAGGCCTGGCGGAAGCGCTTGTCGTTCATCGGCGCGACCCGGTTGTTCAGGTCGAGCCACAGATGAGGAGCGAAGAACTCGTAGCCCTTGGTGGTCATCTCGACATTCGGCAGCTTCTGCAGGCGCTGCACGTCGAAGAACTCGACGTCGGTCCACTGGGTGAGCTGGACGACGCCCTTTTCCAGCGCCACCGAACGGGATGCGGCGTCAGGGATGACGCGGTAGAAGATCTCGTCGAGATGCGGCTCGCCGGGCCGGTAGTAGCCGTCGTGCCGGACGAGATGGATGTGCGAGCCGCGCACCCATTCCTTCAGCTTGAACGGGCCCGTGCCGATGGCCTGGGCATTGGCCGGGTTCTTGCGGAAATCGGTGCCTTCGTAAATGTGCTTCGGCAGGATCGGCGCGGTGGTGCAGTCGAACGACGACAGGAACGGAGCGAACGGCTGCTTCAGCGTGAAGACGACGGTCAGCGGATCGGGCGTCTCGGCCTTTTCGATGCGCTGGAACGTGCCGCGGGCGCGCGGATGGGTCTCGGTCAGCACGGTCATGACCGAGAACACGACGTCGGCCGAGGTCATCGGCTTGCCGTCGTGGAAGGTGATGTTGGGAAACAGCTTGAACGTATAGGTCAGCCCGTCCGGCGACACTGTCCAGGACTGGGCAAGGCCCGGCATCGGCTTCAGGTCGAAGCTGTAGCGCAGCAGGCTCTCATAGATCTTGCCGCCGAGGGTGAGGGTGGGCTGCTGCTGATTCAGGGCGGTGACGAGAATCGGCGGTTCCGGCTGGATGATGGTGTTCAGCGTGCCGCCGCGGGTCTGCCCCACGGCCCGGCTGACGCCCCAGGCGATGTCCCCGGCCCCGGCCACGCCGGCGGCCGCCATCAGCTTGGCGAAGTCGCGTCTGTTCATGCTGGGTTCCCCCGTTTCTTCCGGCCGGCGACGGCCGGGCCTTGTCCAGTTGAGATGATCCCGTCGGCCGGGCGGCCGTGCCGCCGCCAACGGGCCGAGTATTGTCGCGATCGGGCCGCCGGCCGCGCGTCGCTCAGGAGCCCGGCGCCTGATCCGTGCGGCCGGGCAACGGCTCACTCGCCCCACGGCGGCGGATGCTTCCGGCCATCTGTTGGCTCATCGTCCGGGGCCTGCAGCGGCCGGCCATCGGCCGCGTCGTCGGAACGCGGCCTTCGCTCATCAGGGCAATGCTGGTCATCTGCGGTTCGAAGGCCCGGATCCTGGTTCTGGCACGGCGCGTGCTTTGAAATTCGCCGGCGAATGGACGATGATGGGGCGAGGGCCCTCGGCAATGAGGGTAGAAGCTCGGCGATCCAACGCCGTCTGTTGAGGGTCAGGATTTGTCGCAGATGGGCCATATGCATCTCCCGCTGCCGGGCCAGCCCCGCCGCATGGCGGGCCCGGCGGCGATCGCCTCCTTTGCCGGTTTCGAGGCCAGCGGCCGCAGGGCCGATGCACTGCAGGACGCCAGCCGTCCGGTCGCCGCCATGGCCGCGACCTATGCCTCCGGCAGCGTCGGCACCCGGCACAGCCATCGGCGGGCGCAACTGCTGCACGGGCTGAGCGGTGTCATGACGGTGATCACCGCCGAGGGCAGCTGGGTCGTGGCGCCGCAGCACGCCCTATGGGTGCCGCCCGGCGTCGTGCACCAGAGCCGCTGCTGGGGCGATGTCGCGCTGCGCACGCTCTACGTCGAGCCGGACGCCGCGGCCGGGCTGCCGGACACCTGCCGGCTCCTGGAGGTCTCGCCGCTGCTGCAGGCGCTGATCAACGAGGCGGTGACGCTGCCGGTCGAGTATGACGTGGCCGGGCGGGATGGCCAGGTCATGGCCCTTGCGCTCGCCGAGATCGGTCGCATGCCGGCCCTGCCGCTGAGTGCGCCGATGCCGCGCGACCGGCGCTTGGCGCGCATCTGCGAGGCGATTCTGCGTGATCCCGGCAACGATCAGGACCTGGAGCACTGGGCGCGGGTCGGCGGGCTCGGTCGCCGTACTTTGACGCGCCTGTTCCGCCAGGAAACCGACCTGAGTTTTGCCGAATGGCGCCAGCAGGTGCGGTTGATGGAGGCGTTGACGCGGCTGGCCGCGGGCGAGCCGGTGACCACCGTGGCGCTCGATCTCGGCTATGACAGCCCGAGCGCCTTCAGCGCCATGTTCCGGCGCACCATGGGTATTTCGCCGCGCGAATACCTGCGCTGGACCGAGCCGAGCGAGCCGGATTTCCGCAAGGCGGCGAGCAGCGAAGCCTGAGCCACGATGGAACCGGCCCGGGATCCAGGCTAGCGTGGCCGGCACGTGGCAGCAGGGAGGCGGCGATGGCAGCGGCGGTCAATAGCGGGGCGGTCTCGGATCTCGATGTCCTGACCCAGCTCAACCTGGACTACATCAATTCGGTGCAGAACGGCGACGTCGCCAGGTTCGACCAGATCCTGGCGCCCGACTTCTTCTGCAGCAATCCCGACGGGACGCTGGTCGATCGGGCGGCGTTTCTCGAACAGACGGCGCGGCCGGTGACGATCAGCGGGCTTGCCGCCCACGACGTGAAGATCCGCCTCATGGGCGACACGGCGATCATCCACGCCGAAACCCGTTATGCGGCACCGGACGGCCGGGCGGCGAGGGGCCGCTATACCGATGTCTGGGCGCGTCGGCAGGGCGAATGGCTTGCGGTGTCGGCGCATGTGACGCGCGGCTGAGCAGGCTTGGAGCCGCGCGCGGCCCGGCCTTCAGTCCTCGCGCAGCCGGGCGAAGGCCTGCAGGCGCAGCCCGAAGATCGACACCAGCAGCATGAACCAGACGGCGTCGCCGGTGGCGAAGAAGATGCTTTCGAGGCAGGCGGTGAACAGCACGAACAGCCAGATGCGCGTGAACAGCACGGTCAGCGCCGGGCGGTTGCCGCGCTGCTCGGCCTTGTCGATATAGCGCAGCGGCAGGAGCACGAGGAACAGCATTGCCAGCACGAAGCCGGGAATTCCGACCGTCAGCAGCAGGTCGAGATAGCCGTTGTGGGCGTCATTGGCCATGGTTGCCCAGGTGTCTTCCTCGCGGAACCCGTGCAGCAGCGCCTCGCTGCGCCAGAACGACTGATAGCCATAGCCGGTGACGGGCCGTGCCATGATCGATTCGACCGCGAGCTGCCAGAGGTCGGTGCGGGCGGTGAAGGTCGGGTCGATGCCGAGCGATTTGACGATGCCGCTGATCTGCTCCGAAAGCGCCGAGCCGATGGTGAAAGTGTTGATGGTGGCGATGCCGCCGATCACCAGGGCCGGGCGCAGGAACGCGACCTTCTGCAGCAGAAAGGCGACCAGCATCACCGCAGGCACCATGCCGACCGAGGTCTTGCTGCCGGTATTGACGAGGAAGATCAGCGACAGGACGAGAATGAGGATGCCGGCGACGGCCGACCATGTGCGGTAGACGAAGAAGCCGCAGAACATGGAGATGACCATGGCCGAGCCGGCGGCGTTCTTGTGGTTGAACAGCCCGCGCCAGTCGCCGTCCAGCATCGGCTCGACGGCATCGGTCGCCTGGTGGATGGCCAGGCGCGGCATGAAGATCGCGCCGAAATAGCAAAGGCCCAGCACGATGAAGAGGCCGATGCCGAGCAGCTTGCCGAAGTGACGTTCCGAGCGCGGCAGGGTGAGGAAGATGCTGGCCGCGACGACCACGATGGTGGCCATGGCGAGCCGCCGCAGCGCAAAAAGCGGATCCGGGGTCGGCAGCGAAACCAGGACGTACCAGCCGAGCAGGCCCGCCAGGACCAGCCGCGGCTGCAGCACCATGGCCGTATTGGGCTGGCGATAGGCGAAGGCGACGAGCGAAACGATCAGGGCGATCGCGGCGACCTGGTTGAGCAGGTTGGAGCCCGCCGAGGCAGCCGAATTCTCGTTCCCGGCGCTCAGATCCGGAAACGGGGTCAGCGACACCCAGAAATAGAGGAAGGTGGCCAGGAACAGGACCGCCGCGATCAGACGATCGTTGGCCGTCTTCCTGTCTTCCTCGATCGCAACGGAGCTCATCGAGCGCAATACCATCAAAGGAATGGCCATCTCTAGTGCCACCGATGCGGCACGTAAAGCGCGAAGCCCGCTGACAGGCCCCATGCCGGCCCCACCACAGGTGCATGACGGGGATGGGTGCCAGTGTCGGAGAAGTTTGCTGCAATTCGATATCAGGCAGTCCGCAGGCGCCGCATTCGATGGGCGCGGGCACCCGGTGCCCGCCGCGATCCGCGTCGGCCCGGCCGGCTCAGCCGAGCCGGTCGGTGAGCCGCAGCAGCGCGATCTTCTTGATCTCGGCGAGCGCGGTTTCGAATTCCTGGTCCGGCTGATTGCCGATCCGCCGCTCGAAGGCGCTGAGGATCGCGTCCTTGGTCGCGCCTTTCACGGCCATGATGAAGGGGAAGCCGAACCGGGCCTTGTAGGCATCGTTCAGCGCGGTGAACCGGGCGAATTCGTCCGGGCTCAGCCGGTCGAGACCGGCGCCGGCCTGCTCGCTGGTCGAATCGGTGGTCAATTGCCTGGCCATGGCGAGCCGACCGGCGAGATCGGGATGGGCGCGGATGAGCGCGAGCTTCTCGTCCCGGCTCATGGCGTCGAGCACCGGCACCAAGGCGCCGTGCAGGCCCGCCGCCGTGTCGTGGGCCGCGGTCAGCCCGGCCCGGTGGGCGCGCTCGGCGATCGCCGGCGTATGCTCGAAGACATCGCCGTAGCGCTCGACAAAGATCGGCCGGGTCATGGTGCTCGGCTTGCCGCCGGCGGGATAGTGGCGCTGCACCCAGTGGCGGGCAATGTCGATGCGCCGGGCGACCCAGACCTTGTCCTGGTCCTGGACGTAGTCGAGGAACCGGGCGAGCGCGGCAAGCCGCCCCGGGCGCCCGACGATCCGGCAATGCAGGCCGACGGAGAGCATTTTGGGAGAGCCTGCCTTGCCCTCGGCATAAAGCACGTCGAAGGCGTCCTTCAGGTAGTTGAAGAACTGGTCGCCGGCATTGAAGCCCTGCGCGGCGGCGAAGCGCATGTCGTTCGAATCGAGGGTGTAGGGCACGATCAGATGCGGGCCGTGCGGTCCCTCGACCCAGTAGGGCAGGTCGTCGGCATAGGAATCGGCCGAATAGAGGAAGCCGCCCTCGGCCATGACCAGGTCGAGCGTGTTCTCCGACGTGCGGCCGGTATACCAGCCGAGCGGCCGTGTGCCGCAGAGCTCGGCGTGGATGCGCAGCGCCTCGGCGATCTGCGCCCGCTCCTCCTCGATTGGCATGGCGCGATGGTCGATCCATTTCAGTCCGTGGCTCGCGATCTCCCAATCCGCCTCCAGCATGGCGGCGACGGCCTCCGGATTGCGCTGCATGGCGGTGGCGACGCCATAGACCGTCACCGGCAGACGCCGTCCGGTGAACAGGCGCCAGAGCCGCCAGAAGCCGGCGCGCGAGCCGTATTCGTAGATCGACTCCATGCTCGGATGGCGCTGGCCGGGCCAGGGCGGGGCACCGATCATTTCCGAGAGAAATGCTTCCGACGCCGGGTCGCCGTGCAGGATGTTGTTCTCGCCGCCTTCCTCGTAATTGATGACGAACTGGACGGCGATCCGCGCGCCGCCGGGCCAGGCGGCGTCGGGCGGGGTGCGGCCGTAGCCGATCATGTCGCGCGGATAGCCTGGTGTCTGCATGGGGGGCCTCGGGTGTCGTCGGTCGGTCGATCGCGGCGCCGGGTCAGCTGCCGCGATAGGTCTGGTAGCTCCAGGGTGTCACGAGAAGCGGCACATGGTAATGCGCCGCGCTGTCGCCGACCGTGAAGCGGATCGGCACCTCGGTCAGGAAGGCCGGCTCGCCGCGCGCCGCGCCCGTTGTCCGGAAATAGGCCTCGACCTGGAAGGTCAGCTCGTAGGTGCCGGCGATAAGGGCCTCGCCGGTAAGCAGCGGTTCGTCGGTCCGCCCGTCGGCATTGGTGACGACACGCTTGACCAGGGTGCGCCCGCCGGCGCCGAGGCGCTCGAGGGTGATCTCCATGCCGGCGGCGGGCCGCCCGGCGACGGTGTCGAGCACATGGGTGGAGAGCCGTCCCATCATTTCCTCCGCTTCGTTCCCAGGCCTTGAGTTAGCCTGACCTGGGTCTCGGTATTTTCATGCAGATTTTGAAAATCTTACCAATTTTGAGATCATTGCCGAAGGTTGGATGGAGACCTTGAATAGCCTGACGCGTGCCGTCTCAAGACCGGAAAATCGGCTGGCACGATCAGGGGAGGAAACGGACGATGACCGATCGGGTTCATCCTGTCGACGAGGTGCTGCCGACGCCCAAACTGTTTGCGCTCGGCCTTCAACATGTTCTCGTGATGTATGCCGGCGCGATTGCCGTGCCGCTGATCATCGGCCGTGCGCTCGGCATGTCGCCCGAGCAGGTCGCGCTCCTGATCAGCGCCGACCTGTTTGCTTGCGGCGTGGTCACGCTGATCCAGTCCTTCGGCATGCCCGGCGTCGGCATCCGCCTGCCGGTCATGATGGGCGTCACCTTTGCGTCCGTCGCCCCGATGCTCGCCATCGGCCGCGACCCCAGCCTCGGCATAACCGGCATTTTCGGCGCGATCATCGCCTCCGGCCTGTTCGCATTGCTGGTCGCCCCCTTCATCAGCCGCATGCTGCGCTTCTTCCCGCCGGTGGTCACCGGCACCATCATCCTGGTGATCGGCGTCTCGCTGATGCGTGTCGGCATCGGCTGGGCGGCCGGCGGTCCGTCCTTCATCAACCAGATGATCGACGGCAAGTTGCGCATCATCGACAATCCGAATCCCGGCTACGGCGCCCTCGACAGTCTCGGCCTCGCCCTGTTCGTGCTCTGCGTGGTGCTGGCGCTGACCAAATACGGCAAGGGCTTCGTCCAGAACATCGCCGTGCTGCTCGGCATCATCGTCGGCTGCGCCGCGGCCTATGCCATCGGCAAGATGAATTTCGACGTGGTCGGGCGCGCCCACTGGTTCGGTTTCATCTATCCCTTCCAGTTCGGTCTGCCGAAATTCGAGCCCATATCGATCATCACCATGTGCCTGGTCATGATCGTCGTCATGATCGAGTCGACGGGCATGTTCCTGGCGATCGGCGACATGACCGGTCGCAAGATCTCGCAGGATGATCTGACCAAGGGCCTGCGCGCCGACGGTCTCGGCACCATGATCGGCGGCCTGTTCAACACCTTCCCCTATACGTCCTTCTCGCAGAATGTCGGGCTGGTCGGCGTCACCGGCGTGCGCTCGCGGTTCGTCACGGCGGCAGGCGGTCTCATCCTGCTCGCCATGGGGCTGGTGCCGAAATTCGGCGCCCTTGCCGAGGCGATCCCCTCCGCCGTGCTCGGCGGCGCCGGCATCGTCATGTTCGGCATGGTCGCCGCCACCGGCGTGCGCATCCTGACCGCGGTCGACTTCCGTACCAACCGCAACAATCTCTACATCGTCGCGGTCTCTGTCGGCCTCGGCATGATCCCGCTGGTCGCGCCGAACTTCTTCCGCAACATGCCGCACAGCCTGCATCCGCTGCTCGAGTCGGGCATTCTGCTCGCGGCCATCTCGGCGGTTGTCCTCAACATGTATTTCAACGGCTTCAAGTCGGCGGCCGAGGCCGAGGCCGAAGTGCGCAGCGGCGCGGCGCTGGCCGACGCCGCGCACTGACGGACCCTTATCGGGGGGCGTCCGCCCGGGTGGTCCTTCAACGGGACTGCCCGGGCGACGTGAATCTGGAAAGCCCGGCTGCCGCGGCTAGTGCTCCAGCCGCTTGCCGAGCTTGGCCAGCGCGGCCGCGACATGGGTGCGGCCGGCCTCCAGGAGCAGGTCGGAAAAGGCCTTGTGCCCCGGTGGCGGCAGCTGGCGTGAGGGGTAGATGATGGCGAGCGTCGTCGGCTGCGGCACGACGTCGGGCAGCACGTGCACGAGGGTGCCGGCCGAAAGCTGCTCGGCCACCTCGAAGACCGGCTTCATCACGATGCCGGCGCCCGCGAGCGCCCATTGGGTCAGCACGTCGCCGTCGTCGCAGTCAATCGCGCCGCTGACGGCGAGGGTGCGCGTCTCGCCGCCCTGGCGCAGGGTCAGGCGGAACTGCTGCGAGCCGGGAAAGCGCAGCAGCAGGCACTGGTGGTCGAACAGGTCCTCCGACGTCTTCGGAGCACCATGTGCCGCGAGATAGGCGGGCGAAGCGCAGAGGATGCGCTCGATGGTCGCGACCTTGCGCACGATGAAGCTGGAATCGGAGAGGTCGGCCATGCGCAGCGCAATGTCGATGCCTTCGCCGATCAGGTCGAGCAGGTGCTCGGCGAGCCTCAGGCGAATGTCGATATTGGGCTGAGCCGCCCGGAAGCTGGTGACGACCGGCGCCACCAGCCTGCGGCCGAGGCCGAGCGGGGCGGTGATCTTCAGCGAGCCGCGCGGCGCGCCGCCTTCCAGCGCGACGCTCGCCTCGGCGCGCTCGACCGCATCGAGCACGTCGACGACACGGTCGAAGAACGACCGACCCACCGAGGTGAGCTGGATCTTGCGGGTCGTGCGGTTGAACAGCCGGCAGCCGAGGCGCTGCTCGAGAGCCAGGATGCGGCTCGAGACGACCGCGGCCGACATGCGCAAGTCGCGGCCTGCAGCCGAAAAACTGCCCTTTTCGACAGCGCGGGCGAAGATCCTGGCATCCTCGATGAAGCCCATGGCGTCAGTCCGGCTGGCGGTGTTCGATTTTCAAAATTGCCACGAAAATATCACTGCTTTTTCCGTGTTCAAGGGTAATGCTTGCCTGGACTAGGCTGCCCGGAATATCGGGGAGGACAGCCATCGTGGATCCGATCATCGCCGAATGGGGCAGCCTGCTGCTGCGCTGGGTGCATGTGGTCACGGCCATCGCCTGGATCGGCTCGTCGTTCTATTTCATGCACCTCGACGCCTCGCTGAAAGCCATTCCGGAGATCCGGCCGGGCAAGGGCGGCGCCTGTTGGGAGGTGCATGGCGGCGGCTTCTACGAAGTGCGCAAATATCTGGAGGCGCCGGCGCATCTGCCGTCCGAGATGATCTGGCACAAGTGGCAATCCTATTCGACCTGGATCTCCGGCTTCTTCCTGCTCGTCTGGATCTACTATGCCGGGGCCTCGACCCATCTCGTCGATCCGCAGGTGATGGACCTGTCGCGTCCGGCGGCGGCCGCGATCGGCCTCGGCGGCCTTGCCCTGGGCTGGCTCGTCTATGACGGGCTCTGCCGCTCGCCGCTGGTCAAGCATGAAGTCTGGCTGGCGGTGGTCGTTTTCGCCTTCATCGTGCTGATGGCCTACCTGTTCCAGCAGGTCTTTTCCGGCCGCGGCGCGCTGCTGCATACCGGCGCGATGATGGCCACGATGATGTCGGGCAACGTCTTCCTCAACATCATCCCGAACCAGCGCAAGACCATCGCCGCGCTGCTCGCCGGCGGCGAGGCCAATCCCGACTACGGCAAGCAGGCCAAGGCCCGTTCGACGCACAACAACTACCTGACCCTGCCGGTCGTGTTCCTGATGCTGTCGAACCACTATCCGCTGACCTATTCCTCGCCGTTCGCCTTCGTCATCGTGGCGCTGATCCTGGTGGCGGGCGCGGTCATCAGGCACTTCTACAATGTCAGCCATGCCGGCAAGGGCCAGCCCTGGTGGTGCTGGGCGGTGGCGGCGATCTGCATCCTCTGGGCAGCCTGGATCAGCATGGCCGCTTCGCCCGCCGGCCGCGAGCGGCTCGGGCTCGCGCCGCTCGGCGAGGTCCGGCACGCGTCCGGCACGCCGCGCGCGCCGGCGGCGGTCGCCGACATCGTCATCGGCCGCTGCAGCATGTGCCACGCAAACCAGCCGGTCTGGGACGGCATCGGCGTCGCGCCGAAAGGCGTCGTACTCGACAGCCCCGAGGCCATCGAGCGCCAGCGCGAAGCGATCCGGCTCTATGCCGTGCTGAGCCATGCCATGCCGCCCCAGAACGTCACCGGCATGACCGCCGACGAGCGGCGCGTCGTGGCCGAGTGGTCCGGTCCGCGGCCGTGACACCAGGGAGGCCATGGCGATGACGGCTCACGATCTCGGGCACGGCGCGGCGCCGCGCGGCATATTCGGTGCGGCGATCATGGCGCGGCTCGACGCGCTCGCCGCCGTGACCGATGAGCCGGGCGTGCTCACCCGGCTCTATCTCAGTCCGGCCCATCGCCACGCCGTCGAACTCGTCGCCGGCTGGATGACCGAGGCCGGCATGCAGGTCGCGCTCGACGGGATCGGCAGCCTGATCGGCCGCTACGAGGCCGATGTGCCGGATGCGCCGGTCCTGATCATCGGCTCGCATATCGACACGGTGCGCAATGCCGGCCGGTTCGACGGCAATCTCGGTGTCGTCACCGGCCTCGAGGTGATCCGCGCCTTGCACCGGCGTGGCCGGCGCTACCCCTTCGCCATCGAGCTTGCCGCTTTCGGCGACGAGGAGGGCGTGCGGTTCACCAGCACGCTCGGCGGCTCGCGGGCCATGGCCGGCCGCTTCGAACCCGCCGTGCTCGACGAGTGCGACGGCGACGGCGTCAGCCGCCGCGAGGCGCTCGCCGCCTTCGGCTGCGATGCCGCCGCGATCGCTGCGATCGCCCGCGATCCGGCCAGGACCCTCGGTTATGTCGAGGTGCATATCGAGCAGGGGCCGGTGCTGGAGGCACGGGACCTTGCGGTCGGCGTCGTCACCGCCATCAGCGGCGCCTCGCGCGGCACGATCACGCTGACCGGCAGGGCTGGCCATGCCGGCACGACGCCGATGGACCTGCGCGCCGATGCGCTCGCCGCCGCCGCCGAGATCATCCTGCTGATCGAGCGTCGGGCCCGGTCGACCCCCGGCCTCGTCGCGACCGTCGGCCAGATCGAGACGCCTGGCGGCGCCGTCAACACGGTTCCCGGCAGGGTGCGGCTGACGCTCGACCTCAGGAGTTCGTCCGACGCTGACCGGCGGGCCGCGCTGTCGGCCATTGCGGACGAGGCCGAGGCCGCCGCGGCGGCGCGCGGTATCGGCTGCGCCATCGCCATGACTTACGAGGCCCTGGCCGCGCCTTGCGACGCCCGACTGTCCGCGGGGCTTGCGGCGGCCGCCGAGCGCCAGGGCTGCGCCACCATCGCGCTGGCCAGCGGTGCCGGCCACGACGCCATGGCGTTCCGGGGCATCCTGCCTTTCGCCATGCTGTTCGTGCGCTGCCGCGGCGGCCTCAGCCACCATCCGGACGAATATGCCGCGCCCGGCGACATCGACGCCGCCGCGCGGGTGCTCGCCGACTTCCTCGATCATCTCGACACCTGAAGGACCTTCCCATGACGTCACCAAGGTCATCCCGGCTGGGCGCGCTCGTGACGGAGCGTTTCGCCGACGAGGTCGCCTTCCTTGCCGCGCTCGTCAGGCAGCCCTCGGACAATCCCGCCGGCGACTGCGCGCCGCATGCGGCGGTAGCAGCCAGAGAGCTCGAACGGCTGGGTTTCACGGTCGAACGCCACGCCGTGCCGGACACGCTGGTCAAGCAGCACGGCATGATCTCGGTCACCAATCTCATCGTCCGCCACCGTTTCGGTGACGGCCCGGTCATTGCGCTCAACGCCCATGGCGATGTCGTGCCCCCGGGCGAGGGTTGGACCCAGGATCCCTACGGCGCGGCGATCGTCGACGGCTGGATGTATGGTCGCGGCGTCGCGGTGTCGAAGTCCGACTTCGCGACCTATGCCTTCGCGCTCGATGCCTTGAAGCGGTCTGGCCTGCCGCTCAAGGGCACGGTCGAGCTGCACCTGACCTATGACGAGGAGGCCGGAGGCGAGGTCGGCCCCGGCTGGCTTCTCTCCGAGGGCATTTCCAGACCGGACATGGCGCTCTCGGCCGGCTTCAGCTACGCGGTCGTGGAGGCGCATAATGGCTGCCTCCATCTCGAGGTGGTGGTCGAGGGCAAGTCGGCGCATGCGGCGATCCCCGCGACCGGCATCGACGCGCTGGAAGCAGCGACGCCGATCCTCGCCGCGCTCTATGGCGAACGGGCCGCCTTGCAGCGCAGCGCCTCCGCCATGCCCGGCACCGGCAGCCCGCAGATCACGGTCGGGCTGATCCAGGGCGGCATCAACACCAATGTCGTGCCGGACCGGATCTCCTTCCGGCTCGACCGGCGCATGATCCCGGAGGAAAATCCCGCCACCGTCGAGGCGGACCTGCGCGCGCTCATCGCCCGGGCGGCCGGCAGCCACTCCAAGGCCCGCGTCTTCGTGCGGCGCATCCTGCTCGCCGAGCCGTTGCGGCCGACGCCGGAGGCCAAGCGCATGGCCGCGCTCATTGCCGGCCATGCGAGCGAGGTCTTCGGCGAAGCCGTCGGGACGACCGGGGTGCCGCTCTATACCGATGCGCGGCTCTATGCGGCGCGCGGTGTTCCGGTCGTGCTTTACGGCGCGGGCCCGAAATCGATCGAGGAAGCGAATGCGCATCGTGCCGACGAGCGGCTGCGCCTGAGCGATCTTGAAAAGGCGACGACGGTCATCGCGCTGACGCTCGCCGACCTCCTGGCCTGAGCGCCGGCGGGCCGGCAGGGCCTCGCCTGCCGGCCTTGCGCCGGCCTCGGGACTCGGCGCATCTGAGCCGGCGAGCGGGATGCGCGATGGCTCTGACCCTTCAGGCTTCACTTCTGGTACTCGCCGGCGGCTGCGCCGGCGGTCTGGCCCGCATCGCCCTCGCGACGGCGGTCGGCCAGCGCTGGGGCCTGGCCTTTCCGTGGGGCACGCTGGCGGTCAATGTCAGCGGCGCCTTCGCCATTGGCGTGCTGGCCGGTCTCGCGCGGTCCAAGGGCGGCATCTTCGACAGCGACGCGTTCCGGGCGTTCGTCTTCACCGGCCTGCTTGGCGGCTATACCACCGTTTCCTCCTTCGCCCTGCAGACGCTTGATCTCGGACTGGCGGGCGAGCGGTCGCGCGCGCTGTTCAACGTCATCCTGTCGGCCGGCCTGTCGCTGGCGGCGGTTGCGGGCGGCTACGGTCTCGCCGCCAGCGGGCTCGGTTGATTCATGGCGGGCGGCGGGCCGGGCCTGAAGGTCTGTGCGGCGGTCGGCTGCGGTGCCGCGCTCGGCTCGCTGCTGCGTTTCCTGGCGGGAACCGTGGCGGTGGCGACCCCGCATCTCGGACCGCTCGCCGGCACGGCCGTCGTCAACCTGCTCGGCTGCTTCGTCATCGCCGCCTTTGCCGGCCTCACCGGTCCAGGAGGGCGCCTGCCCGTGGGCTTGGTCGGCCGCCAGTTCGTGATGGCCGGCTTTTGCGGGGGGCTGACCACCTTCTCCTCGCTCAGCCTCGAAACCTTCCTGCTGTTCCTGGAGACCGGTTCCGTTTCGGCCTTCGCCTATCTGGCCGGTGTGATCGCGGGGTCGCTGGGGGCGGCCTGGCTCGGCTATGCCTGCGCCGAAATGATCAACCGCCAGCCCGGCTGAATGCGCCGCTACCGGAAGCGGCGCCCGTTCCAGATCAGGATGCGGCAGGCGCCGATCGCGCCTGTACAGGACAGGGCGACGGCCGGGCGGCCGCCGACGAGCCTGAGCTCGATATCGTCGATATGGCCGCTATAGACGAGGCGATAGCCCGCCCGCGTCGCGGCATAGACCTGGTGCAGGCAGCCCGAACTGGTGCAGATTGCGCTGCGGTCGCTGCAGCCGAACAGATCGAAATGCAGGGCGACGAAATCGGGATGGGCGCCGGGCGTTGTCAGGTAGCGGGCGAAGCCATGCTGTGCGCGGGCCGGCTCGCAGCCCGGATATTGGCGTGCGACGCTGGCCCTGATGTCGCGCGGCAGGTCCGTGATGTGATCGCTGGCCCAGGGGTTCTCCCGGCCGAGGCCGCGCGCCATGGCGCCGCCGGACATGAGCGGCAGCAGGGCCAGGAGCGCAAGAAGGAACCTGCCGGAGCGAGCCATGGACGGTACGATAGCACAACCGCCTGTGGCCGGCGAGCCGCTGCGGTTCCGCGCGCGCCGATTGATCCAAGCCCGCGGCCCCGGCGCAGGACGCGCTTGTTCTTCATGCGGAATCGGGACATGAGCCGCGCGTTCCGCGCGGCTCGACAGGACCTGTGAAGTGAACGGCAAGATGCTGAGAGATTTTGGCTTTCTGCAAAGTCCTGAATCGGTCTCGCAGCCGTGCCGGTCACATCGGCGAGGGCACCGCGCAGCTCTGGCCACCATCGACGGGCAGGTTCACGCCGGTGATGAAACTCGCCTCGTCCGAAGCGAGGAACAGGGCGGCATTGGCGACGTCGAAAGCGGTGCCCATATGGCCGAGCGGCACAGCTCGGCCACGGGCGGCCACCATCTCCTCGGCGCTCGCATACTGGCTGGAGATCTGCTTGTAGATGAGTGGCGTGTCGATGAGCCCGGGCACCACGCAATTGGCGCGGATGCCGTGCGGGGCATATTGCAGGGCGAGCGCGACGGTCGCCTGGTTCACCGCCGCCTTGGCGGTGTAGTAGGCAAAATAGGGATAGCCGGTCCAGCGCAGCGCGGCGAGCGAGGAGATGTTGATGATGACGCCGCTCTTCTGCGCGATGAAATGCGGCAGCACCGCCTTGGCGGTGCGGTAGACCGAGCCGATATTGATATCGAGATTGCGCTGGAAGGCCTCTTCGTCGAGCTCGACCGGGCCGCCATGCAGCACGACGCCGACATTGTTGTGCAGGATGTCGATCCGGCCGAAGCGGCCGATCGCGGTGGCGACCGCCGCCTCGACTGCGGCAAGGTCGGTCGTGTCGGCGACCGCGGCGATGGCTTCGCCGCCTTCGCCGCAGATGAGCGTGGCCGTCTCCTCGGCGGCCGCCTCGATCATGTCGACGCAGACGAGCCTCGCGCCGGCGCGCGCATAGGTGACGGCGGCGGCCTTGCCGTTGCCCCAGCCGGGGCCGGACGAGCCGGCCCCGAAGACGATGGCGACACGATCTTTCAGGCGCATGGTCATGCTTTCAGGAAGCCGATGGAGAACCACGGCACGGCCGCCACGACGATGAGGCCGATGAGGAGCGCGAGCATGTAGGCCCAGATCGGCCGCATGCCCTCGTCCGGATTGACCTTGCCGATAGCGCAGGCGGTGTAATAGCCGACGCCGAAGGGCGGGGCGAACAGCCCGAGGCCCATGGCGAGCACCACGACCATGGCATAGTGCACCTCGTGGATGCCGACGAGCTTGGCGATCGGGAACAGCAGCGGCCCGAACAGCACGATGGCAGGAATGCCTTCGAGCACGCTGCCGAGCACGATGAAGGCCACGATCGACACGGCCATGAAGCCGATGGCGCCGCCCGGCAGATGCGTCATGATCTCGACCAGCGTGCGCGAGAAGCCGGACTGGGTGAGGCCCCAGGCCATGGCCGAAGCGGCGCCGATGATGATCAGGATCGCGCCCGACAGCGCGGCGGTGTCGACGAGGATGGTGCCGAGCCGCGACCAGTCGAACTGGCGATAGACGAGCAGGCCGACGATCAGGGAATAGACGATGCCGATGGTCGAGACTTCCGTCGCCGTCGAAACGCCTTCGACCACCGCCGCGCGGATCAGGAAGGGAAGGGCCAGCGCCGGCAGGGCGATGACGAAGCTCTTCATGATCTCGGCCGCCGGCGCGCGCTTGACCTGGCTGAGGTCGTCGTTGCGGTAGCGGCGCGCCACGACGAAGCAGAGGCCGATGGCAAGCACCAGGCCAGGCACCAGGCCGCCGGTGAACAGGGCCGCGATCGAGACGCCGGTAACCGAGCCGATGGTGATCAGCACGATGCTCGGCGGAATGGTCTCGGTCTGGGCACCGGTCGCCGAGAGCAGGGCGACGAGGTCGCCGGGCTTGGCGCCGCGCGCCTTCATTTCCGGGAACAGCGCCGGCGCGACGGCGGCCATGTCGGCCGCCTTCGAGCCGGAGATGCCCGACACCAGATACATGGCGCCGATCAGCACATAGGAGAGGCCGCCGCGGACGTGGCCGAGGAGGCTCGCCAGGAAGCGCACCATCGCCTTGGCCATGCCGGCCATTTCGATCAGCAGGCCGAGAAAGACGAAAAGCGGCACGGCGAGCAGGATGAGATGGCTCATGCCCTCGTCCATGCGGCCGACCATGACCATGGTCGGCACCCGCGTCGTCAGCGCGAGATAGCCGAAGGTGGCGAGCGCGAAGGAGAAGACGATCGGCACGCCCGCAAAGACGGAGGTGCCGACGACACCGACGAAGAAGATGATCAGGTTGTAGTTGCCGAGCGTCTTCAGCGTCGGGCCGATCATCCAGAAGCCGGCAATGACTGCGCCGACCAGCACCAGCGCCATGGCGGCATGGGCAAGGCTTGTGCGGGTGGCCAGGCGGATCAGCGAGAAGATGACCATGAGGCCGATGCCGATCGGAAAGGCGCTGGCGCGCCAAGCCGCGGAAATCTCCATGGCGGGGGTGACGATGAAGCTTTCCTCCAGGGCCCATTCGAAGGCGGGCTCCGCAATCAGCAGGAGGAAGCCGAGGCCGGCGACGACGCCGAGCGCGTCGAAGAAGCCGCGGCTCTTGGGCCCGAGCCGCGCGACGAGCGCGGTCATGCGCATATGTTCGCCGCGCCTCAGCGCGATCACCGCGCCGAGCATGGCGAGCCAGAGGAACAAGGTCGAGGCGAGTTCGTCTGACCAGATCAGCGGTGCGTGGAAGACGTAGCGGGCGACGATGCCGGAAAACAGCACGACGACTTCCGCCAGCACCAGGATGGCAGCAGGGATCTCGACGATGAGACCCAGCACCCGGTCGGCCGTCGCCAACCAGGACCGGGCGGCCGGTGCCGCCGGATCGGCGGGCACCGCAAATTCGGAAGCCGTGTGCATGGCGTCAGCCGAGCGAGCCGACCGAGCCTTCGAGCATTGCCCAGGCGGCGTCGCCGAACTTGCCCTTCCATTCGGTATAGAAGCCGGCAGCCTTCAGCTTCTCGCGGAACGGCGCCGGATCGACCGTGTTGAACTTCATGCCCTTGCCGGTCAGTTCGGTCTGCACGGTGTCGTTGAGCTTGGCGATGTCGGCGCGCTGCAGGAGCGCGGCGGCATTGATGTGCTTGGCGACGATGCCCCGGATGTTCTCCGGCAGCGCTTCCCAGTTGCGCCGGTTGGCCAGGAACCAGAAGCCGTCCCACATGTGGTTGGTGAGCGAGCAGAAGCTCTGGACTTCATAGAGCTTGGCAGTCGAGACGATGGCGAGCGGGTTCTCCTGGCCGTCGACCACCTTGGACTGGAGGGCGCTGTAGACCTCGTTGAAGTTGATCGAGGTCGGCGCCGAGCCGAAGGCCTTGTACATCGAGGTCCAGAGCGGCGAGGGCGGGACGCGGATCTTCAGATTGGCGAGGTCGGCCGGCGTGACGATCGGCTTGTTCGACGTGGTGGTCTGGCGGAAACCATTGTCCCAGGGCCTGTCGAAGGCAATGATCGAGCGCGATTTGGCGATCTCGGCGCGGACATACTCGCCGAGCTTGCCGTCCATGGTCTTCCAGACGGTGTCGTAGTCCTTGAAGGCGAAGCCGACGCCGTTGATCGAGGCTGCCGGCACGAAGGTCGACAGGATCAGGCCGGACAGGGTGAAGAAGTCGACCGCGCCCGAACGGATCTGGCCGAGCGTATCGGTGTCGGAGCCGAGCTGGCTGGAGGGATAGATCTGCAGCTCGAAGCGGCCGCCGGTCTCTTCCTTGATCTTCGCCGCAGCTTCCTGCGCCCGCGTATTGGTCGGGTGGTTGATCGGCATGTTGTTGGCGAACTTGTAGGTGAACTCGGCCGCCCGCGCCTTGCCGATGGCAAAGGTCGAGACGGCGAGGGCACCTGTGCCCGCCGCGAAGCTGCGCCGCGAGATCTTGCTCCAAGAAGCCTTGGTCATCGTCTTCATCCTCCCAGGATGTCGGCGGCGCCTTTGACCGAGACGCCGCATCGTTGAAACCAGCCTGATGACGAAGGGCCGAGGCATTGCCGCCGTCAACCCCGTTCATGCGCCTGTCAGGCAGCGATTTCTGCCGGATCATTGGTCCATATATTGGACCAATTTGCTTCCGTCATTTTTCTAGTTGACGGTTGCCGCGCAATCGCGGACTTGTCAACGGCAAATAGCGAGGAAACGGGTCCACAATATGGATCGTGCGGAAAATGCCCGCGCCGAGGGTGAACTGGAGCCGACCGGGACGCAGAGCATCGGCCGTGCCGTCGCTCTGCTGCGTCTGGTCGCCGGTCATGGCGCCGCCGGCGCCGGTCTCGCCGCTCTCGTCGAAGCCTCCGGACTGACCAAGCCGACCTGCCGGCGCATCCTCGTCGGCCTCATCGAAGCGGGCCTCGCCGAACAGGATCCGCTGACCCGCCGCTACTTCCTCGGGCCCGAGACCTATGTGCTGGGAACGCTCGCCGCCGAGCGTTTCGGCCTGCATCGCCTTGGCCTTGAAGGCGCGACGCGCCTCGCCCAGGAGACCGGCGATGCCGCCTTCATCCAGATCCGCCGCGACTGGACGGTGATCTGCCTGCATCGCGAGGACGGGCCCTATCCGATCCGCTCGCATGTCCTGGCGGCCGGCGATCGCCATCCGCTCGGCGCCGGTGCCGGCGGCATCACGCTGCTTGCCGCGCTCTCCGACGAGGAGGTCGAGGAATCGCTGGCCGCCAATGCCGGCTGGCTGGCCGAGCGCTACCCGATGCTGACGCGCCCGGTGATCGATGATCTCGTCGCCGAGGCGCGCGAGAAGGGCTACGGCTTCAATCGTGGCCTGCTGTTTCCCGGCTCCTGGGGCATCGGCATGGTGGTGCGCGATGCGCAGGGCCGGCCGGACGGCTGCCTGTCGCTCGCCGCCATCGAGAGCCGCATGCAGCCCGACCGCGAGGCCTATCTGGTGCAACTGCTCCAGGCCGAAGTGCGGCGCCTCGAGGCGCGCCTGAAGGATTTCGCCGGCCGTGGCGAGGTGAAGATGACGACCGGCCCGACAGCGCAGGCCGCGCTGCGCCGGTCCAGTGAGAGGAGATGACCATCATGGGCAAAGGCGCAGCAATCGTCGGCTGGGCGCACACTCCCTTCGGCCGGCTCGAGGAGCCTGATGTCGAGAGCCTGATCGGACGGGTCGCAGCCGATGCGCTCGAACATGCCGGGGTCGCGCCATCGGACGTCGATGCCATCACCGTCGGCGTCTACAACAACGGCTTCTCGCGCCAGGCTTTCGAGGGCTCGCTGGTCGCGCTGAACGTACCCGAGCTTGCCTATGTGCCCTCGACCCATCTTGAAAACGCCTGCGCGACCGGTTCGGCCGCGCTCTACGCCGCGCTCGACTTCATCGAAAGCGGCCGCGGCCGGATCGCGCTGGTGATCGGCGCGGAGAAGATGACCGCCACGGCCTCGGCCGAGCTCGGCGATATCCTGCTCACCGCCTGCTATCGCAAGGAGGAGGCGGGCGATGCCGGCTTTGCCGGCATTTTCGGTCGCATCGCACAGACCTATTTCCAGCGCTACGGCGATCGCAGCGAGGAGCTCGCGATGATCGCCGCCAAGAACCACGTCCACGGCCTGTCCAATCCGCTTGCCCACATGCGCAAGGATTTCGGCTTCGACTTCTGCAACACGGTGTCCGAGAAGAACCCGCTGGTCGCCGGCCCCCTGCGCCGCACGGACTGCTCGCTCGTCTCCGACGGGGCTGCGGCGCTGGTCGTCGCTGATGCCGAGACCGCCCAGAGCCTCGAGCGGGCGATTTCGTTCCGCGCCCGGCGCCATGCCAACGACATGCTGCCCCTGTCGCGCCGCGACCCGATCGCCTTCGAAGGCGCCCGCCGTGCCTGGACGAAGGCGCGCGAGGATGCCGGCATCTCCATCGACGACCTCGACCTGGTCGAGACCCACGACTGCTTCACCGTCGCCGAAATGATCGAATACGAAGCCATGGGCCTCGCCGAGCCCGGCCAGGGCTGGCGCGTGGCGCGCGAGGGCCAGAGCTCGCGTGGCGGCCGGCTGCCGGTCAATCTTTCCGGCGGCCTGAAGTCGCGCGGCCATCCGCTCGGCGCCACCGGCGTCTCGCAGCACGTGATGGTCGCCATGCAGCTGATGGGTGAAGCGGGCGAGATGCAGCTGCCCGGTGCCGCTCTCGGCGGCGTCTTCAACATGGGCGGCGCGGCGGTGGCCAACTACGTCTCGATCCTGGAGCGCTCGAAATGACCGGCACCGGAGCCAGCATGGCGACGATCGCACCGACCGGCGGCGTTGCCCGCTGCAGCAACCGGGTGATGAACCTTGCCCACGTCCTGACCCAGAACGCCCGCCGCCACGGCGAGCGGCCCGGTTTCATCTGGGCTGGCCGGCAATGGAGCTGGAAGGAGATCGACGGCGAGGTGTCGGCCCTCGCCGCCGGCCTGCGCGCGCGCGGCATCGGCAAGGGCGACCGCATCCTGGTGCATTCGAAGAACTGCGCCGAGATGTTCTGGTCGATGTTCGCGGCCTTCCGCATCGGCGCCGTCTGGGTGCCGACCAATTTCCGGCTGATGCCGGACGAGGTCGCCTATCTCGCCGGCGCCTCGGGCGCCAAGGCCTTCCTCTGCCATGCCGACTTCCCCGACCACGCGGCGGCGGTGGCGGCTGGCAGCCCGACGCTCGCCTTCACCTGGTCGATCGGCGAGGCGGCTTTCGCCGAGACCAGCCTCGGCGCTGTGATCGCCAGCCATCGCGGCACGGCGGTCGCCAATCAGGCGGTCGAGGCCAACGACCCCTGCTGGTTCTTCTTCACCTCCGGCACGACCGGCCGCTCCAAGGCGGCGGTGCTGACGCATGGCCAGATGGCCTTCGTGATCACCAACCACCTGTGCGACCTGATGCCGGGCACGACGGAAGCCGACGCCTCGCTGGTGGTCGCGCCGCTGTCGCATGGCGCGGGCGTGCACCAGCTCGTGCAGGCCGCCCGCGGCGTGCCGACCATCCTCCTGCCGACCGAGCGCTTCGATGTCGACGAGGCCTTCCGCCTCATCGCCGCGCACAAGGTCAGCAACATCTTCACCGTGCCGACCATTCTCAAGATGCTGGTCGAGCATCCCGCGGTCGATACCCACGACCATTCCTCGCTGCGCTATGTCATCTATGCCGGCGCGCCGATGTACCGGGAGGACCAGAAGGCTGCCCTTGGCAAGCTCGGCAAGGTGCTGGTGCAATATTTCGGGCTCGGTGAGGTGACCGGCAACATCACGGTGCTGCCGCCGGCGTTGCACGATCCGGACGACAGCCCGGGCGCCCGCATCGGCACCTGCGGTTTCGAGCGCACCGGCATGGAGGTGCAGATCCAGGACGATGAGGGCAGGGAGCTCAGCCCCTTCGAGACCGGCGAGATCTGCGTCATCGGTCCGGCCGTCTTCGCCGGCTATTACGACAATCCGGACGCCAATGCGAAGTCCTTCCGCGACGGCTGGTTCCGCACCGGCGATCTCGGCCACATGGACAATGAGGGCTTCGTCTACATCACCGGACGGGCCTCCGACATGTACATATCGGGCGGCTCGAACATCTATCCGCGCGAGGTCGAAGAGAAGATCCTGACCCATCCGGCCATCGGCGAGGTAGCGGTTCTGGGCGTGCCCGATCCGGTCTGGGGCGAAGTGGGCGTCGCCGTCTGCGTTGCGCGCGAACCGGTCACCGAGGCCGAGATGGCGGCCTTCCTCGCCGACAAGATCCCGCGCTACAAGATGCCGAAGCGCTTCTTCTTCTGGGACGAGCTGCCGAAATCGGGCTACGGCAAGGTGCCGAAGCGTCTCGTTCGGGACGAGCTGGAGGCGCGGGGCCTTCTCGACCAGATCGCGGCGAGGGCCTGACGCCATGCGCCAGATCAAGCAGCCGGGACCGGCCCATGCCGACCCGATCCAGTGGGTCGAGGCGCGGGGCGAGAGCTTCAGCTTCATGGTGGAGGCCGGCGAGCCGCTGCTCGAGGCGGTGCGCCGGGGCTTTGCCGCGCGCGGCTACGAGAGCGGGGTCCTCAACGCCGCGGGCGGCGCGCTGTCGCCGTTTGCCTATGTCATGCCGGCACTGTCCGAGACGCCCGACCATGCGGCCTTCTACAGCGCCGTGTTCCGACCGGACGGCATCTCCCGGCTGTCGACGGCGGCCATGACTTTCGGCCGTCGCGACGGCGAGCCCTTCTTCCACTGCCATGCGCTGTGGCAGGAGGCGGACGGTCGGCGCAATGGCGGCCACATCCTGCCCGAGGGGACGATCGTTGCCGAGAGCTTCGAGGTCGAGGCCCTTGGCCTCGATGGCGCCGGCTTCGCCGCCGAACCGGACGCGGAGACCGGCTTCAAGCTGTTCGGCCCGGTGCCGGAAACTGCCCGGGGCAGCGCCGCCGGGGCCCGCGTCTTCGCGCTGAGGCTGCGGCCGAACCGCGACATGGCCGGGCTCCTCGAACAGTTCTGCCGTGATCGCGGCATCGGCCGGGCGCGACTGCACGGCGGTGTCGGCAGCATTATCGGCGCCCGCTTCGACGACGGCCGGACGGTCGAGCCCTTCGCCACCGAAATGGCGGTGCGCGCGGGTCGCGTCGAACCTGGCCCCGGCGGCGGGCTGGAAGCCACCCTCGACGTGGCGCTGGTCGACTATACCGGCGGCCTTGCCGAAGGGCGGCTGCAGCGGGGCGACAACCCGGTCCTGATGACCGTGGAACTGGTGCTCGAGGCGCTCGGCTGACGAGCGCCAGACACGACATCGTGCTGGGACAAGGAAGGACAGGATCATGGCGGCAGCGGCCGGACAACGCGTGGCGATCGTCACGGGCGGGGCTTCGGGAATCGGGCTTGCGAGCGTCGAGCTTCTGCTCGCGCGGGGCTGGACGGTGGTTGGCACTGATCGCGACGCCAAGGCGATCGCGGCTGCCGAGGCGCAGCTCGCCGGCCATGCCGGCCGTTTTCGGCTGGTGCAGGGCGACGTGACCGACGAGGCCGCGATGACCCGTCTCGTGGCCGAGACCGAGCGCGATTTCGGTCCGCTGAAAGGGCTCGTCACCTCGGCCGGCATCGGCCGCGACGTGCCGCTCCTGGAAACGACGGCGGAGATGTTCCGCCAGATCCATGAGATCAACGTGATCGGCACCTTCATCATCGCCAAGGCGGCGGCCGCGGCCATGCGCGCCTCGGGCGGCGGGGCCATCTGCACGATCGCCTCGGTGTCGGGTCTCACCGGCAATATCGGCCGCTCCGCCTATGGCGCTTCGAAAGGGGCGGTGGTCAATCTCACCCGCATCATGGCGGTGGAGCTCGCCCGCTACGGCATCCGCGTCAACAGCGTCGCGCCGGGGCCGATCGAGACGCCGATGGTGGCCGCCATCCACACCGCTGCGATTCGCGAGCAGTGGAACGACAAGGTGCTGCTGGAGCGTTACGGCACGCCCGCCGAGATCGCCGAGGCCGTGGCTTTCCTCGTCGACGGCGAGCGGTCCAGCTACATTACCGGCCAGATCCTGGCGGTCGATGGCGGTTTCGTCGCCTGTGGCCTCAACGACCGCTCGCGCGTCTGAAGCACGTGGCGTGCGCTTGACGCCATGCCGCCCGCCCTGGAACTATGCGGTCGCGCCGCCCGGCGAGGGCGGCGCAACGTTCTCAGGGCGGGGTGGAAGTCCCCACCGGCGGTAAGCGCGGTTCGCCGCGCGGAGCCCGCGAGCGCCTGCCGGCCTGCCGGCGGGGTCAGCAGACTTCGGTGCGATTCCGAGGCCGACGGTCATAGTCCGGATGAAAGAGAACGGGATATCCACGTCGGGACGAGCCGCTTGGCGGCACGCCGCGACGTCGAGCCCGTACGTCCTGATTCTGGTCTCACCGATTGAGGACAACCATGAATCAGACCTTCGTGAACTCCGAAAGCATGATCGCCGCCGCCGATCCCGTCGTCGGCGCAGGCAGCCGCATCGCCTTCGTCCAGGCGACGTGGCACAGGGACATTGTCGACCAGTGCCGCCTGGCCTTCCTGGCCGAGCTCGAACGGCGGGGCATTGCCGAAACCCTCGTCGACCTCTTCGAGGTGCCCGGCGCCTTCGAGATCCCGCTGCAGGCGAAGCTGCTCGCCCGCAGCGGGCGCTACCGGGCGATCGTCGCGGCGGGTTTTGTCGTCGACGGCGGCATCTACCGGCATGAATTCGTCGCCGATGCGGTCATCAGCGGCCTGATGCGCGTGCAGCTCGATACCGAGGTGCCGGTGATCTCGGCCGTGCTGACGCCGCAGCAGTTCCACGAACATGCCGAGCACCAGGCCTTTTTCCGTGCTCATTTCCTGGTCAAGGGCACCGAGGCCGCGGCCGCGTGCGCCCGCACGATCGAAGCCGTCGGAGCGTTGAAGACGCTGGTTGCCTGACGCTGCGGTGCCCCCGCCGCCGGATGCCTTGGCAGCCGGCGGCGGGGGCTCGCGTCTTCAGACGATGCGGCTGCGCCGATCGCCCCAGTAGCGGTCCCGCAGGCCCTTCTTGTAGAGCTTGCCGGTCGGCAGGCGCGGCAGCGCCGGGTCGAAGTCGATCGAGCGCGGGCATTTCTGCGGCGAAAGATGCCGGCGGCAGAAGGCGATCAGCTCCTCGGCGAAGGCGGGCCCTGCGGCAACGCCGGGCATGGGCTGGATCACCGCCTTGACCTCCTCGCCGAACTCCTCGTTGGGCACGCCGAACACGGCGGCGTCGGCGACCTTCGGGTGGGTGACGAGCAGGTTCTCGCATTCCTGCGGATAGATGTTCACCCCGCCGGAAATGATCATGAAGGTGGAGCGGTCGGTCAGGTAGACGAAACCGTCGTCGTCGACATAGCCGACATCGCCGACCGTCGTCATGGTGCCGTCCTCCGAACGCGACTGGGCCGTGCGGTCGGGATCGTTGAAATAGACGAAGGGATTGGCGGTCTTGAACCAGAGCTCGCCCGCTTCGCCTTTCGGGCAGGGCTGCATGTTCTCGTCGAGCACATGCAGGTCGCCGAGCAGCACCCGTCCGACCGTGCCGCGATGGGCGAGCCATTCGTGGCTGTCGCAGGCGGTCAGCCCCATCGCTTCGGTCGCGGCGTAATATTCATGGATGATCGGTCCCCACCAGGCGATCATCTCCTCCTTGACCTGGGCCGGGCAGGGCGCGGCCGCATGCACGACATATTCGAGCGAGGAGAGATCGTAGCGCCGTCTCACCGCCTCGGGCAGTTTCAGCATGCGGCTGAACATGGTCGGTACGAGCTGGCTGTGCGTGACCTTGAATTCCTCGACCAGCGCCAGATAGTGCTCGGGGTCGAACTGCTCCATGACGATGATGGTCGCGCCGTTGCGGATGGCGAGCGCGGCATTGCCCTGCGGGGCCGAATGGTAGAGCGGCGCGGGCGACAGGTAGATCATGCCTTCGCGGCACTGCCAGAGCGTGTTGAGGAAGTCGTAGAGCGGCAATGGCTGTGCCGGCGGGTTCTCCGGCAGCGGCCGGAGAATGCCTTTCGGCCTGCCGGTGGTGCCCGACGAATAGAGCATGGCGGTGCCGAGCCATTCGTCGGCGATCGGCGTCGCCGGCAGGTCCGCCGTCGCCTCGTCCAGATTGACGAAGCGTCCCTGGCTCGGGCCATCGGCGATCAGGCAGAGCCGGATCGCCGGACACTCGGCCAGCGCTTCGGTCGCCACCGCGAGCTTCGCCCTGGAGGTGATCAGCACCTTGGCTTCGCAGTTGTTGACGATGTAGGCGAGCTCGCCCGCGGTCAGGTAGGAGTTGATGCTGGTGCAGTAGAGGCCCGAGCGTTCGCCGGCGCCGCAGCATTCGAGAAAGCGGACATTGTTCTCCATGAACACGGCGAAATGGTCGAGCCGCTGGAGGCCGTTGGCGCGCAGGAGATGGGCCAGCCGGTTGGTGCGGGCCTCGTATTCGGCATAGGTCACCGCCTCGCGGCTGCCGGCCATGATATAGGCCGGCTGATCGGCGCGCTCGCGGGCATGCTTGCCTGCATACATCGAGATTTCCTCCGGAAGGACGGCGGCCGGACGCGCGCGGCGCCCGGCCTCGAAGCTGCGGACGGATCAGGCGCCCTCGTTCGACAGCACGTCGCCGAACAGCTCGAACGTCTCGCCCTTGACGCGGGCGAGCTGAACCGACTGGATCGGGTAGTAGTCGGTGGCGCTGGTATTGATCTTGATGCCGGGCAGCAGCAGCGGAGCCTCGTAGCCGCGAATGCTGGCGGCCTGCTTCATCACGTTCTCGCGCGTCAGGTTGTCGCCGCAGGCTTTCAGGACGTGAACGAGCGTGCTGGCGACCGAGTAGCCGTAATTGTGGCCATCGTCGCGCAGGTCGGCATTGGGCATGTATTTCGCCATGAATGCGCGCCAGCCGGTGACATCGGCTGCGTTGGTCCATTGCGGGTCGTTGGCGTCCTTGCGGTAGAGCGCGATGATGATGCCCTGGCTCGCCTCCAGGCCTGCCGGCTTCAGAACCGAGCCGAACGAGGAGGAGACGTTGTTGAGATAGTGGATCGGCTTCCAGTTGATCTCGGCCGCCTTGCGGATGGCCTGGGCGGCGAATTTCGGCGTGGTGATGTTGAAGAACACGCCGGCGCCGGAATTCTTCAGCTGGATCATCTGGCTGTCGACGGTCGGGTCGGTCACCTCGTAGGTCGAGAGCTGGACGATCGCCTTCTCGTTGGCCCGGCCGAGGCCGGTCTTGAAGCCGTTGAAATAGTCCTTGCCGTAGTCGTCGTTCTGCATGAGCACGCCGATCTTGGCATTGGGGTCGTTGGCGATGATGTGCTTGGCGTAGATCGCCGCTTCGGTCGCATAGTCGGGCTGCCAGCCCATGGTCCAGGGAAACTGGGTCGGATTGCCCCATTTCGACGCACCGGTGGCGACGAACAGCTGCGGCACCTTGCGCTGGTTCATGTAGCGCTGGATTGCGGTGTTGGAGGGAGTGCCGAGCGAGTTGAAGACAAGGAGCACCTTGTCTTCTTCGACCAGCTTGCGCACCATTTCCACCGCCTTCGGCGGCGAGTAGCCGTCGTCATAGGTGATGAAGTTGACCTTGCGGCCGTTGATGCCGCCATCGTCGTTGATCTTCTTCATCAGCGCTTCGGAGGTCCGGCCGATCGCGCCATAGGCCGAGGCATTGCCCGAATAGGGCATGATGTTGCCGATCTTGATCTCGCTGTCGGAGGCGCCGTCGTCGTAGCGCTTCTGGGCGATGGCTGGCGAGAAGACCGGGGCGAGCGCCATCGCCCCGAGGCCGGATATGACAGTGCGGCGCTTGATGATCGTCATGAGCATTTCCTCCGGTTGCGGTTCTTGCTGCCGTTCGCAGTTCTTCGTGTGGTCAAGGAAGCCGGCGGCAAGGCCGCCGCATGGTTCGACGGGCTCAACGGCGTCTGAGCCAGGCGAACAATTGGCCGAGGCCCCCGGCAATGCCGGTCGGCATGACATAGATCAGCACGATCAGGGTGATGCCGTAGAGGGTCCAGGGTTCGAGCTCGATCGGCAGGTGGAAGGCCGCGGTCAGCTTCTTGGTCGCGGCGTCGGCATATTTCTCGATGACCTGGACGAAGACGCCGCCGATCACCGCGCCGGGCAGGGAGGCGACGCCGCCGACCACCGCGCCGACCAGGAAGGCGATCGACAGTTCGAAGCGGAAGCTGTCGGGCGCGACGAACTCGAAGATGATCGCGTGCAGCGCGCCGGCGACGCCGGTATAGAGCGCGGATATGCCGAAGACGGTCGCCTTGTAGCGCGACGTGTCGATACCCATGGTGCTCGCGGCCATGGAGTGATCGCGGATTGCCCGCATGGCCCGCCCCGGCCGGCTGTCGATCAGGTTGCGTGCGAACCAGAACATCAGCGCGGCGACCGCCAGCACGACAAGATACATCCACTGGTCGGAGGAGAGCGGCAGGCCGAAGGGCGCGTCCGGCTTCATCAGGTTGATGCCCATGACGCCATGGGTGAATGGCTCGAGATGCCGGTATTTGAGCATTTGCGGCACCGCGATCGCGAGGCCGAACGTGGCGAGCGCCAGGTAGTGGCCTTCGAGCCGGAGCGCCGGCAGGCCGAACAGATAGCCCACGGCGAAGCAGAAGAGTGCCGCGATCGGCAGGGTCAGGAGGTAGTTGAGCTCGTAGCGGTCCATCAGGATGGCCGCGACATAGGCGCCGGCGGCAAAGAACGCACCATGGCCGAGCGAGATCTGGCCGTTGAAGCCGGTCAGGAGATTGAGCCCGAGCACGGCGATCGCGTAGACGATCATCAGGCTGAGCTGCAGGAAGGTGAAGTTGCTGATCAGGCCGGTCTTGCCGCCGACGAAGGGCAGCGCCGCGGCGGCGAGCAGCAGCCCGATGAGGGCATAGCGACCGATCGGGCTCTGGGCGTCCGGCGAGACATGGCTGGAGGTGGTGATCGAGGTCACGGCGCTACACCCTCTTCACGGTGGTGCGGCCGAACAGGCCGGCTGGCTTCAGGGTGAGGATGGTGATGACGATGATCAGCGCGACGGTGAGCTTTTCGCCGTTGCCGACGATATAGATGCCGAAGGCCTTCTCGGTGAGGTTGCCGAAATAGGCGACGAGATTTTCCAGGACGCCGACGAAGAAGCCGCCGAACACCGCACCGCCGGGGCTGGAAATGCCGCCGACCAGCGCCCCGGCAAAGCCGTAGAGCAGGATCGAGGCCATCATGTTCGGCTCGAGATAGACGACCGGCGCCACCAGCGCGCCAGCCACCGCGCCGATCGATGCCGCAAGGCCCCAGCCCAGCGCCAGCATCCAGTCGACCTTGATGCCGACGAGCCGCGCCGAGACCGGATTCTGCGCCGCCGCCCGCATGGCGAGGCCGAGCGGCGTGAAGCGGAAGAAGGCGAAGAGCGCGAACAGCATCAGCAGCGAGACGAGGATCATGCCGATCTGGTGCGACGAGATATAGCCCGATCCCGAGAAGGCGACATCCGGGAAGGGCGAGGGGAAGTTCTTGATCGTGTGGCTCCAGATCGCCCCGGCGAGCGAATGGAAGATGGCGAGCAGGCCGATGAACACCACGACGACCGACAGCACCGAGGCATTGTGCAGGGGGCGCAGGATGATCCGCTCGATGGCCACGCCGATCAGGAAGGAGAGCACCACGGTGATGCCGAGGGCGGGCCAGAAGCCGATGCCCCACTGGATGAGCTGCCAGCACAGATAGGTGGAGAACATGGCGAGTTCTCCCTGCGAGAAGTTCAGATGGTCGGTCGCCGTGAAGATCATCACCAGGGCCAGGGCGACCAGGGCGTAGATGGCGCCGCTGGCAAGGCCCGATGCGATCTGCTGGATGAGCTGCTCCATGAACTGCCTCTGATCTGGTGGCTCGGATATGTCGGAACGGATTGCGGTCGGGTCTGTAAATCCTCGTCATGCGGGTCTTGCGGTCCTGGCGTGAGGACCTTGGCCCGGGGCGTCGGCCGCTCCCCGGCCTTGAGCGGTGCGGCTGCGGCCTAGTAACCGAGATAGGAGCGGCGGATGCCCTCGTTGTTCTTCATCTCGTCGGCGGTCCCGGACATGACGATGCTGCCGGTCTCAAGCACGTAGACGGTGTCGGCGAGCTCGAGCGCCAGCGTCGCGTTCTGCTCGACCAGCAGCATGGCGACGCCGGCCTCCTCGTTGATCCGCCGCATGATGTGGAAGATCTCCCGGACGATCAGCGGCGCCAGTCCGAAAGAGGGTTCGTCCAGCAGCATCAGGCGCGGCCCGAGCATCAGCGCGCGGCTGATCGCCAGCATCTGCTGCTCGCCGCCGGAAAGCGTGCCGGCCTGCTGGGCGATGCGCTCCTTCAGGCGCGGAAAATAGGTGAAGACGAGATCGAGATCGCGTTTCACATGGGCTCTGTCGCGCCGGCCATAGGTCGCGATCTTGAGATTCTCCTCCACCGACAGGCCGGTGAAGGTGCCACGGCCCTCGGGCACGTGGGCGACGCCGAGCCGCACGATGTCCTCGGTCGCGAGCCGGCCGATCGCCTGGCCGTCGAAGCTCACCTCGCCCTCGCGCCGGACCATGCCGCAAATGGCGCGCAGCGTCGTCGTCTTGCCCGCGCCATTGGCGCCGAGGAGGGTGGTGATGCCACCCGTCGGCAGGCTGAAGCTGATGCCGTGCAGCGCCTCGGTGCCGCCATAGAAGGCCTTCAGGCCGTCGATCGCGAGCAGCGGCCGCGCCGTCGCCGGCCTTTCCTGCAGCTCGACCTGCATGTCAGGCGGCCTCCGTCCCGAGATAGGCCCGGATCACTTCCGGGTTGCGTTGCACCTCCGCCGGCGTTCCGTCGGCGATCTTGCGACCGAAATCGATGGCGACGACCTTGTCGGATACCGACATGACCAGGCTCATGTGATGCTCGACCAGCAGCGTCGTGACCTTCTGATGGTCGCGCACCCGGCGGATCTGGTCCTTGAGCACGTCGACCTCGTCGTGGTTGAGGCCGGCGGCCGGCTCGTCGAGCAGCAGCAGCTTGGGTTTGGCCGCGAGCGCGCGGGCAAGCTCCACCCGCTTGCGGATCGGGAACGGCAGCGGGCCGGCCGGCAGATGGGCGAAGGCCTCCAGGCCCATGAAGGCGATCAGTTCATGGGCGCGCTCCTCGATGCGCCGCTCTTCGGCCTGCACCGCGCCGATCCGCAGCACGCTCGTCATGAAGCCCTGCTGCGTCTGGCTGTGGCAGCCGACCTTGACATTGTCGAGCACCGACATGCGGTCGAACAGCGCGACATTCTGGAAGGTGCGTCCCATGCCGATCGCCGCGATGGCGTGGCGCGGCGCGCTCATGATCGAGCGGCCCTCGAACAGGATGTCGCCGCTGTTCGGGATGTAGAGGCGGCTGAGACAGTTGAACAATGTCGTCTTGCCGGCACCGTTCGGCCCGATCAGGCCGACGACGTCGCCGGCCTTGACGTCGAACGAAATGCCGTTGAGCGCGACGATGCCGCCGAAACGCACGGAAATGTCGCGCACCGCGAGCAATGCAGGCGCGGAGGCGATATCGGACGCGGCCGCAGAACCAATGGTTTGCATTGGCGGCAATCCTCCCCTGGAAGGCCTGTCGCTGTCACGCGGCCCATTTTTGTTGTGCGCAGTGTGTGCAGATAACGGCCGGCTTCGCAATCACCCTGACGGTCGATGATCGCGGGCCGCCGTTTGCGGTGGTGCCCTCAGGCCGGACGGCGGCCGCATCGCATCGCGCTTGATGAGGCGCCGCAAGGTCGACGGCTCGGCATAGCCGACGCGCCGGGCGATCTCGTCGAAGCCGAGGGTCGTGGTCTGCAGCAGCGTGACGGCGACTTCGGTGCGGACGCGCTGGGCGAAGCGCACCGGCGACAGGCCGCACACCGCCGCGAGCCGGCGCGCGAAGGTGCGCGGTGTCAGGCCGGCCGCCGCTGCAAGGTCGTCCATCGCAACGTCCCGGTCGAGATTTTCGCGCAGCCAGCTCTCGGCGCGGGCGATGCGGTCGTCCTGTCCGGCGAGAAAGGTGATCGCCATGTAGGGGGCCTGCGACCGGCGGGCGTCGAGCAGCAGATAGCGCGCCGCCGTGCCGGCGAGGCGCGCGCCGCCGACCTTGGCGATGACCGCCAGCATCAGGTCCATCTGCGCCATCGCGGCGCCGGCGGTCGCCACCGGCCAGTCCGCGACGACGATCTGTTCGGTCAGCAGCGTGACGTCGGGATAGCGCCGGCGGAAGATGGGCGCGAGCCACCAGGTCGTCGTGGCGCGCCGGCCGGCCAGCAGGCCGGCCTCGGCGAGAACGAAGGTGCTGGCGCAGGACGCCGCGAGTGTCGCGCCGGCTTGCCGGGCGGCCTTGAGCAGGTCCATCGCGCGCCGCACCGGGACGCTCGCGAGGCGTGTCTCGAGCGCGTCTTCGGTGGTCGCGCCGAGGCCCGGGACGATCACGATGTCGTCCGTGTCGAAGCTCTCGCGTACCGGCCGGCCGGTTTTCGCGACGGTGATCGCGAAGGGTTCGGGCCGCCCGCCGCCGCGGCTGAGGATATTGGCGGTGCGTAGTGCGTCGAGCGTGATGGCAAAGCTCGAATCCATCCGACCGGGCAGGTCGAGCACGATCACTCGGGCCATGGCGAAATATCCCCCAACAATGTCGATTTCGACACTAGCGGGCGACCGCCGGCGCGGCAATGCTGGGGGCGAATGTGACCTCGTCAGGGGAAGGACAGATGGCTATGACGGCGCGCGACCTCAGGACCGACGATCCGCTCGACGACTTCATCGCGCGCGAGATCACGCTTCTCGACGTGACCAAGCGTGTCCATGTGGCGGGCCGGGGGCCCGCGGTGATCGTCATGACCGAGATGCCCGGCATCAGCCCGGAAGTCGCGCGCTTCAGCCGCTGGCTCCGCGATGCCGGCTTCACCGTCTACATGCCTTCGCTGTTCGGCCGCGACGGGGCGGTGCCGGGTGCCGAGGAGGGCGGCCGGGTGTTCCAGCGGGCCTGCGTCAGCGCGGAGTTCCGCGCCTTCGCCGGTGGCCAGTCGAGCCCCGTCACGGTCTGGCTCAGGGCGCTCGCCCGCCATGCGCATGGTGAGTGCGGCGGGCCGGGCGTCGGGGCCATCGGCATGTGCTTCACCGGCAATTTCGCGCTGACCATGATGCTGGAGCCGGCCATGCTCGCGCCGGTCCTGGCTCAGCCCTCATTGCCGCTCAACGAGCCGGCGGGCCTCGAAATCGCACCGGACGAGATCGCCGCCGTCCGCGAGCGGCTGGAGCGGGAGGACCTCACCGTTCTCGCCTATCGTTTCGCCGGGGACAAGTTCTGCCGCGCCGAGCGGTTCCGCGCCTACGCCGAGGCGCTCGGTCCCCGCTTCGAGGGCAGGGTCCTGCCCGACAGTGCGGCCAATACCGATGTCGCGCCCTTCTTCGCCCAGCATGTGGTCTGTCCGCACAGCGTGGTCACCGCGCATCTGATCGACGAGCAGGGCCAGCCGACGCTGGCCGCCCGCGACGAGATCATCGCCTTCTTTTCGGCGCGCCTCGGTCTCGCCCGGGCGGCAAGCTAGCTGTTGATCGCGACGGCCGCCGCCTTGGCGGCAGCCTTGCGCGCCTTTTCCGCGCGGGCGGCCGCGAAGCTGCGGATGATCGCGGCGAGCTCCGGCTCCTGAACGGCCTCCGCGGCCGCTTCCGGTGTGAACCACTGGAGCTCGCGCTGATCCTGCTCGCGCCATGTCTCCAGCTGATCGCGCACCTGCAGCGCGAAGACCTTGACCATGCAGGGGACGGTCCGCCCGCTTTTCAGCAGCTTCATGTAGGAATAGCTGCCGAGCGCCTTGTTGCCGGTCTTGCCGGTGACGCCGGCCTCTTCCAGCGCTTCGCGCGCGGCGCTCTGGCGGGGTTTCAGGCCCTTCATCGGCCAGCCCTTGGGAATCACCCAGCGCCGCGTCTCGCGCGACGTCAGGAGCAGGATCTCGAGCTGCGGATCCATGCGGAAGGGCAGGGCGCCGTACTGCCGCCGGACCCGCGCCTTGTTCTGTTCATCGTCCGGCCGAGGCGGTGCTGCCTCGGTCATGATCCCGATCCCGTCACGTTCCCCATCTCATCACGAGCCAAGTCCGGTCAGCCAATAGACCCCGGCGGCGATCAGCGCCGACATCGGCATGGTCACGATCCAGGCTACCACGATCTGGCGCGCGACACCCCATCGGACCGCCGAGACCCGCCGGGCGGCACCGACGCCGACGATCGCGCCGGTGATCGTATGCGTCGTCGAAACCGGGATGCCGAGATAGGTCGCCAAGAACAGCGTGATGGCGCCGCCGGTTTCGGCGCAGAAGCCCTGCTGCGGCGTCAGGCGGGTGATCTTCGAGCCCATCGTATGCACGATGCGCCAGCCGCCGAACAGCGTGCCGAGGCCCATCGCCGCCTGGCAGCTGATGACCACCCAGAACGGCACTTCGAACCTGTCCCCCATCAGGCCATGCGAGAACAGCAGCACGGCGATGATCCCCATGGTCTTCTGCGCATCGTTGCCGCCATGGCCGAGCGAATAGAGCGAGGCGGAGACGAATTGCAGGTTGCGGAACGTGCCGTCGACCCGCTGCGGCGTCACCCGCACGAAGGCCCAGGAGACGATCAGCACCAGCAGGAGGGCGAGCAGGAAGCCGATCGCCGGCGACATGAAGATGGCGGCTCCGGTCTTGATCAGGCCGGACCAGACCACCGCGCCGAAGCCGGCCTTCGCGACGCCGGCACCGACCAGGCCGCCGATCAGGGCATGGGAGGACGAGGACGGAATACCGGCGATCCAGGTGATCACGTTCCAGCTGATCGCGCCCATCAGCGCGCCGAAGATGACGCGATCGTCGACGATCGCGGTCGAGACGATGCCGGCCCCGACCGTCTGCGCGACATGCAGGCCGAAGAACAGGAAGGCGATGAAATTGAAGAACGCCGCCCAGGCGACGGCGTAGCGCGGCGCCAGGACACGGGTCGAGACGATGGTGGCGATCGAGTTGGCCGCATCGTGCAGGCCGTTGAGGAAATCGAAGAGCAGGGCGACCGCGATCAGGACGATGAGCACCGGCGCGACGGCTGAAAGGTCCACGGGCGGGCCTCGTCTGGCTCAGAGATGTTCGAGGACGATGCCGGAGATCGTCTTGGCGACGTCTTCGAAGCGGTCGACCACCTTTTCCAGATGCTCGTAGATCTCGGCTCCGGCGATATAGCCCATGGGGTCGCTCACCCGGTGCTTGGCGAACAGCGCCTTCAGCCCCTGGTCGTGGATCTCGTCGGACCGCTCCTCGATCGCGCAGATCGCCTCGACCAGGGCCGAGGTCGCCGCGGAGTTCTGGTTCATCGCCCGCAGCAGCGGTACAAGCTCCCTGACCTTGCGGGCGGCTTCGACGGCGGTCATGCCGAGCGCGTGCATCTGCGGCTCGAAGCCGGCCACCTCGAACAGGGTGATGGCCTTCACCGTCTTGCGCATCTGGTCGATGGCGTCGTCCATCGACGAGATCAGCGATTTGATGTCGCCGCGGTCGAAGGGGGTGATGAAGGTGCGCCGGACGGCCTGCATGACGTCGCGGGCAATGTCGTCGGCGCGCTGCTCCTCGGCCATGATCCGGGCGATCTCGGCCTTGGCGTCGCCCTGGCCGCCGAGCAGGCGTTCCAGCGCCTCGGCTCCGGCCACCAGCGTCTCCGCATGGTCCTCGAACAGGTCGTAGAACTTCTCTTCCTTGGGCAGCAAGGCCTGAAACCAGCCGAGCATGGAACGCCTCGCCTTCCCTGTGACGCACTGTCACAATTGGCGATAGGCTCATGAAATCACTCTGTAAAGAGGCTCAGTCGATGTGACGGCCCTGTCATTGGCGAGGGGCTCGGTCTGCGCGACGTCGGTTCCTCATATTCAACCACGCGGACCGACGGGGCGCGAGGGTCGTGCTGGCGGCAGAAGCACCCGAAACGGGCGTACTATCGCGCTGCTAGATGCTCGATTTCATGGGGAGGGCGGCAAGCCAAATGCCGCAGGAGCCCGGCGATGCCGCTGCTTTCGCCTGCGCCCGCGTGATCTGGCTCTAGCGCAACCTAATTCGACATGTCCTCATGTCTCGAGGATCACCATCCGCGACAAGTGCTCCATTCGTCACGAGCGCGACGAGCCGGGCGCGCAGCATTAATTCTCCAACCTGCAAGTATGGCTCCAGGCTCGCGGCGAGCCCGTGTCCAACGATGGAAGACATGCTCTTCCAGTCCGGTCGTGCCAATTCCAGCAGGATTCGGTCGAAATGATCGAGCGGGGCGGAGGCCAGACCTGTTGGCGTCACGACTCGGAAGGGAGCATTTTCCGCCTCAAGTCGCGCCCACACTTCTCGGTGCAGGACATCTTCTTGCATCGAGACCGGTTGCTCGCTGTCAAGCAACGTCGCCCAGCCATCATCCGGTGCAATGGATGTGGCAATCAGCGGCCGGGATTGCACCACAGACCCGTCCGGTCTGCGCAACGGAACCCTGTGTCCCGCTACATCGATGACGTGATAGGGGCGATCACGCATCTGGCTGGACCAGGCGAGCCGAAATGCAAGCTCCTGTGCCGACCACCGGCTGAACCAAACGATCAACCTATCGGCGCTTGCGGTCGCGTCGTCCCAGAACGAACGGAATTGGCTTTCAGCCTCGGGCCAATCGGTAAATTGCCGCCACCAGGCGGCCCGCACGTCAGGGCTTCCTGCCGCGATCGGACCACAGCTCAGGTCGTCTCGATAGGCCAGCACGTCGTCATCGCGCCGTGCAACGCGAAGGACCCTGCGCAACGTGCCGGCGGCAGAGCAGTTCGGCGCTATATGAAGCGTTTTCATGGTCCAATTTCAGCTTGATCAATCCGGCGAATTCCTGACGCGGACATCCGCTGGGAAGGAGATCTGCGCGCAATCCCTGAAGAATGCGCACCATCGCCAATCAGGATCGATCGACCATTCCGAGCGCGCCTTCGTGGGCGAGCAGCCAGCGCTTGCGTTCGATGCCGCCGCCATATCCGGTCAGCGATCCATCCGCGCCGACCAGCCGATGGCACGGCACGACGACCGAAATCGGATTGGAGCCGTTGGCATGACCGACGGCACGCGGGGCGCCGGGACGGCCGAGGGCTGCGGCCAGGGCCCCGTAGCTCATGGTGGTGCCCGCCGGGATCCGCCTCAGCGCCGCCCAGACTTCGGCCTGGAAGGGCGTCGTCTTCACCGTGATCTCGATGCCGTCGATGGCCATGAGGTCGCCTTCGAAATAGGCAGCGAGGGCACGTGCCGGCGCGGTCCGGCCGGGTCTTGGAACGAGTTCCACCCGACGGGCGCCGTAATAGCGATGGACGAGCTCGATCAGGCGGTGCTCGTGATCCTGCCAGTCTGCGGCGGCGAGCCGGCCAGCCGAATCGGCGACGATGAGCATCCGGCCGGTGGGCGTCTCGAGCTCTTCGACATGAAATGTCTGCATGGTCTGGTCCGGGGGATGTTTTCCGCACTCTGGCATGGCCGTCGGCGCTTGTCCGGCGGTTTCCGCCACGACGATGGCGTCGGCGCCGAGCCGTAGCCCGGTCGCCTGCCGCCGCGCCGCCCGAAAACGCCGGTCCGCATGGCGCCGGCGCCGCCATGATTCACGTTCCCGCGAGCAGCCGGAGCGGTCACATTTTCGTCTCGCCCTGCCTGTACATCCGGCGCCGAATTGACTGGTGATCCCGCCGACAATTCCATTCATTTGTAGAACTGTTTTAATGTCGCGATACGGAGACCGGTAATGGTTGATGTAGAAGAGGCCTATGGCGCTTTCCATGAGGCGGCAAAACATTTGAAGAAGAGTACTGTTGTTGTTGATTTGACCGGCTGGGCCCGGCTTGACCTTCTGACGCTGGTGAATCTCTGTCGGCAGGAGGTCGACGAAGTCGGCGGCTCGCTGTCGCTCAGCATGGGCGACCGGGCGGTGCAGCAGTTTCTGCTGCCGGAGGAGGCCGGCCATATCTCCACTCTGCTTGACGGCGTTCCCTGTACCGTCAGCGGCGGCCCGCCCGAGCTTGTCCTGGCCTATCAGCCATAGGCGCGGGCGAGGACGCCTGCGCGCGCTTTTTACTGTTGGCGCGGGAACCTCGTCGCGGTTTGCGCGTTGGTTCGAGGCCATTCACTCCCATGCCGACCTCATCTTCGTTTGTCTGAAAATCGCCATCCCTGTCTGTTCTAGAGAGCGCCGAGCCATCCCCCGGTCCGGCGCCTTTTGTATTGCGCCGGCGTTCGCCGTGCCCGCATCCCGCCCCGTGCGGGCGGCCGAGCCGGGGATCGATCCGCCCGTGCCGAACCAGGTTTGAATAATGTTCGATAGCCCCGAAGCCAGGACCTTCGAGAATGCCCCGGTCGCGACCGTGACCGGGGACCTTGCCGGACCATCCCCTGACGACCTTGCCCGGATGATCGCGGCGGCGCCGACCGATTTCGCGCTCTATTTCGACGTGGACGGCACGCTTGTCGACATTGCCGAAACGCCTGAGCAGGCCGCGGCACCAGCCGAGCTGGCCGGTGATCTCGTCATGCTGCAGCAGCGCCTCGGCGGTGCGGTCGCCGTCGTCACCGGCCGGCGCCTTGCCGACGTGGAGATGCTGCTCGCTCCCGCACGCCTCGCCGGATCCGGCATGCACGGCCTCGAATTCCAGTTCCCCGCCGTGCAGCAGGCCGATTTCGACGACAGGGAGGGCGCCTCGCTCGGCGCCAGCAGGCATGTCGAGCCGGACAGGCGGCTGCCGACGACGCTGGTCGACGGCGTGGCGCGCCTGGCCGCCAGCATTCCCGGGCTGAGACTGGAGCAGAAGGGGCCGATCCTGACCATTCACTATCGCCAGGTACCGACTGCGGGCAACCGGATCGCGGCGGCCCTTGCGGTGCTGCTCGCCGATCACGGCGAAGGCTATCATCTCAAGCCCGGCCGGGCCGTCGTCGAGCTCATTCCGAACGGCACCTCCAAGGGCACCGCCATGGCGCGGCTCCTGGCAATGCCGCCCTTTGCCGGTCGCCGGCCGATCATGCTCGGCGACGACCGCGCGGACGAGGACGCCTTTGTCGTCGCGCGCGCCGCAGGCGGCTTCGGCCTGCGCGTCGCCGGCGAACATTTCAACCGGGGCGACGAACCGTTCCGCGGCGCGGCCCATGTCCGCGCCTGGATCGCCATGCTCAACGGGAGGCTTGCCTGATGAGCGACGCCATCGGTTCGAAGGCCCGCGCGGCGCAGTCGCCGCAGGCGGACGCCGAGGCCAGGCCGGCATCCAAGCGCCGGACGATCGCCCCGCCGCAGCTCGCGGTGGTCGGCAACAGCGCCGTCGCCGCCCTGATCGACGACAAGGCGCGCATCCTGTGGGCCTGCTGGCCGCGGATCGACGGCGATCCGCTGTTCAGCGCGCTGCTCGGCGGTCCCGATGCCGAGCGCGGCCTGATGGCCATCGAGCTCGAAGGCATGGTGGCGAGCCAGCAGTCCTACGAGCGCAATACGGCGGTGCTGGTCACGCTGCTCACCGCCGCCGACGGTTCGGCGGTGCGCATCACCGACTTCACGCCGCGGTTCAAGCAATATGACCGGGTGTTCCGGCCGCCCATGCTCATGCGCAGGATCGAACCGGTCGCCGGTCACCCGCGCATCCGCGTGCTGATGCGGCCGACCTTCGGTTACGGCCGCTTCGACGGCACGGTCGTGCCGGGCAGCAACCATGTGCGCTACGTGTCCGAGGCCGGGTCCGTGCGGCTGACCTCGGATATTCCCGTGGCCTATCTCTCCTCCGGAGCGAAATTCGCGCCGACCCGCCCGGTGACGGTGGTCATCCACGCCGATGAGACCTTTCCCAATTCGCTCGAGGAGGTCTGGTGGTCGTTCCTGCGCCAGACGCGGCAGTATTGGCTCGACTGGGTGCGCTATCTCTCGGTGCCCTTCGAGTGGCAGGAGGCGGTCATCCGCGCCGCGATCACGCTCAAGCTCTGCTCGTGCGAGGAGACCGGCGCGGTGGTCGCGGCGCTCACCACATCCCTGCCGGAGGCGCCCTGGTCCGGACGGAACTGGGACTATCGCTTCTGCTGGCTGCGCGACGCCTATTTCACCGTGCATGCGCTGAACAAGCTCGGCGCGACGCTGACCATGGAGCGCTTCCTCGACTATATGCGCACCGTGGCGGCAACCGAGACCGGCTCGCTGAAGCCGGTCTACGGCGTCGTGCCCAGCCAGTCGCTCGACGAGTGGATCGCTGACGCACTGCCGGGTTTCAACGGCGACGGCCCGGTGCGCATCGGCAATGCGGCGGCCGAACAGTCCCAGCATGACGTGGCCGGCAGCCTGGTGCTGGCCGCCTCGCATATGTTCTACGATTCCCGACTGCCGAAAATGGGCGACGCGACGCTGTTCCACGAGCTGGAGGCGCTGGGCGAGCTGGCCGCCGCCAAGGCGTTCGAACCGGATGCCGGCATCTGGGAATATCGTGGCCGCAAGGCGATCCATACCCATTCGGCCGCCATGTGTTTTGCCGCCTGCGACCGCCTCGCGAAGATCGCCCATACGCTCGGCCTCACCGAGCGGGAGACCTATTGGCGCGATCATGCCGAGCATATCCGGCAGGCCATCGTCGAACGCGCCTGGAACGAGAAGGAAGGGATGTTCGCCGCGCGTTTCGATGGTGGCGGCGCGGATGCGAGCACCCTGCTGCTGGTCGAGCTCGGCGTCGTCGAGCCGACCGATCCGCGCTTCGTGCGGACGGTCGAAACGCTGCAGCGCCGGCTGACGCGCGCCGGCTTCCTCATGCGTTACGACGAGGCCGACGATTTCGGTGCTCCCGAGACGTCCTTCAACATCTGCAGCTTCTGGCTCGCCGATGCGCTCGCCGCCATCGGCCGGCGCGAGGAGGCGCGCGAGCTGTTCGAGGCGCTGCTCGCGCGGCGCAACCACGTCGGTCTGCTGTCGGAGGATATCGACCCCGTGACGGGCGAGCTCTGGGGCAATTTCCCCCAGACCTATTCGATGGTCGGCATCATCGTGACAGCCATGCGGCTATCGCGCGAGTGGATCCACTAGCTACTATCGGGCGTTGTTGGCAGGCCCGCGCCGTTCGGCGGCGCGGGCGCATGGGACGAGGAGTGTTGACCGATCGGCTTCGCGGAAGGCCCCCGCGAGCCACGCGGTGGAAGAGCCGGGACTGGGGCGGGCCGAGACTGGAAAGTGTGGAATTTAATGAACCGACTGCCGCGTATTGTCGTGATCATCACCATCGCCACAATCGTGTTGGCCGGCCTTGTCGTGGCGTTCGTGCCACTCTCGCAAGGCATGATCGAGCGCTGGTCGCGGCGCGACCTGGAACTGCGCTCGGGCCTGGTGTTCCGTTCGATCAAGGACCGGGTCGAACAGGAGATGAACGGGCGGCCGGGCGAGCTCGCCACCCTGTTCGAGCGTTTCACCAGCGACGAACGGATCATGGCGCTCGGCCTGTGCGACGCACGCGGCCGCATGGTGGTGGCCAGCAGCCGCATGCCGCAGGTCATTTCCTGCGCCTCGGTCGGCGATGATGGCACCGACGCCGGCAAGGCCGCGCGCTTCGCCGTGTTCAACAACAGCGGCAACCGGGTCATCGTCGGCGGCTATCCGCTCGGCAACGGCCGCGACCAGGGCCGGCTCCTGATCGTGCACGAGCTGCGTTTCGTCGCCGACCGGGTGATCGAGGCGCGCTGGTACCTGCTTTCGGGCGCGCTGGCACTGATCCTGCTCGCCGGAGCGCTCGCTGCGCTGACCGTCATTCTGCTGCAGCGCCGGCTCATGACCTCGGTGCTCGCCACCATCCAGGACCTGCGCCAGGGCCAGCCGCGCCCGCTCGACAAGCCGATCCTGCCGCCGCCGCCGGTGACCACCGAGATCCGCAGCCTGCTGCGCGATTTCCGCGAGAAGATCCGGGTCGAGGACGGCAGCCCGATCGAGTGGTCGCCCAAGACGCTGCACGACCTGCTCGACAACGAGCTGCCGGACACCGAGGTCTTCGTGGTGTCGAACCGCGAGCCCTATATCCACAATCACAGCAATGGCGGCATCGTCGTGCAGCGGCCGGCGAGCGGCCTCGTCTCGGCGCTCGAGCCGGTCATGCGCGCCTGCGGCGGCACCTGGGTCGCCCATGGCAGCGGCACGGCCGACCGCGAGACGGTGGATGCGACCGACCACGTCCAGGTGCCGCCCGGCAGCCCCGCCTACCGGCTGAAGCGCGTCTGGATGACCGACGAGGAGCAGGAGGGCTATTATTACGGCCTGGCCAATGAGGGGCTCTGGCCGCTCTGCCACATCGCCTATGTCCGGCCGATCTTCCGCGAGAGCGACTGGCAGCAATATGTGACGATCAACCAGCGCTTCGCCGATGCCGTGGTCAGGGAGGCGACCCGGCCGGATCCGGTGATCATGGTGCAGGACTATCATTTCGCGCTGCTGCCGCGGATGATCCGCGAGCAGCTGCCCAAGGCGACGATCCTGACCTTCTGGCACATTCCCTGGCCGAACGCCGAGGCCTTCGGCATCTGCCCGTGGAAGGAGGAGATCATTGCGGGGCTGCTCGGCAGCACGGTGCTCGGCTTCCACACCCGCTCCCACTGCAACAATTTCTTCGACACGGTCGACCGCTACATGGAGAGCCGCATCGACCGCGAGCAGGCTTCCGTCACCTTCGGCGGCCTCGAAACCCTGGTCCGGCCCTATCCGATCTCGATCGAATGGCCGCCGGCCGCCATGGAGGGCCAGCAGCCGGTCCCCGAGTGCCGGGCGGCGGTCATCGCCCGCTACCACCTGCCCGACGACATCAAGATCGGCATCGGCATCGAGCGCTTCGACTATACCAAGGGCATTCTCGACCGCCTGCATGCCGTCGACGACCTGCTGACGCGCCATCCCGAATGGCTCGGCAAGCTCGTCTTCATCCAGGTGGTGGCGCCGACCCGGACCAAGCTTGCGAGCTATGCTACGCTCCAGGCCGATGCCATCCGCCTCACCGAGGAGATCAACGCACGGCACGGCAACGAGGGCTACAAGCCCGTCCTGCTGGTGATCCGTCACCACGAGCCCGACGAGGTCTACGAGCTGTTCCGCGCCGCCGACATCTGCGTTGTCTCCAGCCTGCACGACGGCATGAACCTGGTGGCCAAGGAATTCGTCGCCTCGCGTGACGACGAGAAGGGCGTGCTGGTGCTCTCGCGTTTCGCCGGCGCCTCCAGCGAGCTCGGCGAGGCGCTGATCATCAATCCCTATGATGTGCACGGCATGTCGGAAGCCCTGCATCGCGGCCTGTCCATGCCGGAGGACGAGCAGCACGAGCGCATGCACCTGATGCGCAGCCATGTCCGCGAGCGCAACGTCTATCGCTGGGCCGGCCAGATCCTGCTCGACGCCTCGCGCCTGCGCAAACGCCAGAAGGTTGCCGATTTCGAGGCCGACAGCCGCGCCTGACGGCTGGCTGCAGCGGCGGCGATCGCTCGCCTCCGATGCATGAAGGGGGGTGCTGCGCGGATGCGCCGGCACCTATAGTGTCGCGATGCGTCGCGCCGCGACGGCTCATGCATCGTCCGATGCCGCGCCCGGGGTCTCCATGTCCGACGGTTCCGTTTCGCAAACCCGTGGCGCCGGAGCGGCGGCCTATGCCCTGCTGCTCGGCAATTTCGTCACCGCCGTCAGCGTCCTCGCGCCGGCGGGCATGCTGAAGGACCTCGCCGACGGGCTGGGCGTCAAGGTCGGCGAGGCCGGCCTCCTCGTCACCTTCGGCGCCATCGTCATGTGTTTCGGCTCGCCGCTGGTCGCCTGGGCGACGAGCCGCATCGAGCGGCGCAAGCTGCTGGTCGCGACCATTGCGGTGCTCGCCGTCGGGCACATCCTGTCGGCACTGGCGCCGAGCTACGGCCCGCTGCTCGCGATCCGGATCCTGATGCTCTCGGTCGCCTCCATCTTCACGCCGCAGGCGGCGAGCACGATCGCCCTGATCGTTCCCGAGCGGGAGCGGGCAGGGGCGATCGCGCTCGTCTTCGTCGGCTGGTCGCTGTCGATCGCCTTCGGCCTGCCGCTGGTGACGCAGCTCTCGGCCGCCTTCGGCTGGCGCTTCGCCCATGTCGCGCTGGCCGCGCTCGCCATCATCTGTGCGTTCGGCCTTGCCGCCAGCCTGCCGCGCGGCCTGTTCGGCCCGCCGGTCCTGTTCAGGAGCTGGGGCCTGGTCCTGCGCTCGCGCCTGCTGCTCCTGATCTTTCTCGCCACGATCCTCTCGGCGGTCGGCCAGTTCCTGCTGCTGACCTATCTCGGCCCCTTGCTCTCCGGGCTTGCCGGCGCCGGGCCGCGCACGATCGCCGCCTTCTTCGCCGGCTTCGGCCTGATGGGGCTCGCCGGCAACATCGCGGCGACGCGCACGGTGCGGCGGCTCGGCGTCTACAGGAACGGCGCGCTCTGCTTCCTCGCCATGTTTCTCGGCATTTGCCTCTGGTCGCTCGGTGCCGGATCGCTGCCGGTCATGGCGCTCGGCGTCGCCATCTGGGGGCTTGGCTTCGCCTCCGGCAATTCGATGCAGCAGGGACGCCTTGCCGCGACTGCTCCGGATCTTGCCGCCGCCACCATCGCGCTCAACACCTCCTCGATCTATGTCGGCCAGACTCTCGGCTCGGCGATCGGCGGCCTGCTGTTCGAGCAGGGCCGGCTGGTGGCCATGGGCTATGTGGCGGCGGCTTTCGTCGCGCTCTCGCTGGTGGCGATCGCGGCCGGCCGGCCGGAGCCTCGGGACCATCGCCCATGACCGCCGGCGCCTTCAGGGCCGCCAGCAGCGTCCGGGATAGTCGATGACGAAATGATCGGGGTCTGTGGCGATCGCGGCGAGGCCTGACAGCACCGTCTCCGGCCGGGTCAGCAGCCGTGTCGGCATGGCCTGCATCAGGCCGGTCATCGGCGCCTTGGCCTCGAACGCGGTCCGGAAGGCCGCCTCGTCCAGCAGGTCGACCAGCCGCGGCAGCACGCCGCCGGCCAGCGTCACGCCGCCGCGCGCCGCATAGATCAGGGCGAGGTCGCCGGCAAACCGCGCGACGAGCCGCCAGAACAGGCGCGCCGTGTCGGCTTCCGGCCCCTCGGCATGGGCGGTCGCCCGGGCGACGACGGCGGCCGGATCGATCGCGGCGGCCTCGGTGCCGAGGCTTGCGAGCCTTGCCTGATGCAGCCGCGCCAGGCCGTCGCCGGACAAAACCGCCTCGCTGGTGATGCGGCCATGCACGCGCGCAAGATGCGGCCAGAGCGCCTCCTCGTCCGGTGCGGCCGGGCCGAATTCGACATGGCCGGCCTCTCCCGTCAGCGCGAGGTAGCGCCCCTCGACCGTGGTCAGCGCGGCCGCGCCGAGCCCGGTTCCGGGGCCGAGCACCAGGCGCGCGCCGATCGGCTGGCCGAGATCCGGACCGATGGACTTGAGCCGTGCGGGCGGCAGCGCCGGCAGCGACAGGGCGAGGGCCTCGAAATCGTGCAGCAGCAGGCCCTGTTCGAGGCGAAGGGCGTCGGCGAGCTCCGGTCCGTCCAGAGTCCAGGACGCGTTGGTGAGCTTCACCGCCCGCCCGATGATCGGGCCGGCGGCGCAGACGATCATGGCCCGCGCTCCGCGGGCGCCGTCCATGCCGGCGATCGCCTCGGCAAGGCTGGTGACCGATTGGGTTGCGGCATGGCCGACCATGACCGGCGCGGCGCCGGGCTGCTCCAGGCGCGCCACCCGGATATTGGTGCCGCCGACATCGCAGAGCAGAGCTGGAAGCGGGAATTGCATGATGCGTCGCGATCCTCCTGACGCGGCCATTGTGTCAGGCAACTGTGGCGAGGCCGGGCCGGCTAAGGAAACCGCGGCCACGCGGGTTGGTTCCGCGGGAACCGGTATGCCGTATCGGGCGTTGCCGACCCGGGAGGACAGGCGTGGATCGACTGAACGGATCGCCCGACGGTGCCGAGACCATCGTCGAAACCGACATTCCCGCGCGGCTCGACCGCCTGCCGTGGGGACGCTTCCACTGGTTGGTGGTGGCCGCGCTCGGCATCACCTGGATTCTTGACGGCCTGGAGGTGACGCTTGCCGGCACGCTCTCGGGCGCGCTGAAGGCCAGTCCGGTTCTCCAGTTCAGCAACAGCGACGTCGGGCTTGCCGGCAGCGCCTATCTCGCCGGCGCGGTGCTGGGAGCCCTGTTCTTCGGCTGGCTGACCGACCGGCTCGGCCGCAAGAAGCTGTTCTTCATCACCCTCGGCGTCTATCTGGTGGCGACCGCCGCGACCGCCTTTTCCTGGAACCTCTGGACCTTCATGCTGTGCCGCTTCCTCACCGGCGCCGGCATCGGCGGCGAATATGCCGCGATCAACTCCACCATCCAGGAGCTCATTCCGGCCCGCGTGCGCGGCTGGACCGATCTCGTCATCAACGGCAGCTTCTGGGTCGGCGCCGCGCTCGGTGCCTTCGGCGCCATCGTCCTGCTCGACCCGGCGGTGATCGATCCGGAATGGGGCTGGCGCGCCGCCTTCCTGTCCGGCGCGCTTCTCGCGCTGATCATCCTGTTCATGCGCATGTGGCTGCCCGAAAGCCCGCGCTGGCTGATGACCCACGGCCGCGCGCCGGAGGCCGAGGCGGTCGTCGCCGGCATCGAGGCGCGGCTGCGCGCCGAGGGCCATGTCCTCGATGACGGGCCGTTTCCGAAGGTGAGGCTCGCGGCCCGGCGCGGCACCAGGCTGGCCGAGGTCGCCGAGACGCTGCTGACGCGCTACCGCCAGCGCACGGCGGTCGGCCTCACCCTGATGGCCGCCCAGGCCTTCTTCTACAATGCGATCTTCTTCACCTACGCGCTGGTGCTGACCGATTTCTACGGCATCCCGTCGAGCCATGTCGGCTGGTACATCCTGCCCTTCGCCGCCGGCAACGTGCTCGGGCCGCTCCTGCTCGGCCGGCTGTTCGACACGCTCGGGCGGCGGCCGATGATCGTCTTCACCTATGCGATGTCGGGCGTCCTGCTGGCGGCGACCGGCGCCCTGTTCGCAGCGGGCGTGCTGACCGCGACCACCCAGACGCTCGCCTGGATGGTCATTTTCTTTTTCGCCTCCGCCGCGGCGAGCTCGGCCTATCTCACCGTCAGCGAAAACTTCCCCCTGGAGATCCGGGCGCTGGCAATCGCCATCTTCTATGCCATCGGCACCGGCATCGGCGGCGTTGCCGGTCCCTGGCTGTTCGGCGCGCTCATCGATACCGGCTCGCGGCTGTCGCTCCTGTCGGGCTATCTCCTCGGTGCCGGCCTGATGCTGGCCGCGGCCGTGGTGATGGCGCTCTACGGCATCGCCGCCGAGCGCCGGCCGCTGGAGGAGGTCAGCCGCCCGTTGTCGTTCCGCGACTGACCGGACGGGAGGCCGCCGGGCGGCGGTTGCCGTCCCCGCGATCCGATAGCATAACGGCGGGAAAGAAGGCCGAGGCTGCCGGCTGACCGCCGGGGCCCGCCGGGGAGGAACACGCATGTCCATCATCATTGCCGGCGGCGGCATCGGCGGCCTGATCGCCGCGCTCGCGCTCCACGACCGGGGCATCGCCGTGACCGTGCACGAGCAGGTCGGGGCGGTGAAGCCGCTCGGCGTCGGCATCAACCTCCTGCCGCACGCGGTGCGCGTGCTTGCCTCCCTTGGCCTCGCCGACCGGCTGGCGGCGAGCGCGGTGCGGACCCAGGAACTGATCTATTTCAACAAGCTCGGCCAGCTCATCTGGCGCGAGCCGCGGGGTCTCGACGCGGGCTACGACTATCCGCAGCTCTCGATCCATCGCGGCATCCTGCAGACCCTGCTCCTTGAGGAGGCGCAGCGCCGGCTCGGGCCGGAACGGGTGAGGCTCGGCGAACGGTTCGTCGATGCGCGCGAGACCGGCGACGGCAAGGTCGAGGCACGGTTCGCCGGTCGTGACGGCGCGCCGGCCACGGCCGCGCAGGGCGACCTCCTGATCGGCGCCGACGGCATCCATTCGGCGGTGCGCGCGACATTCTATCCCGACGAGGGCGCGCCGATCTGGAACGGCCGCGTGCTGTGGCGGGCGATCACCGAAAGCTTCCCGCCCTTCCTCACCGGCCGCACCATGATCATGGCCGGCCACCAGGACCAGAAATTCGTCTGCTATCCCTTGACCGCCGAGGCGGGCCAGCCGGCGCGGATCAACTGGATCGCCGAACTGTCGCTCGACCGCTCCAAGGGCTGGCGGCGCGAGGACTGGAACCGCACCGCCCGCATCGAGGACATCGCGCCGCGCTTTGCCGACTGGCGCTTCGACTGGCTCGACATTCCCGCTCTGATGGCCGGCGCCGAGACCATCTACGAATATCCTCTCGTCGACCGCGACCCGCTGGAGCGCTGGACCTTCGGCCGCATCACGCTGCTCGGCGATGCCGCCCATCCCATGTATCCGATCGGCTCGAACGGGGCTTCGCAGGCGATCCTCGATGCCGAGGCGCTGGCGGAGGCCGTGGCGCGCGACGGCGCGACGCCTGCGGCCCTTGCGGCCTATGAGGCAGTGCGCCGGCCGCCGACCTCGGCGATCGTGCTGGCGAACCGCGGCAACGGCCCGGAACAGGTGATGCAGCTCGCCGAGCAGCGGGCGCCCGGGGGCTTTGCCGACGTCCACGACGTGATCAGCCGCGAGGAACTGGAGGGCATTGCCGCGCGCTACAAGCAGGTCGCCGGCTTCTCGCGCGATACCGTCAATCGGCGCTCCGCCTGAAGCCGCTCAGCCGGAGAGCGTCTGCGCGCGCCGCACCGCCGGGAACAGGCGCATCCAGAGGAGCGCCACCAGCACCGTGCCGACGCCGCCGATGATGCCGGCGGGAACGGCGCCGACGAGGCCGGCGACCATGCCGGATTCGAAGTCGCCGAGTTGGTTCGACGTGCCGATGAACAGCGAATTGACCGCATTGACCCGGCCGCGCATCTCGTCCGGCGTCGACAGCAGCACCAGCGCATTGCGGATCACCACGCTGACATTGTCGGCTGCGCCCATCACCGCGAGCGCGGCAAGCGACAGGACGAGATGGGTCGACATCGCGAAGACGATGGTGCCGAGCCCGAAGACGATGACCGCGGCGAACATTTTCAGGCCGACATGCCGCTGCATCGGCATGTGCATCAGCACGATCGACATGGCGATGGCGCCGACCGCCGGGGCCGAGCGCAGGAGCCCGAGGCCCCAGGGGCCGGTCGCCAGGATGTCGCGCGCGAAGATCGGCAGGAGCGCGGTGATGCCGCCGAGCAGCACGGCGAACAGGTCGAGCGACAGGGTGCCGAGGATGAGCGGCCGGCTGCGGATGAACAGGACGCCGGAAAACACCGAATGGACGGTGACCGGCTCCCGGCTCGGCGGCAGGCGCTCGACGCGGATGAGGCCGGTCATCGCCGCCGCGGCCGCGAAGAACAGCGCGCCGAGCGCCAGCGGCAGGCCGGCGCCGAACACATAGAGAAGGCCGCCGGCCGACGGGCCGATGATGGTGGCGGTCTGCATGGCCGAGGAGGAGATGGCAAGCGCGCGGGCGAGAAGCTCGGCCGGCAGCAGGGCCGGCAGCAGCGCCGAGAAGGTCGGGTGCTCGAACGAGCGCGCCGCGCTGAGCAGGGCGACCGCTGCGAAGATCATCGGAATGCTCAGCCAGTCCGCGATGACGCCGATGGTGACCGCGGCGAGCGTCACGGCCTGGATTGCCTGGCAGATGACGACGATGCGGCGCCGGTCGAACCGGTCGGCGACCTGGCCGACGACGAAGGTGAGCAGCACCATGGGCACGAACTGCACGAGGCCGATCAGCCCCAGATGATAGGCGCTCTCCGTCTTGGCATAGACATGCCAGCCGATCGCCACCGCCGCGATCTGATAGCCGAGCGCGGAAAGCACCCGCGACAGCCAGTATCGGACGAAGCCGGCATGGCGCGTCAGGCCGCCCGCCGGCGGCGCGGCGGCGGGCGCGCCGGATGCGGCGGGATCGGCCTCGGCAGGGCTCGGCTGCGCGGTCATGGCGGCCTTCGGGCGTCTCGGCGCGCCCGGCGGGGAGGGAAGGGTGCGCCCGACCGCTTCCTAGCGGAGAAGCGGGCAGGCCCCAAGTCCGGATGGCTACGGCAACGGGACGAGGGGAGGCGGTTGGCTGCGGCGCCAAGGTACCGGATCTTGCCGGTTGTCGCTCTGGAAATAACGACATGAATGCAATGAATGACACGGACATCGAGATGGCCTTTGCCCATATGCGTTGCCGATCTTGCCGCTCTGGGACAGGCGGATCGGTGCCGGCCGCTCCCACCGCGCGGCAGCCCTGCGCCAAACCGTTCCGCAAGCCGGCGCCGATCGCTTAAACAGGACTGGCGGCAACGGCGCCGCGCGCGGCTGACACGATGACCGACGAGACCCTCTCCCTGCGCCAGGATGCCGAGGTGATGAGCCTCATCAGCGCGGCGCATTTTTCCAGCCATTTCTTCCAGCTCGTGCTGCCGCCGCTGTTTCCCGTGCTCACCGGCGCCTTCGGCGTCAGCTATACCGAGCTCGGCCTCGTCATGGCGGTGTTCTACGCCGCCTCCGGCCTTGCCCAGGTGGCGGCGGGTTTCCTGGTCGACCGGTTCGGCCCGCAGGTGATTCTGCCCGCCGGCATCGCCTGCCTGGCCGGCGGCTGGCTGCTGGTCGGTCTTGTCCCGGCCTATCCGGTCCTGTTCGTCGGCGCGGCGCTGTCGGGGCTCGGCAACAGCGTCTTCCATCCCGCCGACTATGCCGTCATCACCCACCGCGTCTCGCCGCGCCGGATCGGCCGGGCCTACAGCGCCCATACCGTGATGGGCACGCTCGGCTGGGCGGCCGCGCCGGTCACCACGCTGGCGCTCGCCCAAGTCTTCGGCTGGCGCGGCGCGCTGATCCATCTCGGCCTTGCCGGCCTGGTCCTCGCGGTGATCGTCGCCCTCGGCCACAGCCGGCTGCGCGTCGCGCCGGTCGATCATTCGGGCGATCAGCCGAAGCCCGGCTGGCAGATGCTGCTGACCGGCCCGATCATCGCCTGCCTCGTCTATTTCACCCTGCTCGCCATTGCCCAGGCCGGCACGCAGAGCTTCCTGCCGAGCCTCCTGCCGCTGACCCAGACCATTTCGGCGGCGGCCGCGGTGACCGCAACGACTGTCTATCTGATCGGCAGCGCGATCGGGTCGTTCTCCGGCGGCTTCCTCGCTGATTTCACGCCCAACCACGAGCGGGTGGTCGGGTTCGGCCTCGGCGGCGCGGCGGTGGCGAGCCTTGCGCTCGGCCTCGTCGATCTGCCCTGGGCGGCGCTGCTGGCGGCGGCCGGCCTTGCCGGCTTCTTCACCGGCGCCACCGTGCCCTCGCGCGACATGCTGGTGCGTGGCGCGGCGCCCGCCGGCGCCATCGGCACGGTTTTCGGCTTCGTCTATTCCGGGCTCGACCTCGGCGCGATCGTCGCGCCGATCGCCATCGGCGCCTTCATCGATCATGGCGCCGCGCAGTGCGCCTTCGTCTTCATTGCCGCCGCCCTGATGATCACGGTGCTGAGCGCCGTCATCGTCAAGGCGCTGCAGCGCCGCAAGACCTGAACGGGCGGCCGGGTCTCAGGCCTGCGCGAGGCTGTCGAGATAGGCGCAGAACATGTCGGCCATGGCGTCGGCATAGATCCCGATCTCCGCGGCGCTGCGCGGCGTCTCGGAGAAGCTCTTGCCGACCTCGCTCAGCGTCGTGACGATGAGATCGCCGGCGCGGTCGCGCACGGCCGCCGGCGCATGGGGCAGGGCCTCGCGCATGAAGGCCTCGACGATCAGGTCGCCGGCCGCGCGCGCCTCGCGCGCTTCCGGAGCGTCGCGATAGAGCGGGGCGGCATCGGCGAGCGCGATCCGCATCGCGGCCTCGTCACATTCCGAGCGGATAAAGGCATGGACGAGGCGGCGCAGCCGCTCGGGCGGCGATCGCGCATCCTCCGCGAGGATGGCGCGCAGCAGCGCCGTGGTGCGTCGCCATTCCTCGCTCTGCAGCCGGAACAGGATCGCCGCCTTGTTCGGGAAATACTGGTAGAGCGAGCCGACGCTGACCCCGGCCCGCTCGGCAACCCGCGCCGTGGTGAAACGCTGGGCGCCCTCCCTGGCGAGAACCTGAACGGCGGCATCGAGGATGGCTGCGACGAGCTCGTTCGAACGCGCCTGTTTCGGCTGTTTTCGTGAGGAAATCGAAACGCTTGGCCGATCGGTCACGGCGCCCTCCGGCAATGCGAATAGGGAATGCGACGAATGAGTCGTATTTTTCCGGTGGGCGCAAGCCATGCCATTTCACGACCGGAGACGTCGATGACCACGCTCAACACCCCGCCGCTGCGTCCGCTGCTCGACCGGCTGTTCGACGAAGCGGACGCGGCGGCGCCCGCCACCCATCCGGCCCTCGCCCGTCTCTCCGCCGAGGAGCGCTCGGAGCTGATGCGCAGCAAGGCCGGCTATCTCGATTTCTACGGCTATCTGAAGGACCAGCCGCTGCCGGTCTCGCGCGAGACGGGGCGGCTTCTCTACATGCTGGCCCGCGGCGCGCGGGCACGGACGATCGTCGAGTTCGGCACGTCCTTCGGCATTTCGACCCTGCATCTGGCCGCGGCCCTCAGGGACAATGGCGGCGGCCGGCTGATCACCACCGAATTCGAGCCGTCGAAGGTGGCGCGGGCGCGCGCCAACCTCACCGCCGGCGGCCTGATCGATCTCGTCGAGTTCAGGCAGGGCGACGCGTTGAAGACGCTGAGCGCGGACCTGCCCGAGGCGATCGACCTCGTCCTGCTCGACGGCCACAAGGCGCTCTACGGCGACATCCTCGATCTCGTGGAAAGCCGGCTCAGGCCGGGCACCTTCGTCATCGCCGACAATGCCGATTTCAGCCCGGACTATCTCGCCCGGGTGCGCGATCCGGCCGGCGGCTACCTGTCGACGCCGTTCGGCGGCGATGTCGAGCTCTCCATGCGGGTCGGCTGAGGCGGAGCCGCTCCGTCCGGCGGAGCCGGCCTGTCCCGGTTCTGGGCGGCACGGCCAAAAAAAGAGCATGCCGTGTCTGGAACGCGTCGCCGCATTCGTCCTTGGATCGAGGGCGGGCATCTGCATGCGCTGCGGGTGAGCCGCTTCTCGTCCCGAGAGTCCATCGAAAGGCAAGGTGCGACGATGAAAGTGACCCAGCATCTCTGGTTCGAGAAGGACATGGAGGCGGCAATCGGCCTCTACACCTCGCTCATTCCCGGTTCCGCCATCCATTGGGTCTCGGCCCTGCCGGCGGATACGCCGAGCGGCCCGGCGGGAAGCGTCAGGCTCGCCTCCTTTTCGCTCGGCGACCAGGACTATGTGGCGATCGAGGCCGGCCCGCTCGACCGCTTCAACCACAGTTTTTCGATCATCGTCCAATGCGAGACGCAGGCCGAGATCGATCGGCTCTGGGCGGCCCTCGGCGACGGTGGCACGACGGAAGCCTGCGGCTGGCTCAGGGACCGCTGGGGCCTCAGCTGGCAGATCTCGGCGAAGGGCCTCAGCGCGCTCATGGCCGATCCCGACCGGGCCAAGGCAAAACGCGTCTGCGAGGCGGCCCTGAAGATGGTCAAGGTGGACATCGCCGCGCTGGAGGCGGCCGCCCGGGGCTGACCGAGGCGGCGCCCGCCTAGCGAGCCCCGGCTGCGTCGGCGTGCTCGATGCGGCGGGCGAGGGCCTCGGGCAGGCCGAGCGTCGGTTTGGCCGGAGGCCGGCGGAAGGTGCCTGCCTCGGCCTTGCGCGGGGCGAGGGTGGCCAGCGCCTCGGCCTGTTTCACCGCGGCGGCAATCTGGTCGACCACCGGCACCGGAATGCGGTCCTTCACCTTGGCGGCCAGGCCGGCCAGTGGCGCGCCGGCGAGGATCACCACGTCGGCATCGTCCTCGCTGACCGCCCGGTTGGCGAGCGCGACCAAGAGCTCCTCCTTTTCCTCCTGCACGTCCGAGATCGAACGGAAGCCGCCGTCGAGCATGCGGATGCTGGCGCAGCGGCCGGCAAGGCCGTGCATGTCGACGCATTCGCGATACCAGGGCACGAGGGCGTTGGCGAAGGTGACGATCGAGAAGCTGCGGCCGAGCATGCAGGCGGTCAGCATGGCCGCTTCCGCCATGCCGACGATCGGAATGTCGAACAGCTCGCGGGCACCGAGCAGGCCGGGGTCGCCGAAGGCTGCGATGATCACCGCGTCGACCTCATGGTGGCGGGCGGCGATCATGTCGAGCGCGATGGCGCCGCCGATCTGCGCCTCGGCGCGGCTTGCAATATAGGGCACGCCCGTGGTGGCGGTCACCGGGATCAGCGTGGTGCCGGCCGCCGCCGCGGCGGCGCCGGCGGCGAACAACAGGTCGGTCACCGCGGTCGAGGTGTTGGGATTGAGCAGCAGGATCTTCACGGGTCGCTCCTCGCGCGGTCGGGTGCGTTGGTCTCAAGGGCGGCGGGCGCCCCGGCCGGGGCCGGCCCGGCGGCGAGGTCGCTGGCGACCGTGCCGGTGCGCCGGACGTGGTGGGAGAGCAGCTTGCCGGCCGCCTCGGCATCGCGCGCTTCGAGCGCCTCGAGGATCAGCCGGTGCTCCGCCACCGATTCCTGCCAGCGCCCCTGGGCCGAGAGGGCGAGGAGGCGGGCGCGCTCGACGCGTGCCAGCAGCCAGTCATGGGTGGCCTTCAGCGTGGCGTTGCGGGCGCAGGCGACGATGAAGCCGTGGATCTGCTGGTTGATCTCGAAATAGTCGCGCAGCTCGCCGGCCTCGTGGTGGCGCTCCATGCGCTCCTGCAGGCCGCGCAGCTTCTGGTGGTCGCGCGGTGTCATCCTGACGGCGGCAAGCTCCGCCGCCGCGCGCTCGATGCCGCTGACCGCCTCGAACAGGTCGGCGATCTCGTCCGGGCGCAGCGCGGCGACCACCGCGCTGCGGTTGAGCCTCAGCTCGACCAGGCCCTCGGCGGCGAGCAGCTTCAGCGCCTCGCGCAGCGGCGTGCGCGACACGCCGAGCGCATCGGACAGATCGGCCTCGTTCAGCGGTTCGCCGGGCCCGAGGCTGCCGCGGATGATCAGCGTCCTCAGCCGGCTCGCCGCCTGCTCGTGCAGGCCGGCCCGGCTCAGGCGGATGCGGCCGTCGCCGAGCGCCTTGCTGGTCCTGCGGATCTTGCTCGGTCCCTTGCGGGCGGCATCCATCGTCGATCTCCCCATGCGGGCGCCATCTGCGCCCGTCATCACGGTTTTCACGGCGCGCGCCGGAGCGCAAGCATTGCACTGCGCCGGCCGCATGGCTCAGCCCGCCTTGAGGGCGAAGAGGCTGCCCCAGTCCTTCAGCCGCGCGGTGTCGACCCCGGTCAGGGCAAGGCATTTCCACAAGGTGGTGGCGATCGAATCGTAGACGGGAATACCGGTTTCCCGCTCCAGCGCGGCAACACGCGGCGCGCCGCGCATATTGGTGCAGACGATGGCGGCCGCCTCGACCCCGTCCCGGGCGACGGCGCGCACCAGCGCGGCGATCTCGTCCTCGCCGACGGTCGCGAAGGAGAAATTGTCCTGAAGCCCGATATGTCGCTCGGCCGGGCAGGCATAACCGGAGGCGGCCCAGTTGGCACGGATCCGGTTCTGCACGTCGTCGATGTAGGGTGTCACGAGGCCGATGCGCGGCCGGCCGGTCAGCTCGAAAATGTCGCGGAAGGCCAGCACCGAGGTACAGGCGGCGATGCCGGTCGCCGCCCGGATGCGTTCGCACAGCCGCTCGTCGCGGTCGAAGCCGAGCCAACTCGCCGAGGTGCCGTTCCAGGCGATGACGTCGACCTTGGCATGGGCCAGCAGTTCGGCGGCGCGCAGGATCTCGCTGTCGTCGAACTGGCCGAGCGCCGCGTCGGTCAGCGCGATCTCGGTCACCTTGAAGCGCGAGAAATGGGCGGTCACCTCCGGCAGGCCCGCAAGCATGGCCGTGGTCATCGGCTCGAGCACCGTATTGGACGACGGCGTCAGCATGCCGAGCCGGACGGGGGCGCTCATGGAAATCTCCGATATCGATGCGTTGGAGCGAAGGGTGAGGGGCCGCCCCGGTGCCGGGGCGGCCCGTCCTGTCAGACCGGCAGTTTCCGGCTGTAGTCGATCAGGGTCGAGCAGACGAACAGGGCGACGCCCGCGCCGGCGAAGAACATCAGCGCCAGGAAGTAGGAGCCGGTGAACTGCACGATGAGGCCAACCACGATCGGCACGCAGATGCCGGCAATGTTGCCGCCGAGATTCATGCAGCCGCCGAGCAGGCCGGCGCGGTCGCGGGTGGCGAGGATCGAGGGGATCGCCCAGTACATGCCGCACCAGCGCAGGAAGAACAGGGTGGTGGAGAGCAGCGCCACCACCACGACGGGATCGCTGACATAGGCGACCGAGAAGATCGACACGGTCGCGAACACTGCGGCAATGCCGAACAGCGTGCGGAACACCACATTGGGCTGGCCGCCGCGCTCGCGCCAGGCGTCGGCGATCCAGCCGCCGATCAGCTCGCCGACGAAGCCGGCGAAGAAGATCACGAAGGAGGCGCCGCCCAGCGTCTTGATGTCGAAGCCGTGGACCTTGAACAGATAGTTCGGCAGCCAGGTCAGCAGCCCGTAGAACACCGTGTTGAAGAACATCCAGCCGGCACACATCAGCCAGGTCGAGCGGTAGCGGAAATAGGCCGCGGCGCTGCCGCCCTGGCTCTTCGGCGCCTCGGCGTCCTCGCGGGCATGCGCCTCGGCGATGTAGCGCGCCTCGGCCTCGTTGACGGCGGGATGCTCCTCCGGCGCGTTGCGGATGTACCACCAGGCCAGCAGGCCGCAGGCCATGGTGCCGACGCCGGCGACGATGAAGGCGAGGCGCCAGGAATCGAACATGGCGATCAGCCCGGCGATCACGATGGCGCCGAAGGCCGCGCCGAGCGGTGCGCCGCCGTCGAGCAGGGTGGCGCCGCGGCCGCGCTCGTTCTGCGTCATCCACATGGCGTTGAGCTTGCCGCCGGCCGGATAGATCGGCGCCTCCGTGGCACCGAGGCCGAGGCGGGTCAGCAGCAGCATGACCCAGCTGGACGCGACCGCCGCGATCGCCTGGAAGAAGCCCCAGCCGATCGTCGCCGCGGCAATGACGATGCGCGGCTTGTAGCGGTCGGCGAGCAGGCCGCCCGGCACCTGCATCAGCGCATAGGTCCAGAAGAACGACGACAGGATCAGGCCCTGTGTCGCCGGGTCGAGATTGAACTCCCTGGCGATCAGCGGCATGGCGACCGAGAGCGAAGCCCGGTCGATATAGTTGATGGTGATCAGGAACAGCATCAGCAGGAAGATCTTCCAGCGGACACTCGTTCGTTTCAGCGATGCTGATGTGGCTGCGGCGGCGCCTTGAACGCTCACATGTGCCTCCTCTGGGCTGGTTCCATTCCCCGTGAGCCCTGGCGGTTCGATCGAGCGGCCCGACTTTGTGCCGGGTCCACGCCGCGCATGCTCCGGACAATTTATGCGAGCCGGCCCAGGCTTTTGGCAACGAATTTTTGCATGTTGCATGCAATTTTTAGATATGTATTTGAATTACAATATGAATTTCAAAATCGCGATCGACATTCGATGGCGGCCGGCCCGGTGGTTTTGCCGGGCGCTGATGGTCAACGGCCGCGCAGGCCGAACTCGCGGCGGGGATGCCGGCGGTCGAGACGCGGCCCCGGCGCCGGGGCCGCAGGCCCGTCGAAACCTGTCGTGCCGGCGTCCTGGGGATCGCTCAACGCGTCGCCTGGAACGAGCAGCAGCGCCAGGCCGGCGGCGGTCTGGATCGCGAGGCCGAGCAGCGAGCCGCCGCCGACCGTCGGCCAGCCCATGGTGCGGAACAGATTGGCCAGGGCGACGTGGTCGAAAAAGACGAAGGCGGCGAAGAGGCCGATGACCGGCAGAGGCGGCAGGCCGATATCGCGCAGCCGCCTGACCATCAGGGCAAGACTGGCCCAGGCGGCGGGGATCATGATCGCGGTGACGAGAACCGGGACGACCGGCGGCAGGCCGCGCACATCGAAGGTCGTGCCGCGTCCGGTGGCGAGCGCGACATAGAACGCGACACCGATGGCCAGCACGACGACCAATGTCAGCGCCATGATCCGCCCGAAATAGGCGAGGCGCCCGATACGGCCGCCGAATTGAAAGAAGCCTGCCATGCCTGCCCCCGGCCGACCGCGACCGTGGCCCGTCAGCACGGACGGCGGTCACGCATGACAGTTAAGCAACCAGGCGGTGAAGAAAGCGATAATACAACTCTATGGACCGCAGCGCGCGAGCAGAGCAGCGGCGGGTTTCGCAACGCCGGGACCGCGCCGGAGGCCAACGTCCGCCACGAGGGGCCGCGCGGCGACCCGATCGTGTTGCTGGAGCGGCCGAGCAGCGTGGTTCTGGTCCTACCGGCCGACGGGGCCATGCGGGGTGAAGTGTCCCAGGAACAGGACAAGAGGAAAAATCGTTGAGGATCAAAGGGATGGCGTTCTCCTTTGGTCGATCACGCGGTGTCACAAGGCCGTGACGGCACCATCTCGGCTTGCCAATGCGGCTCGCCGGCCCAATATTGTGCGATGCAGCAATAGCTGCGAATTTTGCTGCGACGCAGCGTAAAACTTGCAGCGTCCTTGGGCGCACTGGACCACAGGGTGCCGACATGACCGGACTTTCCGCCTCCCTTGCCAAGCTCATGCGCCAGCGCCGCGACTGGTACGCCTCGCTGCCCGCGGGCGATGCGCACGTGACGCCCGACGCCGTCACGGGGCGGCTGACCGAGGTGGCTGGATTCGGCACCAATCCGGGCCGCCTGCGCATGTTCGCTTATGTCCCGCCGGCGCTGCACGCGGGCGCGCCACTCGTCGTGGTGCTGCACGGTTGCACCCAGGATGCGGCCGGTTACGACCGCGGTTCGGGCTGGTCGGAACTCGCCGAGCGGCATGGATTTGCCGTGCTCTATGCCGAGCAGCAGCGCGTCAACAATCCCAATCTCTGCTTCAACTGGTTCCGGCGCGGCGACACTGAGCGCGGCCGGGGCGAGCCGCTGTCGATCCGCCAGATGGTCCGCTGCATGCTGCGCAACCACAAGCTGGATGCGGACCGGGTGTTCGTCACCGGCCTGTCGGCCGGCGGCGCGATGACGGCCGTCATGCTCGCCACCTATCCCGACCTGTTTGCCGGGGGCGCCATCATTGGCGGCCTGCCGCACGGCGCGGCCCGCAACGTCCAGGAAGCCTTCACCAGCATGGCCGGCGGCGTCAGCCACGAGGCGGCCGCATGGGGCGATCTCGTGCGCTCGGCCTCCCCGCACAAGGGGCGCTGGCCGCGGGTGTCGATCTGGCACGGCACCGAGGACGCGACGGTCCGCCTCGCCAACGCCCATGAGCTGGTGAAGCAGTGGACCGATGTGCACGGCCTCGGCGCGGCGGAGCCGGTACGCGAGCTGGGCGAGGCCCATGAGCGGCTGACCTGGTCCGACCGGCGCGGACCGGCGGTCGAGCTCGTCACCATTGCCGGCATGGGGCACGGCGTTCCCATCGCCGGCGCGGAAGAAGGCGGCGGCGCGGCCGGCCCTTATTTCCTCGAAACCGGCCTGGCCTCGACGCGCCGCATCGCCGCCTTCTGGGGGCTCATTTCCCCGAAAGCGGCGGCGCGGCCGAAGCGCGCGCTGCGCAAGGACTGGCGCACCATGCCGCGGCAGTCGAGGCCCGCGCGCGGCGAGCCCGCCGCGGCACCGGCCGAAGAGATCGGAACGACGATTGTCCGTGCGCTCAGGGCTGCCGGGCTGATGCGCTGAATGCTCGCCAGCCGGCCCCGGCGCGCTGCCGCTACTGCATCAGCGCCGGCGCGCCGGGCAGCGGGCGCAGGAACAGGTAATGCGCGATCAGGCGCTGGCCGATGGAATTGTCGACGAGGACCTGGCCCTCGTCCTTGAGTGGATCGAGCGCCGCCTCGCAGTCGACCGACCATTCGAACGGATATTCGAGGCCAAAGACCGTCATCACATGCGGCGGGAACGTCACCTTCAGGCGCAGGCGCACCTGCTTGGTCACCGCATCGATCTCATAGCTGCCGTCATAGCGGGCCGTGCCGCGATCGGCGCCGTAGACACGGCCGCCCTCGAACACGAACATGCCCATGCCGGCATCGCCGCCGGTCGTGAAATCGATGCCGTACATGCCTTCGCGCATGGCCCCTGCTGCCCTGTCGATCCATTATGCTGGGCGGGCTAGCCCCGGATTCGGACGGATTCGTGGAATCTCCTTGGGCCAATCGTGATGCAGGGCAGGGCTGCCGCGAATTTGGCGGCAAGAGACGGAGTGCGGCCCGGAGCCGATCGCTTAAGCGCGACGCTGGACATGCGAGGCAGGACCATGATGGACGATCTGTTCGGGGATCAGCCTGGTGACACCGGGCGGCGCGAGGAACTGGCGGCTGGCGCAGTCGTCCTGCGCGGGCGGGCGCTGCCGGCCGATGCGCTCCTGTCGGCGCTCGACGCCGTCGTCGCTGCCGCGCCGTTCCGCAACATGGTGACGCCGGGCGGCTTCACCATGTCGGTCGCCATGACCAATTGCGGCGCCGCTGGCTGGGTCACCGACCGGCGCGGCTACCGCTACGATGCCGTCGATCCGGAAAGCGGCCGGCCCTGGCCCGATATGCCCAAGCCCTTCCTGGAACTTGCCTGTGCCGCCGCGGCCGAGGCCGGCTATCCGGACTTCGTGCCGGATGCCTGCCTGATCAACCGCTATCAGCCCGGTGCGCGGCTGTCGCTCCACCAGGACCGCAACGAGCGCGACTACGATCAGCCGATCGTCTCGGTCTCGCTCGGCCTGCCCGCCATGTTCCAGTTCGGTGGCCTCGAGCGCAGCGATCCCGTCCGCAAGGTGCCGCTCCGCCACGGCGACGTGGTGGTCTGGGGCGGACCGTCACGCCTCTTCTATCACGGCATTCCCGTGCTCAAGGACGGCGAGCATCCGGCTGTCGGTCGCGTCAGGTTCAACCTCACCTTCCGCAAGGCGCTCTGACCGGAAAAGTGAATTTGACCGCAAGGATGGGAGCGCCTCCGGAGCCGGCCGAACCTATCCTTTCGCACCATCACGATGCGATGGCCGAAAGGACAGGACCATGACCGAGATCATCCGTTACGCGCTGGGCGAGAGCTCGCTCGGCACCTTCGTCGCCGCGACCTCCGCGCGCGGCCTCGTCGCCTTCGAATTCGTCGATACGGGGCCGGCGGCGGCGCTCGCGCTCGGGGCCCGGTTTGCCGGGGCCGCGCTGGTCGAGGACGCGGCCGGGCTCCGGCCCGTGCTGGACGCGCTCGCAGCGGTGATCGACAACCCGGCCACCGATCCTGGCCTGCCGCTCGATCCGCGCGGCACCGACTATCAGATCCGGGTCTGGGAGGCGCTGCGGTCGGTACCGGCCGGGCGGACGACGAGCTATGGCGAGATTGCCGCGCGGCTCGGCACGCCGCGCGAGGCCCGTGAGGTGGGCGAAGCCTGCGCGGCCAACACGATCGCCATCCTCATTCCCTGCCATCGGGTGGTGAAGAAGGACGGTTCCCTCTCGGGCTATCGCTGGGGCTTTCGCCGCAAGCGTCAGCTGATCGCCCGCGAACAGGCCGCGGCCGCCTTCCAGCTCGCCTGAGTCTGGGCGCCGGAAGGGCGACGGCGCGCGACGGCCGGTCCGCCGCCCTTGCCGGCTTCAGTCGTCGAGGCGTCCATGGAGGTCGCCGAAGGGGATCATGACGTGCCGGCGGTAGGCGGGACGCGCCTTGAGCCGCTCGTACCAGGCTTCCACGTGCGGCACGGACGGCCGCTCGATGTCGAGTTCGAAATAGCGGTAGAGCGTCGTGCCCGCGGGAATGTCCGCCAGGCCGAAATCGTCGCCCGCCAGAAAGGCGCGCTCCGCGAGCATGCGATCGAGCAGGCGGAAATAGCCGGAGCAGCGTTCGAGGCTGGCATGGATCGCGCCCCAGTTCCGCTCCGCGGCGGGCGTTCGGTAGTAGCCCCAGAAGACACCGCCGAGGAAGGCCGGCTGGAGCGCGGTCTGCGACCAGTCCATCCATTGGTCGGCGCGAGCGCGCTGCGCGGCATCGTCCGGCCAGAGCCGCTCGCCGCCGTGTTGCGCGGCGAGATAGCGCAGGATCGCGTGGGATTCCCAGACGACCGTTGTGCCGTCGCGCAGCACCGGCACGCGGCAGTGCGGGTTCATGGCGAGGAAGGCCGCATCGTCAAGGCCGCCGAAACGGCCGCCGGCATCGACATGGCGATGCGCGAGGGCGAGCTCCCCGACGAGCCACATCACCTTCTGCACATTGAACGAGCTGCGCCGCCCCCAGATCGTGATCGCCGTCATCCCCGTCACCCGGGCTGCGTTGCGCCGTGGCCGAGCGCGATCACCGCTTCCTCGACGCTGTGGAACAGCCGGCCCGGCCCGAGCGCGGCGAGAACCCCGAACCGTTCCAGCGCCCGCTCGGCGCGCACCGACTGCAGCCGGGCCACGGCAAAGTCCATGCCGGCGGCGCGGCAGGCGGCAATGGTCGCCTTCAGCGCGTTGGCGGCGGTGAAGTCGATATTGGCGATGCCGCCGGCCTCGAGCACCACCAGCGCCACCGGCCGCCCGGCTCCCGCGATCAGGCGCTCGACGCCCTGCGAAAAGGTGCGCGCGTTGGCGAACAGGAGCGGTGCCGAGAAGCCTGCGACCAGCACGCCGGGCTGCCGCTCACCCGTCTGCTGGCGATCCGGCGGCCACCAGACCGTGGTGCCGCCGATGCGATGGAATTCGACCGGCCGCGTCTCGGTGGTCATCCAGACGCCGTGCAGCAGCGACAGTCCGATGCCGATGGCGACGCCGGTCTGGATCGGCAGCATGACGATGGCGGCGGCGGTGAGGGCGATCAGCGCGAACTCGGCCGGAGCCTCGCGGGCGACCGTCACCATGGTGCCGGCACGGAAGATCCGCTGGGCGACGAACAGCAGCACGCCGGCGAGCGCGGCCTCCGGCACGCTGGCGAGCAGGCTGCCGCCGAACAGGGCGAGGGCCAGCACGATGGCCGCGGCGACCAGCGGAGCGGCCTGTGTGGCGCCACCGGTTTCGGCGACGATGGCGGTGCGCGGCGGGCTGGCATTGACCGGCATGGTGCCGAGCGCGCCGGCGGCAAGGTTCGCCGCCCCCAGCCCGATGAAGTCGCGGTCGACATTGCCGGCCCGTCCGTCCGGGTCGGGGAACGAATGGCTTACTGTCGCCGTCTGCATCATGACCACCAGCGCGACGGTGAGTGCCAGCGGCAGGACCTCGCGCAGTTCCTCGAAGCCAGCCGATGGCATGACCGGAACCGGCAGGCCGCCGGGCAGGGCGCCGAGCACCGCGACGCCCCGCCGCTCCAGCCCGAAGGCCACGACGCACAAGGTCGCGAGCGCCACCGCAATGAGCGCGCCGGGGATCTGGCTGCTGATCCGCTCGCTGGCGACCATCAGTGCGAGCACGCTGCCGCCGATGGCGAGCGTCATCGGGTTGATCGCGTGGCGCGCCGCCCAGACGGCGGCGAGTTTGTCGAACATGTTGCCCGGTGCGCTCGGCACGCCGAGCAGCGCCGGCAACTGGGAGGCGACAATGTGGATCGCGATGCCCGCGAGAAAGCCGGTCAACACGGGCTCGGACAGAAGATCCGCGATCCAGCCGAGCCGCAGCGTGCCGCCGATGGCGAGCAGCACGCCGACCGCGAGCGCCAGGGTGACAGCCGCCGATGCGAGGCTGGCGGAGCCCGAAACGGCGATGGCGGCGAGAGCGCCGGCGAAGATCGGGGTGATCGTTGAATCGACCCCGACCGTCATGATCCGGCTGGCGCCGAAAAGCGCGAAGCCGATGGTGGCGGCGATGAAGGCGTAGAAGCCGACCTGTGGCTCGAAGCCGCCCAGTCTCGCCGTCGCCATCTGTTCGGGGATGGTGATGGCCGCGAGCGTCAGGCCGGCCAGGACGTCGCGGCGGAACCGGCCGAAGCGATCGGCGCGCGCGCGCGCCGGCCGCGCGGCGGGCGAAGGTTCGGAAGCCGCATCGTTCATCACGCTGTCCCCTGCGACCGGCGATGTCCTATCGACAGCCGTGACGCGGACGGCGTCAAGCCCGTCAGGCGCAGCAATCGGCGATCAGTCGGCCGAGGAAGCGCTCGCCGGCCTCGAATTCCGACACCTCGATATATTCGTCGGCCTGATGCGCCTGAGCGATATCGCCCGGGCCGCAGACCACCGTCGACCAGCCCGGCCGCTGGAACAGTCCCGCTTCCGTCCCGTAGGACACGACGTGGCTGCCATTGTCGCCGGTCAGCCGGCGGACCAGCCGTTCGGCGGCACCGTCGGTTTCCGGCTTCAGCCCCAGCACGATCGAGCGCGGCAGCACCTTCACGCCGGAATCCGGAGCGATGCGTTTCATGCCGGGTTCGATCTCCTCGCGGATGTAGCGCAGATAGCGGTCGCGATAGGCGGCGGGATCCTCGGTCGGAATGGCGCGGATATCGGTGACGAACGAACAGTTCGCGGCCACCACATTGGCGGCCGTGCCGCCGTGGATCACGCCGCAATGGAGCGTCGTATAGGGCGGGGCGAAGGGGTTGGCGGGATCGGCGCGGCGGGCGTTCTCGGCCATGGCGTCGGCGAGCCAGGTGACCAGCCGGGCGGCGACCATGACGGCGCTGACGCCCTGGTCGATGCGGCTCGAATGGACCGTGTGGCCGGTCACTTCCGTGTGGAACGACAGCGAGCCCTTGTGGCCGGTCACCACCTGCATGCGTGTCGGCTCGCCGACGATGACGGCCGATGGGGTCGGCACGGTCGCGATCATCGCCTCGACCATGTCGGGCGCGCCGAGGCAGCCGACCTCCTCGTCATAGGACATGGCGATGTGGATCGGCCTTGCCAGCCTGGCGCGCGTCATGGCGGGCACCGCGGCCAGCACCAGGGCATCGAAGCCCTTCATGTCGCAGGTGCCGCGTCCGTAGAGCCGGCCGCCGCGCTCGGCCACCGTCCATGGGTCGCTGGTCCAGGCCTGGCTTTCCACCGGGACGACGTCGGTATGGCCGGACAGGACGACGCCGCCGGGAACGTTCGGTCCGATCGTCGCGTAGAGATTGGCCTTGGTTCCGTCGGCATTCGGCACCAGCCGGCTCTCGACGCCATGGCTCGCCAGATAGTCCTTGATGAAGGCGATGCAGTCGAGATTGGAAACGCTCGACACTGTGGGAAAGCCGACCAGCCGATCGAGCATGGCACGGGCGGAGAGGGCGGTCGGAGCGTTGGACATCAGGGTATCCGGGCTGGGCGGGATCGGGGCGGGGCGCCGCCGCCACCGCCGGGCAAAGCCCATGTTCGGGAGCGATTGCGCGCCGGCCGGCACGGCGCCGGTCGGCCGCCGAACCTTGCCGCTTTTGGCCAGCCAAGGCGAGCCCGTTCGGCAGGCATCGGCGGGCCGAAACCGCCGCGATGGGCCGGGATGCGAGCTTGCCATGTTCCGGGCTCGGCCTGAATAGATCGGCATAACCGATTGAAACAGCGCTGCTTCACGCAGTCGGAGGAATCTGAATCGAAGCTTGAGCCAGCCGCCCGGGCGAATGCCTGCCCCGCTCGGCACGCAGACGGCCCGGCGGATGGCGCCACTCCGTCGCGGATCGCTCGATAGCCGGCGCTTGCGGAGCATTGCGCGATCGAACATAAAGAGAACATCGAGGCCGGCGCGCGAGAAGGCCATGGCGAAACTGTTTGGGCAAGGCGCTTCGGCTGATGGCGAGGCGGCAGCTGACGCTGAGGTCACCGCCATCATCGACGCTTTCGGAGGCGATGCGAAGGCGGCCCTGCGAGCCCTGATCGAGGAGCTGGCGATCCTGCGGCGGCAAGGCGGCCGTCGGCAGCCGTCGGGCAGTCTCCCCGGTACAGACCAGTGGCGCCACCGCCGGCGGCATCTGCAGTAAGCTGTTCGTGCGGCACCGGAGGCCGCACCTGCGTTGGGCCGCATCCGGCGGCCGGGCAGGGCACGCCGTTCATGGTGGTTGCGGCGTTCGACCTGTTGGGCAATGAGCCCAGTACTGACCGGTGGACTGGACGGTCTCCGTGAGATATAGGATACCCCCCTATATTATATGAGAGATCCGGTGAGCCATACCAGCAAGGACAAGGCCCGGCTGCTCGGTCGCGTCAGGCGCATTCGTGGTCAGGTCGAAGCTGTCGAGCGGGCGCTCGAGGCGGAAGCCGATTGCGCCGACATCCTCCAGCTCGTCGCCTCCATCAGAGGCGCCGTGAGCGGCCTCACAGCCGAACTCATCGAGGATCACATCCGCTTCCACGTCGTCGATCCCGCGCGCGAGCCGGATGCCGCCAAGGCTCGCGCCGCCGACGAGCTGATCGACGTGGTGAGAACCTATCTGCGCTGACATGCGCGCCGCTTTCTTGTGCCGGAGTCCTGCGTCATGAGCGACGAGCCTGTTCCGCCGGCGGCCCATCACCACGTTTTCCTGGGGCGAGACCACGCGCTCAACGAGCGGCGCACCTGGGCGGTCATCGTGCTGACGGCGACGACGATGATGGTGGAGATCGTCGCCGGCACGATCTATGGCTCCATGGCGCTCGTTGCGGATGGATGGCACATGTCGACCCATGCCGCCGCCCTGCTGATCAGCGCCGCGGCCTACGCCTATGCGCGCCGTCATGCCCACGATCCGCGCTTCACGTTCGGCACCGGCAAGCTGGGCGATCTCGGCGCCTTCGCCAGCGCCATCGTGCTCGCGCTGGTCGCCCTGCTGATTGCCTGGGAAAGCCTCGTGCGGCTCGCCAATCCGGTGCCGATCGGCTTCGTCCAGGCGCTCGCCGTTGCGGTCATCGGCCTCGCCGTCGATCTGGCCAGCGCCTGGCTGCTCGGCGGCCACAGGCATCACCACGATCATGACCATGGCCATGATCACGACGATCACGGCCATGGTCATGCGGACAACAATCTCCGTGCAGCCTATCTGCACGTCCTTGCGGACGCGCTGACCTCGGTTCTGGCGATCGCGGCGCTGCTCGCCGGCGCATTGTACGGCTGGCTTTGGCTCGACCCGCTGAGCGGGCTTGTCGGCGCCCTCGTCATCGCCCACTGGTCATATGGGCTGATGCGCGCGGCAGGGGGCGTGCTGGTCGACGCGGTTCCCGATCATGACGACCTGCCCGGCGAGATTCGCAGGGCGATCGTGCGTGACGGCGAACAGATCAGTGATCTGCATGTCTGGCAGGTCGGGCCGGGCCATCACGCCGCGACCATCGCGCTGGTCGCACAAGCGCCTCAGCCGCCCTCGGCGTACCGGGCGCGGCTTGCCCATCTCGCCGCGCTTTCGCATGTCACGATCGAGGTCGAGCCGGCCTGATCCGCGGCCAGCGCGCGCCGTCGCCCCGCCCGCGCCGAGCGAACGGCGCGAGTCCGTTTGGCCGATGCCGCGCTCACATGGCGCGGCGTTGACGACGGCGGCGGCGCCGGCGATGCGCTCGGCTCGGCGTGCCCGGCTGGTTCATGGCGCCTGCCCCGGAGCCCATCGATCCCGACCCGGCTCCCATGGAACCGGAGCCCGAACCCATGGAACCGGAGCCCGAACCCATGGAGCCGGATCCTGAGCCCATGGAGCCGGCCTGCATTTCGCGAGGCAGCGCCTGCACGGCATCGGCGGTGGCCGCAAGGCTCGCGGCGGAACCGAACAGGATGGTGGTCAGGAAGGTTCGGCGATGAAGCATGGACGTCCTCCTTGAAATCGCAGGCCCTCTGCAGGCCATGCTGGGAGGTATTCGTCGCGACCGCGTCCTTCGTTACAGGTCCCGCCCGCTGCCGCCGGGATCCCTTTCGTCGGCGCGGCGTCGACGGGCGAAGGCATAGCGCCGGCGCACGAGCGCATCGGCGGCCGGGCCTTCGTCGAAGATGAAGTCGGGTTCGTCGAGCCGGCGGCCGGTGCGGGCATCGACCATCACCGGATCGGCGGGCAGACCGGTCGCCGCGTCCACGACCTGGCTGGCAATGCCTTCCTCGGCGAAATGCCGGTTGCCCCAGGCGGTGAGGGCGATCAGGACGGGGCGGAAGTCGCGGCCCCGGTCGGTCAGCACATAGTCGTCGCGCGGCGGCCGCGTGCTGTAGCGCCGACGCGCGAGAAGCCCGGCCTCGACCAGCGCATTCAGGCGCCGGGTCAGCATGTTGGGCGCGATGCCAAGGCTTCGCTGGAACTGGTCGAAGCGCGTCAGCCCGTGAAAGGCGTCGCGCAGGATCATCATGCTCCACCATTCGCCCACCCGCTCCAGGCTGCGCGCGATGGGGCACATCGACCCTTCGTAGGACTTGCGTTGCATGGGCCGATCGTAGTCAGGTAACTATCATCATGCAAGTTACTGAAGCACATCCGAACCGAGGCTTTCCATGGGCGCCCTCTATCTCGACGATCTCGCCATCGGCCAGACCTTCACCAGCACCTCGCTGACGGTCGACGAGGCGGCGATCAAGGCCTTCGCCGGCCAGTACGATCCGCAGCCGTTCCACCTCGACGACGCAGCGGCCCGCGGCACGCTGTTCGGCGGGCTCGCCGCCAGCGGCTGGCACACCGCCGCCATGACCATGAGCCTGCTGGTGCCGAGCGCTCCGATCGCCGGCGGCATTATCGGCGGCGGCGGCGAGATCGCCTGGCCGCAGCCGACCCGTCCGGGCGATGTCCTGACCGTCGTCAGCGAGGTGCTGGAGGTGACGCCGTCGAAGTCGCGCCCTGACCGCGGCATGGTCGTCCTGCGCAGCCGCACCCTCAACCAGCGCGGAGAGGCGGTCCAGGTCATCACGATGAAACTGGTCGTGCCCCGCAGGCCGGTGGAAACGCCCGCCTGACGGCCGGCCGGCGGCAGCACGGAAAGGCTCGCATCGAATCGGACGAGCGTCACATTGTCGAGGCGGTGCGATCGCTATCGGTCGCGGCCACCAGATACTGCGAGAACCCCATGTCCGTCCGCGAGCTCATGCCCATCGGCCTCCTGGTCATTTCCAACGTGTTCATGACCTTCGCCTGGTACGGTCATCTGAAGTTCCAGAACCAGCCGCTCTTTGTGGTCATCGTGGCGAGCTGGGCGATCGCCTTCGTCGAATATTGCTTCGCGGTGCCGGCCAATCGTTTCGGTCACAGCGTCTACAGCGCGGCAGAGCTGAAGACCATGCAGGAGGTGATCACGCTCCTGGTCTTCTCGGTCTTTTCGGTCTTCTATCTCGGTGAAAGCATCACCCTGAACCATCTGGTCGGTTTTGCGCTGATCTGCGCCGGGGCCTTCTTCATTTTCAAGGGGCCGATCGGCTGAGCGCCAGTCCGGCAGGCGATCCGCGCTCGGGTTGGGGCAGTTTTGCCGCCCGTCGTCAATACAGTGATGCGCACGAGCGGGCGCGGTTCAATAGTACCGTACTGAAGTCATGCATAGTCCTGAATGTCCTTCCGAATTTTCAATCTCTGAGAGAGTTGACGTACACAAATTGTGTAGCAATTCTTATGATCTCTCTGATCGGAAAAGGTTGTGGTTGGTCATTTTTGATTACGTAACGTAATCGATGTCCGTGTCTCGACCGCGAAAGCGAATGATACATGAGGGGCAAGTGCATGATCCGGTTGCAGGCAAAAGCATCGCTGGCCGTCTCGCTCCTGTCGGGAGCGGCCCTGTTCCCGCCGGATCTTCGCTTGCCATCCTTCGTCGGCACCGCGCATGCGGCCTGCACGGACGCCGCGCCGGCAAGCGGCACGGTCGTCAACTGCACGGCACCTGGGGCGGATACGACCGGCGTGCGCGCGGCGGCCGGCAGTTCGGCGGTCAGCATCAATGTCGGCCCCGGCGGCGAGGTAACGGTGACGCGTGCGACCTCGCCGATCGCGCTCGGCGTCGGCGACGACAGCCGCATCGTCAACCAGGGAGCCGTTTCGCTCACAGGCGGCGGCGGCTCCGGCGGCAATCGCGGCGCCGGCCTGCTCGGCCTTGGCAACGGCAATACGCTGACCAATGTCGGCACCATCACGACGACGGGCGCCTACAACGACGGCATGGCCGCCAATGGCAGCAACAACACGCTGATCAATGACGGCACGATCACGACGAACAGCCCCAACGCCTATGGCATGAGCGCGGCCTGGGGCCAGACCAATGTCGGCCAGACCGGCAATACCCTGATCAACAACGGCGCGGTCACCGTCAACGGCAGCAATGCCCGGGCGATCTCCATCCTCGGTTCGAACGGGACAGTCATCAATACCGGCTCGCTGACGGGCACCGGCACGAGCGGCTCCGTCGTCTACATGCAGGGCAACAATGCCCAGCTGACCAATAGCGGCCTGATCCAGGCCAATGGCCTCAACACCGAGGCGGTCTTCTCCAACACGCTGAGCCCGAGCTTCACGGCGCGGATCGAAAACCTCGCCGGCGGCCGGATCGTCAGCCTGCAGAGCGACGCGCTGCGCACGCTCAACGGCATCACGACCATCGTCAATGCCGGGCTGATCCGCAGCGATGCCGGCGTCGCCCTGAATGGCGGCACCAGCGCGACGAGCACGATCAACGTCATCCTGCAGACCGGCTCCCAGGTCATCGGCGCGATGAATGGCGGCTTCGGGCGCAACCAGGTGCGGCTCGAAGGTTCGGGCCTCGTCGACAACGCCTTCACCCGCTTCCAGACGCTGACCATGGCAGGCACCGACTGGACCTGGGCCGGCACCGGCGATTTCGCCGACACGTTCATCACCAGCGGCACGCTGCGCCTGAAGCGCGACCTGACCGGCAATGTCTCGATCGCCGCCGGCACCACCTTGATGGCGGGGAACGGCGCCAATCCGTCGATCACCCCCTATGCCGGCGGCCCGGCCGTGACGGTGACCAATGCCGGCACGATCGACCTGACCAATGGCGGGGCAGGGGCCGCCAACAGCCTGACCATCGTCGGCAACTATGCCGGCAATGACGGGCGGCTCAATCTGCGCACCGTGCTCGGCGGCGATGGCTCGGCATCCGACAAGCTGGTGATTTCGGGTGGCATGGCGAGCGGTCATACGACCATCGGCATCACCAATCTGGGCGGCGCCGGCGCGCTGACCACCGCCGATGGCATCATGGTCGTTCAGGCCGTCAACGGCGCCAGCACCGCTTCCGGGGCGTTCACCCTGTCCGGACCGGTCGCGGCGGGTGCCTATGAATATTTCCTGTTCCACGGCGGCGTCGGGGCCGGCACCACGCAGAACTGGTATCTTCGCTCATCCATCGCGCCGCGGCCGATGGTCCCGCCCGGCGAGCCAGAGCCGCCGGCGCCGGAACCTGCACCCGGCACGCCGCCATTGCCGCCGCCTCCGCCGCCCGGGAGCGAGCCGATCCTGCTCTACCGGCCCGAAGTTCCGCTGCAGTCAGCCGTACCGCCCCTCGCCCTGCAGATGGGCCTCGCCGCGCTCGGCACTTTCCATGAGCGCCAGGGCGATCAGGCGATCCTGACCGGCCGCGGCCTGACACCAGGCATGTGGGGCCGCGTCTATGGCCAGCAACTGGGCCAGACCTGGCAGGGGGCGGTCTCGCCGTCCTTCACTGGCACCATCGCCGGCTTGCAGACGGGTTTCGACCTCTACGGCATCGAGCACGACAACGGCCATCGCGACCGGTTCGGCCTGTTCGCCGGCTATACCCGGTCCGACGGCCGGGTGCGCGGCTATGCGCTCGGCTTTCAGAATGCCACGACCGGCAGGCTCGGCCTGGATGGCTACAGCCTCGGCGCCTACTGGACCCATCTCGGGCCGACCAACTGGTATGTCGACAGCGTGGTGATGATGACCTGGCTCGACGGCAGGCCGGTATCGGACCGGGGCATCGGCGCCGACATTTCCGGGCGCCTGTTCACCGCCTCGCTCGAAGCCGGCTATCCGATCGCACTCGGCGCCGGCCTGACGCTGGAGCCCCAGGCGCAAATCATCTGGCAACACCTGGCGCTCGATCGCACCCACGATGCCTTCTCGACGATCAGTTTCGCCACGGGCTCGTCGTTCACCGGCCGCATCGGCGCAAGGCTCGCCGGCCAGCTGGACGCCGGCGGCATCCGCTGGCAGCCCTATCTGAAGATCAATGTCTGGCACGATTTCAACCGGACGGAGACCGTTCGCTTCGACGGCGATCCGATCGCCACCACCTTCGGCGGCGCGGCGCTCGAAGTGGGCGGCGGCGTCGTCGCCCGGATCACTGCCGCGGCCAGCCTCTACGCCGCGGCCGACTACACGACCGGCCTCGGCGCGGGACGCCATGCGGTGCGCGGCCGGCTCGGCCTGAGGTTCAACTGGTAGCGCCCGGCGAAGGCCGGGCGGTCAGCGCGGCGGGGCCGGCCAGTGACAGGCCTCGCCGAGATTGCGCCGGATCTCGGCGAAGCCGTCAAGGCGGAACAGGCCGTCGAAGCGCTGGTCGCGCACGCCTTCGACGCGGATGAACAGGCGCCCGCTGGTCGGCAGGGACCTGAGGAAACCGATCGGATTGTCGGTCAGGACGGCTTCCTGCGACGTATTGCCCACCGTCCATTGGCTTTCGGTTGCCGGCTGGGTGCCGATGCGTGTGATCACCTTCACGGTCCGGCCGACGGCGAGCAGTGAATCGCGGGCGACCTGCACGATGGTGCGGCCCTCGACGCAGCGCAGATGCAGCGCGATGCTGAGATCGGTCCAGGGGCCGAGAGGCTTCTGCACGACACGCACGACGCGGCTGTCGTCCACCGGCGAGATCTCGGTCTGGACCTCCCAGACGGGGACGGCGGCAGTCGCCGGACCGGCCGGGCGGGCGATCTGATCGAAACATTTGAGCCGGTCGGCATCCGCGGTGATCGCCGCGCACCGCCCGAGTCCGGCGCGCAGATCGTCCTGCGCCATGCCCGGCCCCATGGACCAGACGAGAACTCCGGCTGCCGCGATGATCCGCCACTGTGCCATCGCCGGAAACGTTAGGCTCTCGCCGGCCGACCGGCAAGCCCCGCGCCATGGACCCGCATGTCCGGCATGCGGTGCCGCGGCATCCGCCGACCTCCGGCTAGGACGAAAAGCCTTCGTTCGGCAGCCTGGTCGCCAGGATCTTGTCGATGCGCCGTCCGTCAAGATCGATCACCTCGAAACGGAAGCCGAGCGTCTCCACCACCTCGCCGGTCTCGGGCAGATGATGCATTTCGGCGATGACGAGGCCAGCCGCGGTTTCGTAGCTGCGCTTGCGCGGCAGGACGATACCGAGGCAGTCGGCCATTTCGTCGGCCGGCATGGAGCCGGCAATGAGCCAGGAGCCGTCGGCGCGCTCGACCGCTTCCGGCTCCTGGGCGTGCGGGTCGGACTGGAAGGCGCCGGCAATGGCATCGAGAATGTCGGCCGGCGCCACGACGCCTTCGAAATGGCCGTATTCGTCATGCACGAGGGCCATCGGCACGGGCGAATTGCGCAGGACCGCCAGCACGTCCAGCGCGTCGATCGTGTCGGGAATGACCGGCGCGGGCTGGATATGGGCCCGCAGGTCGAGCGGCTGGCCGGCCATGGCGGAACGCAGCAGGTCGCGGGTCTGGATGACGCCGATCATGTTGTCCGGATCGCCGTCGGCGACCGGCAGGCGCGCGCGCCGGGTCTCGATCAGCGCCTTGCGCACCACTTCCTCCGGATCGGCGAGATTGATCCGCTCGACATCGGTGCGTGGGGTCATGACGGCCCGCACGGCCCGGTCGCCGAGCCGGAGCACGCCGGAGATCATCGCGCGCTCGTCGGTTTCGATCACGCCGGCCGTTTCCGCTTCGGCGACGATGGTGCGGATCTCCTCCTGGGTCACCGCCTGCGTGGCTTCGGCGGAGCCGCCGAAGACGCGGAAGATGAACTTGGTCGAGGCATCGAGCAGCCACACCACCGGTCCGCCGATCCGCGAGACCCACACCATCAGCGGCGCGACGGTGCAGGCGAGCGATTCGGCATGGCGCAGCGCGAGATTTTTTGGAACGAGCTCGCCGATGACAACCGAAAGGTAGGTAATGACGGCGATGACCAGGCCATAGCCGAGCGGCTCGGCGATCCGCTGCGGGATGCCCGAGCCGGCAAGGCTGGTCGCCATCCGTTCGCCGAGCGCGGCGCCCGAGAAGGCGCCGGCCAGAATGCCGATCAGGGTGATGCCGATCTGGACGGTGGAGAGGAACCGCCCTGGGTCCTCCGCCAGGGCCAGCGCCGCGGCGGCGCCGCGCCGGCCGGCATCGGCCATGGTCTTCAGCCGGGCCTTGCGCGCCGAGACGATGGCGAGCTCCGAAAGGGAGAACACGCCGTTGAGTGCGATAAGGCCAATCGCAACGAGAAGTTCGATCACTGATCCAGAGGACCCGTTCGCGAACGGCGACCGGACCTATCCTTGGTTGTTGATGACGGGCGCGAAAATCGCACCCCGCAGGGCGTCCGTCAACGGCAGGGCTGTCAAGCCCGCTGCGCTCAGGCCGGTTCCGGGCCGCCGGTCTCTGCGGCATGAGCCGGCGCATCCGGCTCCTTGATGCGGAACCAGGCGACATAGAGGGCCGGGAGGAACAGCAGCGTCAGGACCGTGCCGACGATGATGCCGCCCATCATGGCATAGGCCATGGGTCCCCAGAACACCTCGCGCGCGATCGGGATCAGGGCGAGGCTCGCCGCCGCGGCGGTCAGCATGATCGGCCGCATGCGGTGTTCGGTGGCTTCCACCACCGCTTCCCAGGCCGGGCGGCCTTCGGCCCGCAATTCCTCGATCTGGACGATCAGGATCACCGAGTTGCGGATCAGGATGCCGATCAGCGCCAGGACGCCGAGGATCGCGACGAAACCGAGCGGCGCACCGCTCGGCAGCAGCGCTGCGACGACCCCGATCAGCGCGAGCGGCGCGACGGCGATCACCAGGAACAGCCGGCTGAAGCTCTGCAACTGGATCATCAGAATGGTCAGCATGATAAAGATCATCAGCGGCACGACGGCGGCGATCGGCTCCTGGCTTTCGGCGCTCGCCTCGACGGATCCGCCGACCACCACCCGGTAGCCGGCCGGCAGCCGGGCGCGAAAGGCCTCGACCGTGCGTTCGAGCTCCTTCACCACCGTGTCGGGCTGCGCGTCGCCGATGATGCCGGCTTTCACCGTGATCGTCGGCTGGCGCGCCCGCCGCCAGATGACCGGCTGTTCCAGCTCGTAGCGGAAGGTCGCGACCGCGGCGAGCGGCACCGACTGGCCGTTCGCGCCGGGCAGTTGCAGGTTCTGCAGCGTATCGATCGAGCCGCGCTCGTCGGCCTTGGCGCGGGACACGACGTCGATCAGATAGACGTCGTCGCGCACCTGGGTGATGGAGGTGCCGCGCACGACCCCCGAGAGCGCCGCCGAAATGTCCTGCGAGGTCACGCCGAGCTGGCGGGCGAGATCCTGCATCACTTCGACTTTCACGACCCGCGCGGGCTCGTTCCAGTCATAGGCGATGTCGCCCAGATGGCGGTTGGCGCCGATCAGTCCGGCGAGCCGCAGCGACAGCGTGCGCACCGTCTGCACGTCCGGGCCGCTCACCCGGTACTGGACCGGCCGGCCGACGGGCGGACCGATATCGAGCAGCTTCACGAAGGCATCGGTGCCGACGAAGGTCTTCTTCAGGTAGTCCTGCAGCTTGGCGCGCAGCCGGTCGCGCGCGGCAAGGCTCTTGGTGACGATGATCGTCTGGCCGAATGACGGGTCGGGCGGCTGGACGTCGAAGGAGAGCACGAAGCGCAGCGCGCCCTGGCCGATATAGCTCGACCAATGGTCGATGTCGGGATTGCCGGCCAGCATCTCCTGCTCGAACTTGGCGACCTGGGCCTCGGTATCGGCGATCGAGGCGTTTTGCGGCAGGTTCCAGTCGACGATCAGTTCGAGCCGGTCTGAGGCTGGGAAGAACTGCTGCTGCACGAAGCGCATGCCGAACACCGACAGCGCGAAGGCGAGCACCGTCACGACGATGGTCATCCAGTGGAAGCGCATGCAGACGGCGAGCATGCGGGCGAAGCCGGCGGCGAGCCAGCTCTTGCTGTCGTGATGCTTCTTCATGCTCGCCGGCAGGATCGTGACGCCGAGCAGCGGCGCGAACAGGACGGCGACGATCCAGGACACGACGAGCGAAACCGCGATCACCACGAACAGTGTGAAGGTGAATTCGCCGGCATTGGAATTGTTGAGCCCGATCGGAATGAAGCCTGCGACCGTCACCAGCGTGCCGGTGAGCATGGGAAAGGCGGTGGACGTGTAGACGTAGGTGGCCGCCTTGCGCAGGCTGTCGCCCAGCTCCAGCCTCGCCACCATCATTTCGACCGCGATCATGGCGTCGTCGACCAGCAGGCCGAGGGCGATGATCAGCGCGCCGAGCGAGATCCGCTGCAGCGAAATGCCGAGATAGGCCATGACCACGAAGGTGATGGCGAGGACGAGCGGGATCGACAGTGCCACCACCAGGCCGGCGCGCAGGCCGAGGCTGACGAAGCTCACCGCCAGCACGATGGCGACTGCCTCGAACAGGGCGCGGGTGAACCCCGAAACCGCTTCGTCCACCACTTTCGGCTGGTCGGAGACGAGGTGCACGCCAACGCCGATCGGCAGCTCGGCCTGGACGCGTTGCATTTCCGCCTCCAGCGCCTTGCCGAATTCGAGGAGATTGGAGCCGGGTTTCATGCCGATGGCGAGCGCGATCGCGGGCTTGCCGTCATAGCGGAACAGGGCGCTGGGCGGATCCTGGTAGCCGCGGCTGATGGTTGCGACATCGCTGAGCCGGAAGAAGCGGCCGTTCACCTGCAGGTTGATGGCGCGCAGGCTGTCCTCCGACGCGAACTGCCCGCTGACGCGGACGCTGACGCGCTCCGGGCCGGCCTGGACGACGCCGGACGGCGTGATGGCGTTCTGGGCCTGCAGGGTCGCAATGATCGCCTGCTGATCCAGCCCCAGCGCCGCGACCTGGCGCGTGGAGAATTCCAGATAGATGACCTCGTTCTGCGCGCCGACAATGTCGACGCGGCCGACATTGGGCACGGTCAGCACGGCGGTGCGCGCGCTTTCGACATAGTCGCGCAGCTGGCGTTGGGTCAGGCCGTCGGCGGTGAAGGCGTAGATATTGCCGTAGACGTCGCCGAAGCGGTCATTGAAGGCCGGACCGATCACGCCTTGCGGCAATTCGCCCCTGATGTCGCCGATCATGTTGCGCACGCGCAGCCAGATCGCGGGCACGTCGCGGCCCTTCGTCGTCGGCTTCAGCTGCACGAAGACCAGCGTCTGGCCTGGCGTGGTCATGGAGCGCGTATAGTCGAGGAATTCCAGCTCCTCGAGCTTCTTCTCGATCCGCTCGGTCACCTGCCGCGTCGTTTCCTCGGCCGAGGCGCCCGGCCACTGGGCCGAAATGGTCATGGTCTTGATGACGAAGGAGGGATCCTCCTCGCGGCCGAGATGGACATAGGAGTAGAGGCCGGCGGCCATGAACACCGCCATGAAGTACCAGACGAGCGAGGCGTGGTTCAGGGCCCAGTCGGAGAGATTGAACGGCTTCACGAGCGGGGCCCTTCCTCGACACGCACCTTCTGGCCGGCGGAGAGGCTGTTGACGCCGGCCGTCACCACACGTGCGCCGGCCTCCAGCCCGCCGGCGACGACGATCGTCTGGTCGGTCCGCTCGCCGAGCCAGACCTCTCTGAGCACCACCGTGCTGGTGGCCGGATCGACGACCCAGAGCAGGGTCTTGCCGTCGCGTTCGACGAGGGTCGACCGGGGCAGCTCGATGCGGGGCGGTGTGCGCGCCTTCAGCGTTGCCGTGATCGTCGCACCGAGTCGGAACGCCTCGGGCGCATCGCGCAGCGCGATCTTGACCCTGAGCGAGCGGGTCACCGGGTCGGCCTGGGGCGCAATCTCGCGGACCTCGCCCCGCACCTTCAGCGCCGGATTGACCTGCAGGACCACGTCGAACCGCGTGCCGACGGCAAGCTGGCCGCCGATGCCGTCGGGAACGTCGACAACGGCATCGCGCAGGTCGGGCCGGGCAATGCTGACCACCGTCATGCCCGGCGAGGCGACCTGGCCGACCTCCGCGCCGACCGCCGTGACCACCCCGTCGAATTCGGCCAGGATACGGGCATAGCCGAGCTGCTCCTGGGCCTTGGCGAGGCTCGCAGCGGCGCGGGCGGCGGAAGCCTGTGCCGCCTCGCGCGCCTGTTCGGCGGTCTCGAAGGTCGCTTCGGTCGCGGTGCGTGATTCCAGAAGCGCGCGCTGGCGTGTCTCGGTCGCCTGGGCGTTGACGAGCTGCGCCTGGGCGCTGACGAGATCGGCGCGCGCGGCGCGGACCGCCAGTTCGAGCTGGGTCGGATCGATCGCCGCCAGCAATTGGTTCTTGGCGATGAGATCACCGACCCGCACGTCGCGCGCGATGACCCGGCCGAGCACCCGGAAGCTCATGTCGGTGCGGATCTGCGGCTGGACCGTGCCGGCAACGCTGAGGCGCTGCTGGGGGCGCGGCTCGGCAATGACGGAGAGCACCGGCCGCACCGGTTGCGGCGGGGTGGCCTGCCGGTCGTTGCAGCCGGCGAGGGCGGCTGCTGCCACGATCAGGGCGGCAAGTGCCGTGTTCCGATGTCGGTCTGGCGCTCGGTTCATTGTCCCGCTCCGCTCGGGCTGTTTTCCGCTATCGCCACTGCTTCGTCCGGGCGCAGCAGCTTCAGCCCGTCGGTGACGACCAGGTCGCCCGCGCTGAGGCCGGAGGACAGGATCACCGTTCCGGTCTCGTAGGCGAGGACCGTGACCGGCCGCAGCGATGCGATGCGCGTCGCCGGGTCGACGACGAAGACCGCCGGCCTGCCGCCGTCGGAGGTCAGTGCGCCCCAGGGCAGGATGGCCGCGCGGCGCCCCTTGAGGCGGGCCGAGCCGACGACCGGCGCGCCCAGCGTCATCGCATCGGGCGTGTTGGCGACCGTCAGGATGACCCGCACCGTGCCCGTGCGCAGGTCGACCGTCGGCGAGATCTCGCGCACCGTGCCGGAGGCCCGGACGGTGGGATCACCGACCAGCGTGATGGTGATGTCGGCCGCTTCGGGCTGCCGGAAGAAGGCGGCCTGCTGGACCTGGAAAACCGCATCGCGTGGGCCGTCCTGGGCGAGCGTGAACATGGCCTGGGCCGCCTGCGCGATCTGGCCGATCTCGGCCATGCGTGCCGTGATGATGCCGTCGGCGCCGGCCTTGAGCGTCGTATAGGACAGGGCCTCCTCGGCCGTGCCGAGCTGCGCGCGCGCCGCATCGAGCGAGCCTTGCGCGGTGCGCAGCGCCGCCTCGGCCTGGTCGTGCTCACGGCGCGTGGTGAAGCCCTGGCCGAGCAGCGTCTTCTGTCGCTCGAAGGCCGAGCTCGCCTGGCGCACCTGGCCCTCCGCCGCCTTGACGCTGGCCTGCGCGGCCGCGAGATCGGCCTGCTGCTCGCTCGGGTCGAGGCGAGCCAGCACCTGGCCGGCCACGACATGGCTGCCGATATCAACCAGGCGTTCGGTGATCCGGCCGGAGACGCGGAACGACAGTTCCGCCTGGAAGCGCGCCTTGATCTCTCCGGTCAGGGCGACGGTCGGCGCATAGTCCATCAGCGCCACCGTCTGGATCTTGACCTGGGCCGCCGGCCTCGCGGGTTCAACCGCGCGGTCCTGGCACCCCGCGACGAGAGTCGCGGCGGCCAATATCAGGGCCGAACCTGCCGGGAACGCGCGCGCCCGCATGGCCATCCTCCTGGCTCCCCCCTGCGCCAGGGCAAGGGCCGGCGCCTCCGGTGTCGAGCGCGGGCCATGATGCCCGCGCGTGTCGTGATGCGGAAGCGCATTGCCGGCCCGCAGCCGGGCCGAAACGCGTTTCCGATCCAGGACACTAGAGCCCCGCGCCAATCGTCGGAAGAGGGCAGATCCGTATGCCGATCACGATGGCGCCAGCCGCCGCGTGATCGGCGGGCCGCCGTCAGGCGCGGCGCCGGAAGCGCTCGCCGCGGGCCAGCATCACGCCGTGAGCACCGGCTATGCCGAGCTCGAGGCTTTCGGCGATGCGCTGCGCGCGCTCGACGAAATATGCGGCGGCCTTTGGCGGGCAGAGCTCCTGCGCGGTCGCCGCGAACAGGGCGAGCCACCGGTCGAAATGCGCCGCGTCGACCGGCAGCGGCAGGTGCTTGCGCATCGGCTGGCCGTGATAGCGCCCGGTCATCAGCGCGACCGACGACCAGAAGGCGAACATCTGGGCAAGATGCGGTTCCCAGTCGGTGATGCGCGCGGCAAAGACCGGCCCGAGCAGGTCATCGGCGCGCACGCGGTCGTAGAAGCCGCGCACCAGCCGCTCGATCATCGCTTCGTCGATGCCGGTTTCGGCCTGGATCGCGGCGGTCGCGGCGGCGCGGCGCTCCGCGGCCGAAGGTTCTGGTGTCGTCATGCCCTGGCCTCGACGGCGGCGCGCGCGCCGAGCAGGTGGCGCATCCGCAGGAGTGCCCCCGGATTGCCAATGAGATCGGCGAGGGTATGGCGGTCGAGCACGGCGAAGAAGGCACGCAAGGCCTCCTCCAGAGGGCCGCGCAGACCACAGGCCGGGCTGACGACACAGTCGCCGCGCTCGCCGTCGAAACACTCGACCAGCGCGAAACTGTCCTCGGTCGCGCGGACCACGGCGCCGAGATTGATGCGCGCGGCCGGTCGGCCGAGTCGCAGCCCGCCGCGGCGGCCGCGGATGCTGTGAACGAAGCCGGCCTCGGCCAGGGTCTGAACGACCTTCGTCAGGTGGTTTTGCGAGATGGCGTAGCGGCGCGCGACGTCGGCGATGCGGTGCAGGCCGTCCGGTTCGGCGGCGAGCAGCATGAGCAGGCGCAGCGCATAGTCCGTGTGCAGGGTCAGGCGCATCAGCCGTCCTCGTCGAGCAGTTCGGCCAGCACGACCGCGTTGTTGTGCTCCTCGTCATGGGCGCCGTAGACGAGCGTGACCACACCTTCCCGCAGCATCGCCCTGAGCACCGCGACCGGCTCGGGATTGGCCGTCAGCTCGCGCCGGTAGCGCGCGCGAAATTCGGGCCAGCGGGCCGGATCGTGGCCGAACCATTTGCGCAGCCCGGCGCTCGGCGCGACATCCTTCGACCAGGAGGCGAGCGCGGCCGCCTTGCGGCTGACGCCACGCGGCCAGACGCGGTCGACAAGGACGCGCGCGCCGTCTTCGAGCGCGGGCGGTACATAGACACGCTTGATCCTCGGCTTTGCCATGATCGGGCCTGCTGGCAGAAACGATCCGCAAAAGAGGTATTTCATATACCTCTTTTCTGCGAGCGTGCCAACCATCGCCGATGCGGCGGTTCAGGGCGGCGGCTGGCAGGGCACCGGCCCGCCGCGTTCGGCGATCCGTCGGAAAGGTCAGATGAGGCCGTGCTTCAGCAGGAAGCGCCTGAAACCGTGCACATTGAGCGGGCGGCCCCTGTTGACCAGTTCACGCATGATCGCGGCGCGTGCGTCAGCCGGCAGCCGTTCCAGGATCATCGTGCAGTCATGTTCGAGATAGATGGCCCGCGCCAGAAGGTCCTTCTTGATGAGGGGAGCATCGAGGACCCGATGAAACAGGCCGAAGCCCAGATGAATCTGGCTGCCCTGGGTGACTTCCATCATCAGGCGGTCGACCAGGGCATCGCAGGCCAGCCGTTCCGCCACCGTGTCGCCCGTGACGCTCTCCGTCCTGGCCGCACGTGCCGCCTTCCTCCGCGCCGCATAGGCGGCAATCGTCGGGGTCCCTGTCGAAGGCGCTATCTCGCTTTCTTCGCGCCGGCCAAGGATGTCAGAAAGTGACTGGGCCGCGACCGAGCGCGTCATCAGTGCGTCGAGCGGTTGCAGCCGGAACGCCGGCCGTGTGTAGCGTATCAGCTCGGTGAGGCGGGGCAGGTCGAGCGCATACAGGGCCTCGGCGAGGCGCTCGGCCGAATAGACAACATCGAGACTGTAGCCACAGCGTTTCAGGACGCGCGACAGTGCGATTTCGCCGTTCTTGATGGCGTAGGGCCGGATGTCGTAGGGCCGGTAACGCTCCCAGAACTTCTGAAACTGATGATTGCAGAAGACGTTTCCAGAGATGGAAAAGACGTAAGAACCGACATGGTGCTCGAACTCGTGATTCTCGAAGCTTCCGACGACATCATGGCGGCTGTCGGACAGGGACCTGACCAGATGTTCGAGCGCCTTGCCCTTAATATAGGCCACGCTGTCGTTGCAGTATAGAATCCGACCTGGCTTCAATCCCTCGCGATGCAGGTGCAGGGTTGCGGCCCTGTATCCGCCGAAATCTCGTCCGATGTTTTCGCGAACGAGAAGACGATGGGCGTATTGCTTGAGGGTCGATCTGAGGTCGTCGGAGATGTTCCCGTTGACGACAGCGATGATATTGACCTTGTGTGCCTGCAATGTGCTTAAAAGGTCGCGGAAATCGTCGCCCAGAGTGAAGCCGCCATATTTGAGGACAATGGCGTAGACATCGCCGTCGGCTGGCCGGATGATTTCATCCGCGCTGAAGACTGGCGTCGCATCACGTAAAACGCTGGGCGTTTGAACCACCTTTAAAGCAAAACAGAAAGAATGATAAACGATCCGATCGGCAATGGGCTTCAGGCGGCGAAGAAAACTGCCCATATCTCGTTTTTTCTCCAGCGCAGCGCTTGATCTGCGATCGGCCCTTGAGCGAGGAATCGGTAGCGTCCGCCGATGGCGGATCCGCTCTCTCTAGCACCCGCTCCGGGGCCGGGCCATGGATTTTCGACAACTTATTCGCGAAACGGTCGGCAAGTCGGATCGGGGCATCGAACTCGGTGCGTCCTATGCGCCGATCCTGCCCAAGGCCCAGGGCTACGGTGTCCTGGTCGTCGATCACGCGGACCAGGAGGCCCTGCGCACGAAATATCGCCCGCATGGCGTCGATGTGGACCGGATCGAGCCCGTCGATGCCATCGACGATGGCGGTGAGTTCACCGACCTGCTCGATGACGGCCAACGCTTCGACTACATCGTCGCGAGCCATGTCTTCGAACACCTGCCCGATCCCATCCATTTCCTGCAGCGTTGCGAAAGGGCGCTGAAGGACACCGGCCGGCTCATTCTGCTCATTCCCGATCGCCGTTTCTGTTTCGACTATCTGAGGCCGGTCAGCACCGCCGGGCAGATGTTGCGCGCATTCCTTGCAGGGCAGCGGCGGCACGATCCCGGCGCGCTCTACGATCACTACGGGATGAACGCCACCCGCGATGGGGTGCAGGTCTGGGCCGGTCCCGACGCCGGCAACTTCGCCTTTGCCGGCACGCCGGCTGCAGGCTACGCCTTCGCCGTTCAAAATGCCGCCGACTATGTCGATTGCCATGCCTGGGTGTTCACACCGTCGAGCTGCCGGCTGATCTTCAGCGACCTCCGTGCGCTTGGCCTCATCGCGATGGGCGAAGCCTTCTTTCATCCGACGATCGGCTGCGAGTTCATGGTGGTGCTGCAGCGCTCAGCGTCGGGCGAGGTGCCGGAGCGCTCCGAGCTCGCCCGCTGCGCCCTGCTGGAGGCTGCCGAGGGCGGCGTGCATGTGCGCCCGCAACCGATGGCGGCGGCGCATGATGCCGGCGCGCCGAAATATGTCCGCGGCGCGCCCCGGCCGCAGGCCATGGTCGACCTTTTTGCGGGATCCTGGGTCGGCGCCCTGCCGCCGTCGGTCGGCGTCAGCGCCGGCGCGACGGAGCTTTACGACGATCACCGGATCAAATGGCTGATTGCCGAAATGGGCGGCGTGGAAGGCCTCGACGTCCTGGAGCTCGGGCCGCTCGAAGCAAGCCACACCGCGATGCTGCTGCAGGCCGGCGCAAACGGCGTGCTGGGGGTGGAGGCGAACCGCGATGCCTTCCTCCGCTGCCTCGTCGTCAAGGAACTGCGCGGGCTGCGCGATGCGTCGTTCCTGCTGGGCGATTTTGTCGGCTTCCTCGAGGAGGATGGCCGGCATTGGCCGCTGATCGTTGCCAGCGGCGTGCTCTATCACGCTCTCGACCCGCTGCGGCTGCTCGATCTGCTGGCGGCGCGCACCGACGCCCTGTTCCTCTGGACCCATGTCGTGGACGATGCGGCGATGCCGGCAGGCGATCCGCGCCGCGCCCTGATCGTACGGACGGAGGAACGGGAGTGGCGGGGCCGTCGCGTTCCCCTTCATGTCAGGCCCTACACAGGCACGGCCGACCCGAAATTCTGCGGCGGACCCGACACAGAGCCGCGCTGGATGGCGCGCGCCGACCTGCTGCAGGCTCTCGCGACGCTCGGCTTCGATGATCTCGCGATGGGCCCTGTCGATCCCGACCATCCGGCCGGGCCGGCCCTGACCATCTTCGCGCGCCGCAGGCGTTGAGCGATCAGAATGGATAGACGTCGTCGGCGATCTCGTCTGCCTCGACGGGCCAGTCCAGCTTGGTATCGGCGACCTTGCGAAAGATGACCGTCGACATCAGGGCGGTCGTGTGAATTTCGCCGAAGACGCTGCCACCGGTCAGGTTGCGGGCTACGACATAGGCGGTGGCGCCATGATCGGCTTCGACGATCTCAAAGCCGGTTGCGCGGTTGAACAGCGCCTTCCAGGCGTGTTTCGAAAAGCGGAAGTAGTCGCAGGGTTCCTCGTGCAGCGGCCAGGTCTGCGGCGCCATGATGAGACCGAGAGCGCCGACGCGGAGCAGCCGGTTGATCTCGATCACCGCTTTCCAGGGCATCAGCAGGTGCTCGAAGACCACGATCGACATCACCGCGTCGAAGCTGTTCCACGGCAGGAAGCGGCTCGCATGGTGGGCGTCGCCAACGATGTCGACATTCGGGCCGTCCATGATGTCGAAGCCGGTATAACGCCAGTCCGGCGGCAGCATCGACTTGTAGATCATGCCGGTCCTGGCGCGGGAGCCGACTTCCAGAAAGTGGCCCGGAGGACGCCGCGCAAGCTGCGCGAAGAAGCGATTCAGGATGTCGTAGGACGGATCGCTCCGGTCTTTGGCCGCCGGCTGAATCGCCTGGGTTCCGCCATCGGCGAAGCTCGCGACGAGCTGGGCGCCGAGAATCGGCTGGGGATCGTGTCCGACGTGGTAGGCCTGGTCGAAGCGGCAGGCCGCGGCATGGCGGCCATGGATGCGCGCGAGATCGGGGCTGGGCAGGCCGGACTGCGTGACCGGCAGGTCCCGGCCGTCGGCGAGCCGGAGCACGAGGCTCGTGATCGGCTGGCCGCGGCTGAATGCATGGCCGGCCATATGCAGGACGCCATGGAAGAACGAATAGCGATCGATGGCCGCGACCAGATCCGTGCCGGCGGCCTGGGGCGAAAGGAGCAGCACGGTCATACCTCGGCCGCAGGGGTTTCGATCAGGCCGTGGATGGGCCCGCGCGGCAAGCCGTCACGACTTGTCGCTGCATCGAATGCCTAACCGATACCAGTGCGGGAAACAATGTGGGGCCGCTACCCGGCAACCCACCGTCATGGGCGCTAGCGTGTCGCGACCAGTCGGAACAGCCGCCGCGCCAGCCGCCAGAGCGGATAGGGCAGGCGTGCCGATGCGTGATGCGCGGCAACGAGCAGCCAGCGATGCCGGCGCAGCAGGGCTGAGACCGGGCTGGTGAAAGGATTGTCCTTGATGGCCTCGGCCCGTGCTATTGCGGCAAGATCGGCCCTGTCAGGCAATGGCACGGCGCCTTCGCCCAGCACACGCAGAACCGGCACGGCATCCATCGACGCGGCGACGAAGCCGGCATGTTCGACCGCGGCGGCAAACAGGCGTTCGGCGGCATGCGCGGCGGTGCCGTCGGTCTGGCGGCGCTCCGCTTCGAACAGGTCGTCGAGATCGCGAAAGCGCGTGAGGGCCGCGCGGCGGAACCAGAACATCGTGCCCGCGGCGAAGAAGAGCTTCTCGATCGCGGCAAGGTCGCCGCTCAGGCCGATCCGCGGCGCGAGCGCCGCCAGAGCGGGGCCATTGAGGCCGATGCGCCGGTCGAGCGGCAGGAGATGGGCGGCCGGCGCCATCAGCCCGAGCACCGGCAGGCGTTCCATCAGGGCGAGAGCATCCGGGCTGCCGCTGCCGGCAAGCAGCGACCGGATCAGGAAGCGCCGCCAGTCGTCGCCTGAATCATGATGCTCCGAATGTTTGGTGTGCAGCTTCAGGCCGATGTCGAAGGTCAGGTCGAGCCGATTCAGGGCGATGAGAAAGGGCAGGACATCGCGGCCGCGGTTTTCGACCTGGATCTCGTGGACGAAGCAGAGATGGGGCGTCTGCGGCCGCACGAGCGACGTCGTCGCGCAGGACGCCGTGAGCACCAGCCCGAACGGCCGGTCGAAGGCGACGGCGAGGTCTGCCGCCATCTCCCGCCAGATGTCAGGATAGTGGACGTGAACGAAGACGACGGGTGGAAGCGGTAGGGTCACGGCGCGGCCTTGTCCAGAACGTCGAGGCAGCGGGCGACGCCACTCGTCCAGTGTGGCAGGACATGACCGAACGTCGTGTGGAAACGACCGGCATCGAGGCGGGAATTGGCTGGCCGGCGGGCCGGGGTGGGATAATCGGCCGTCGCGATCGGCTCGACATGCGCCGACGGGCCCCCGCGTGCGGCCGACTGGCGAAAGATTTCGGTCGCGAAACCGGCCCAGCTCGTCTCGCCGGTGCCGGCGACATGGAACAGGCCGCGCCAGTTTTCGGCCTTCGGCGCGGCCGTCACCGCGCGGGCGGCAATGAGAATGGCTTCGGCAAGGTCGCCGGCGTGGGTTGGCGTTCCCCGCTGGTCCGCGACGACCCGCAGGCTGTCGCGCTCGCCGGCGAGACGCAGCATGGTCGTCAGGAAATTCGTCCCGTGGGGGCCATAGACCCAGGCGGTCCGCAGAATGGCATGAGCGGGGTTGGCCGCCGCAACAGCAAGTTCGCCGACATGCTTCGACCGGCCATAGACGTTGAGCGGCGCGACCGGGTCGGTCTCGCGATAGGCGTCGTCCTTGTCGCCCGCGAAGACGTAGTCGGTCGACAGGTGGAGGACCGGCAGGCCGGCGGCCTCGGCCGCCGCCGCGACATGGCCGGCGCCCTCGGCATTGATCGCAAAGGCGAGGACGCTGTCGCTTTCCGCTTTGTCGACGGCCGTGTAGGCGGCGGCGTTCACGACGATATCGGGCCGGTTGCGGGCGATCGCCCGGTCGAGCGAGATCCTGTCGCGGATGTCGACGTCCGGCCGGCCGAGCGCCACGATCGTGACGTCCGGTCGGATGAGGCCGGCGAGGGCCTGCGCAATCTGGCCCTGGCGGCCTGTGACCAGCAGCTTCACCCCAGCAGCACTCCGCTCCATGGTGGTCCGAATTCCGGCCTGCACGCGATGCACTGCCGGCCCGATCCCGGGGCCTCGCCCGGCGCGGCGGTCACGAGGCCAGGCCGAGCCGCTGGCCAGCATAGTGTCCGTCGCGGATCGGCCGCCACCAGGCCTCGTTGTCGATGTACCAGCGCACGGTCTTTTCGAGGCCGCTCTCGAAGCTTTCCCGCACGCGCCAGCCGAGCTCGGTCGCGAGCCGCGTCGTATCGACCGCATAGCGCAAGTCATGGCCCGGCCGATCGGCGACGAAGCCGATCAGCCGGCGACGGCTGCCAGCGCCATCAGGCATCAGGCGGTCGAGATGGTCGCAGATCGTCTCGACGACGCTCAGGTTGGAGCGCTCGCTGCGGCCGCCGACATTGTAGCTGCGTCCCGGTTCCCCCCGCGTCGCGATCAGGATCAGTGCGCGCACGTGATCCTCGACGTGCAGCCAGTCGCGCACATTGGCGCCGCGGCCGTAGACCGGCAGTTGCGCCCCCGCAAGCCCATTGAGGATGACCAGCGGGATCAGCTTTTCGGGAAACTGGAAAGGCCCGTAAGTGTTGGAGGCGTTGGAGACGATGACCGGCAGGCCATAGGTGCGCTGCCAGGCCATGGCGAGATGGTCGGCCGCCGCCTTGGAGGCGGAATAGGGCGAGGACGGCGCGTAGGGGCTCCGCTCCGAAAACGGCGATCCGTCGAATGGCAGGTCGCCATAGACCTCGTCGGTCGAGACATGGTGGAACCGGAACCGTTCCCTGCGGCCCGCCGGCAGTGCGCTCCAATAGCCACGCGCCGCTTCCAGAAGCTGGTAGGTGCCGACGATATTGGTCGCGATGAACGCGCCGGCATGGTCGATCGAGCGGTCGACATGGCTTTCCGCGGCAAGGTTCATGACGATGTCGATCCGTTCCGCGACGAGGAGATCCGCCACCAGGGCGTGATCGGCGATGTCGCCGCGCACGAAACGATAGCGCGGATCGGACTCGACGGCCGCGAGCGCGCCGGGGGCGGCGGCATAAGTGAGCTTGTCGAGATTGATCACCCGGTGCTCCGTTTCCGCGATCAGATGGCGGCAGAGCGCGGAACCGATGAAACCCGCTCCTCCCGTGACGAGAATGTTCATGGCGCCGTCCCGGCAAAGGAGAACGGCGTGCCCGTCGCGGCGAAGCCGGGAGCGGCCTCGTCCTTGGCCGACAGCTGCGGCTTCGTCCCGTCGAGCGGCCAGGCGATGCCGAAGGCCGGATCGTCGTAGCGGATCGTCCGGTCGTGCGCCGCCGAATAGGGGGCGGAGACCTTGTAGAAGATCTCGGTGTCCGGCTCGAGCGTCAGGATGCCGTGGGCAAAGCCGATCGGAATGAGGATCTGGTTGAACGTTTCGGCCGAGAGTTCGAGGCTCACCCATCGGCCGAATGTCGGCGATCCCGCCCGGATGTCGACCGCGACATCGAAGGCGCGGCCGCGCAGAACGCGGACGAGCTTGGCCTGGGCGAAGGGCGGAGCCTGGTAGTGCAGGCCACGCAGGGTCAGCGGCGCCTGCGAGAAGGACTGGTTGTCCTGTACCCAGGTGCTGTCGATGCCGGCGGCGGCAAAGCGCGCCTGATTGAATGTCTCCGAGAAGAAGCCGCGCCCGTCGCCGATTCTCCGGGGCCTCAGCTCCAGCACGTCGGTGATGGGTAGATTGCGAACCTCGAGCATGCCGGCGCCGATCCCATTCTCCCCCAGAGGCCATCAACGTTCTGATCCGACTTTCCGATCCGTGCAACTCTTGGCTGCGTCGGACGAGAATTGTGCTGGCATCGAACAGGGCCTGCGCAGAATGCGAGGCCGATGACGTGAGGAAGCGCTAGGCGGATCGGTTGCGGAAGCCGGCTCGTTCCGGCTTCCGTCCGTTTGAACCTTGCGATCAGGCCGCAAGCTTCAGGATATGCGCGTCATGGACGACGAGGAAGTCGCGCAGCCTCGCGCCATAGTCGGCGCCGACCGCTGCCTTGACGCTGGTGCGCGCGGCCAGCGCACGGCGCCAGGCGGCAAGCTTTGGCTGGCCGGTGAGGATGGCCGTATCCGTGATCGTGTCGAACAGGTCGAAATAGCGGAAGATCGGCGCGAACACGGCGTCGACGAGGCTGAAGGCGGGGCCTGAAAAGAACGGCCCGGCGCCGAGCTGCTCTTCGACGCGTGCGAACTTGTCGCGCAGCGCGGCCGCCTTGACCTGATAGGCTGCGGCATCCCTGGCAGTCTCGAGACCCCAGAGATCGGCAAGGATCGACGAACCGAACTCCATCCAGCCCCGATGCCGCGCGCGCTCCAGGGCGTCGGCCGGGTGCAGGCGAGGACCGGGCTGGCTTTCCTCCAGATATTCACAGATGACGGCGCTCTCGAACAGCACCGTCTCGGCACCATGGTCGTCGCGGACGATCAGCAGCGGCACCTTGCCGAGCGGCGAGATCGCCTTGAACCAGCCCGGCTTGTTGGCGAGATCGATCATGCGCCGCTCGAAGGCGACCCCCTTTTCCGCGAGCGCGATCGCGGCCCGCTGGACATAGGGGCAGAGATGATGGCTGACGAGCACGAGCCGTGCCGTACCGGCGGTCGCCGTCATGCGGGCCTCCTCGATCCGGAGACCTGCGCGGCTCTGCCGCGCGGCGGTAAAGGGGAGCAGGTCGGCTGGCGGGGGATCATGCGGCACTCCTGGTAGTGTCATTGGATGCGGCCAATCTAGGTGCGGCGCGCCCGCAATGCTCGTTGGGTGATTGCCGGCAGCGCTTGCGCTGTTGCAATCGGTCGGATGATATGAACAGGCCATGGAAGACTGGAATGAACTGCGCCTCGTTCTCGCCGTGCAGCGCGCTGGAAGCCTGACGACCGCCGCGCAGGCGCTCGGCATCGACCATTCCACGGCCTTCCGCCGCCTGAAGGCGCTCGAAACCCGGCTTGGCGTCCGCCTGTTCGAGCGTCTTCCGGGCGGTGTCTACGCGCCGACCGCAGCAGGACAGCGCATGGCGCTGAGCGCCGAACGGATGGAGGACGAGGTCCTGGCGCTCGATCGCGATCTGTCCGGGCGCGATCACCGGCTGGCCGGCCGCCTGCGCGTCACCTGTTCGGAAACGCTTGCCTACAGCCGTCTGACCGGCCATCTCGCGGCCTTTCGCGCGGTCCATCCTGGCATCGTGGTCGAGCTCGTCATCGACAACCGCGTGCTGAGCCTGTCGCGCCGCGAGGCCGACATCGCCCTGCGGCCGATCCGGCCGAAGGAGGGCGACCTCTGGGGACGCAAGCTCGCCGACGTCGCCTGGGCGGTCTATGGGGCGCCGGCCTATCTCGACCGCGCGGCGGGCCGGCTCGGCGTTCCCGCCGATCTGTCCCTGCATGAGCTGGTCGGCTGGGAGGAGACTGCCACGGGCATCGGCGCGGCCGACTGGCTCGGCCGGACCGTGCCGGTGGAGGCCTTCGTCTATCGCACCAACAGCCTCGTCAATCAGTTCACCGCGGCCCGGGCCGGGATCGGTCTCGCGCTGCTGCCCTGCTACCTCGGCGACGCCGCGCCGGATCTCGTCCGGGCGCTGCCGGCGCCGATCGCCGATCTTGCCGGCGAGCTCTGGATCGTCACCCATGCCGACCTGAAGGCGACCGCGCGTGTGCGCGCCTTCTTCGACGAGGTTGGCGAGCGCCTGGCCCGCGAGCGCGAGCTGTTCGAGGGCCGCGCGGGGCGCGGCCGTGGTTAGCGTGGAGCCGCCGCGGCCTGCCGCAGCGCCTTGAGTTCGGCGAAGCGGGCCGTTGCGTCCCTCAGGATGGCCGCCGTCCCGGACGGGTTGCCGTTACGGTCGCGCAGCAGGACGATCGAGAATTCCACAGAAATTCGCCGTCCATCTCGCGTCATGGCCGGCACGGAGAGGAGATCTCCCGCACCGTACCGTGTCGTGCCGGTCGTCATGGTCTGCGCATAGCCCGCGCCGTGGCGGGCGCGCAGCGCCTCGGGGATGATCAGATCGAGCGGCTGGCCGACGGCCTCGGCGGCAGCGAAGCCGAAAATGCGCTCTGCTCCCGGATTCCAGAAGCGGATGACACCGTCCCGGTCGGCGGCCAGAATGGCATCGGTCGATTGGTTGAAGAGCGCTTCGGCGAGGCGGTCGAGGCCGTCCAACTCGTCCTCCTGTTCATGGATCGCGGCGGCCTCGATCGTCTCATTGGCCATCGCGGCGAGCAACCTCCGTCCCGCCGATGCCGCCTTGCGGGAAGGCCTGTCCTGCCAAGCCATGCAGTGGCGACGGGGCGTGCCGACGTCATCCGCCATGTCGTCATTGCTGTCGATTTGCCTGCGCGCGCCGTCAGGCCACCGCAAGGCACGAAGGTCCATAGCGATGGCGCCTGTGATCGGAGACGGGAGGCGGAGCTTGCGTGTTCTACTGATCGAGGATGAGCGGCGTATCGTTGCCGATGTCGGCCGGGCTCTGTCGCAGGCGGGATTCATCGTCGAAAGCTGTCTCGATGGCGAGAACGGCTGGTTTCGCGGCGCCCATGAAAATTTCGACGTCGTGGTGCTTGACCTCGGCTTGCCCAAGCTCGACGGACTGACCGTCCTGCGTCGCTGGCGCCGCGGCGCGCGAACCATGCCGGTCCTGTTGCTGACTGCCCGGGACGGCTGGCGCGAGAAGGTCGAGGGCATCGATGCGGGCGCCGACGACCATCTGTCCAAGCCCTTCCACATGGAGGAGTTGGTGGCGCGGGTGCGTGCCCTCGCGCGCCGCGCCAACGGCCATGCGTCGGCCGTATTGATCGCCGGCGGGCTGGAACTCGACACACGCAGCCGGTCGGTGACCTTGAACGGCCGAAACGTCCAGCTGACGCCGCTCGAATACCGGCTGCTCGCTTATCTGCTGCATCAGACCGGCCGGGTCGTGCCGCAAGGGGAAATTCGCGAACATATCTATCGCGAGGACCACGACAACGAATCGAACGCCATCGAGGTGCTGGTAGCGCGGCTGCGCCGCAAGTTCGACCATCCGGTGATCAGGACCGTGCGGGGGCACGGCTACATGGTCGAAGCTGACACCCGCGCGGCATTGTGACCGCGGCCGCTTCACGGCGCCAGTCTTTCAAGACCGTGACGGCGGGCGTCAGCACGACGCAACCGCAGGTCGACTAGAACGCGGGGCGAAGCGCGGTGCGGACCGTCTGCGACTCGTTGCCTGCGCGGCATCGGGCTGGAGACCGGTGCGATCCGCGCGCTGGTCCGCCTGCTCCAGGTTTCGTCATGATCATCCGGTCACCCTCGTCTTCCGCGGCGCGCGCCATGCTGGTCGTTGCGGCCGGCACAGCGGCCCTGGCCGTTCTCGCCGGCCTTGTCCTCGGTGGAGCGCCCGGGGCTGCATCGTGGCTGGAGCGGCTGGGCCTCGCGGCCGGCCCGGTCCGGGCGGCAACTGCACCGCCTCCGAGATCCGACGGTGCCATCGTGCTGTCGCCGAACGAGCGGCGCAGTCTTGTGATCGAGCCGGTCGGCATGCGCATGTTCCGGCCGCAGTTCGTCACCGAGGGCAAGATCGCCACCGACGAAGACCGCGCAACGCCCGTCCTCTCCCCTTATGCCGGCAAGGTCGTGCGCATTCTGGTCAAGCCCGGAGACGTCGTCGTGCCGGGGCAGGTGCTCTGCACGATCGAGGCAACCGACATGGTCGCGGCGCAGAACGACTATGTTGCGGCGGTCTCGGGCCTCGACAAGGCGCGTACCGCGGTCCGCCTTGCGGAGATCAACGAGCGGCGCCAGCGCGATCTCTACAACGGGCGTGCAGCGACGCTGCGCGATTTCGAGCAGGCTCAGGCCGACCTGAAAGGGGCACAGGCCGATGAGCGCGCCGCCGTCGCGGCCCTGCGGGCGGTCGAGAACCGCCTGCGCATCCTCGGCAAGGGCGAGGCCGATCTTGCCCAGCTGCGCGACCGCGGGACGATCAATTCCGAGACGCCGATCGTGGCGCCCATCGGCGGCCTCATCGCCCAACGCAAGGTCGGGCCCGGCCAGTTCGTCCAGGGTTCGGGCGGCGACGCCTTGTTTCTCGTCGACGATACGACGACCGTCTGGCTACAGGCTTTCGTGCGCGAGGGCGACAGCCCCGCCGTCGATGTCGGCGACGAAATGGAGTTCCGCGTTCTCGCTCGACCGGACCAGACCTTTCGGGCGACGATCAGCCATGTCAGCCCGCTGCTCGATCCGGCCACCCGCCGGATGGTGGTCCGGGCCTCCGTGCCCAATCCGCGCGGGCTTCTCAAGCGCGAAATGTTCGCCTCCGTCGTGATCTTCACCGAGCGGCCGACCGAATCGCCGGCCGTGCCGCGCCGGGCGGTGATCCGCCAGGGCGAGCGCGCCCATGTCTGGCGTCTCGACGATGCCGGACGGGCTGCGCTCCGCGAGGTCCGCACCGGGCTCGTGCAGGACGGCTTCGTGCAGATCACCGAAGGCCTCGCGGCCGGGGATCAGGTCGTCGTGCAGGGCAGCCTGTTCCTCGACCAGATGGCCGCCGACACGCGCTGACAGCGGTCCGATCGAGCCGCGGAGACACCACAGTGAATGCCCTCCTTTCCTTCGCGCTGGAGCGCCGTGTCCTGGTCGCCCTGGTCTTCGTGCTGGTGCTGGTCGGCGGCGGCGTGGCCTTTAGCCGCCTGAACATCGAGGCCTATCCGGATCCGGTGCCGCCGCTGGTGGATATCATCACCCAGTCCTCCGGCCTCTCCGCCGAGGAAATGGAGCGCTACATCACCATTCCCATCGAAAATCAGATGGCTGGCGTGCCGAACCTGAGAGTGATGCGCACCACGTCGGTCTTCGGCCTGTCCGACGTCAAGCTTCAGTTCACCTACGATTTCACCTACGATCAGGCCCTTCAGCAGGTCCTGAATCGGCTCGCCCAGCTTCCCGCGCTGCCGACCGGCGCGCAGCCGCAGATCTCGCCGGTGAGTCCGATCGGGGAGATCTTCCGCTATCGTGTGGTCGGGCCGCCCGGCTATGCGCTGACCGACCTCAGAACCATCCAGGACTGGATCCTGGCTCGGCGCTTCAAGGCGGTATCGGGCGTCATCGACGTCACCGGATGGGGCGGAACGACCAAGACCTACGAGGTGACGGTCGACTTTCAGAAATTGATCGCCTCCGGTCTGACGCTGACACAGGTGATGCAGGCGCTGCAGAACGCCAACATCAATGTCGGCGGCAACACGATCGAGATCGGTCCGCAGGCCGGCGTCGTGCGCGGCGTCGGCCTGATCCGCTCGATCGACGATATTGCCGGGACCTTGATCACCCAGTCCAACGGTACGCCGGTTCGTGTACGCGACATCGCCACCGTCTCGGTCGGCCACCTGCCACGGCTCGGCATTGCCGGCATGAACGATACCGACGACGTGGTGCAGGGCATCGTGCTGATGCGCCGCGGCGAAAAGAGCATGCCGACACTGCAGCGCGTGGAAGCCGAGGTTCAACGCATCAATGCCGGCGGCGTGCTGCCGCCCGGGGTCAAGATCGAGCGGCTCTACGACCGCAAGGAACTGATCGACATCACCACTCACACGGTGCTGCACAGCCTCGTCTTCGGCGTGCTCTTCGTGTTCCTGGTCCAATGGGTGTTCCTCGGCAATTTCCGCAGCGCCGTGGTGGTCGCGGCGACCATTCCCTTCGCGCTCTTCACGGCCGTCATCGTGATGGTGCTGATGGGCGAGTCGGCCAATCTCCTTTCCGTCGGCGCGCTCGATTTCGGCCTCATCGTCGACGCGACGGTCATCATGGTGGAAAACGTCTTCCGCCATCTCGCCGAACGCAGCGCCGGCCACGGCCGCTTCGACGCGGACGAGGCGGGCCGCGATGGTTTCATCGCCACGATCCTGGGCGCCGCCAGGGAGGTCATCGGGCCGATCTTCTTCTCGTCCGCGATCATCATCACCGGTTTTCTGCCGCTGTTCATGCTGAGCGGCGTCGAAGGCCACATCTTCTCGCCCATGGCCAAGACCTATGCCTATGCGCTGGCCGGCGGTCTGTTCGCGACCTTCACCGTGACGCCGGCGCTCTCCGCCATTCTCCTGAAAGGTCGACTCTCTGAAACAGAGACACTGGCAGTGCGCGTCATCCGGCGCATCTACGAGCCGTTGCTGGACTGGGCGATCCATCGCCGGGTCGTGGTGCTGGCTCTGGCCGCCTTCGTCCTTGCCGGCACGGGCCTTACGCTGCGCTCGCTCGGCCTCGAGTTCCTGCCGAAACTGGAGGAAGGCAATATGTGGGTGCGGGCGACGCTGCACCCGACCATTTCGCTGCAGGAGGGCAATGCCTACGTCAACCGGATGCGGCGCGTCATCGCCGAGTTCCCGGAAGTTCAGACGGCGATCTCGCAGCAGGGGCGGCCCGACGACGGCACCGATGTTGCCGGGTTCAACAATGCCGAGGTTTTCGTGCCGCTGAAGCCGCGCGAGGAATGGCGTCCGGGGCTGACCAAGGAACGGCTGATCGAGGAGATGAATGCGCGGCTCATCGAGGAACTGCCCGGAGTTGCGTTCAACTTCTCGCAATATCTCGAGGACAATGTCGCCGAGGCTGCGTCCGGCGTGAAGGGCGAGAATTCCATCAAGGTTTTCGGCAGTGATCTGGTGGCGCTGACGCGAACGGCCAACGCGATCCGTGACGCCATTCGCGATGTCCCGGGCATTCGCGACCTTGCCGTGTTCAATACGCTCGGCCAGCCGACAGTCGAGATCGAGGTCGATCGGGAAAAGGCCGGCCGGTTCGGCCTGCAGCCCGGCGACATCAACACGGCGATCAAGACGGCGATCGCCGGCGATACGCCGGGCGATCTCTACGAGCGTGGTTCCGACCGGCACTTCCCGATCATGGTGCGCCTCGCCGAGAAATACCGGGCGAGCCCCGAGGCGATCGGCGAGTTGCGCATCGGGGTCGCCGACGGCAATGGCGGCGTCGCGCAGATCCCGCTTCGGGAGGTCGCGACCGTCCGCCTCGTCGCAGGTCCGTCCTACATCTATCGGGAAGGCCAGCAGCGCTATGTGCCGATCAAGTTTTCGGTTCGCGGCCGCGATCTCGGCGGCACCGTGCTGGAAGCGCAGGCACGGGTGGCGGAACGGGTCAGCCTGCCGTTCGGCTCGCGTCTCGAATGGGTCGGCGAATTCGGCAATCTGCAGGACGCGGTCGCCCGCCTGCAGGTGATTGTGCCGATCACGCTGCTGCTCATCGGGCTCCTGCTCTACGCGCATTTTGCCTCGCTGACCGACACGCTCCTGGCGCTTAGCGTCATTCCCATGGCGCTGGTCGGCGGCATCCTGGCGCTGGCGCTGACCGGCACGCCATTTGGCGTATCCGCGGCCATCGGCTTCATCGCCCTGTTCGGCATCGCCGTCATGGAGGGCATATTGGTGATCGTCTACTACAATACGCTGATCGCCTGCGGCCGCCATCGTCTGGAGGCGATCGTCGAAGCCTGCAGGGTCAGGATGCGACCTGTACTGATGACTTGCGTCGCAGCCTGCGTCGGCCTCCTGCCGGCAGCGCTGTCCACGGGCATCGGCAGCCAGGTGCAGCGACCGCTCGCCTTCGTGGTGGTTGGAGGCATCGTGCTCGCACCGATGCTCATTCTTCTGGTTCTGCCGGTGCTGATCGTCACGTTCTCGCGCCGGCAGGCCGCGCAGACCGGGGCAGCCGCCATGGCCCCTGCCGAATAGCGAGGGGCTCGGCCGGACGGCGGCATAGCTCGCCGGCCAAATTCGCGTTAGTCTCCGCGAAAACGGATCGATGCCGGGTTCGACCTGTCGGTCGGCGCCGCCTGTCCGCTTTGGCCGTCACGGACGGTGGAGGCTGGCGGGCGAAGGCGAGGGTCCGATCGGCAGGAGAGGATACGCATGACGGCAGCTGTTTCGGCGAAGCGCGCAACCGCGATCACGGCGGCCGAGGCCGCGGCGCTGGTCAAGTCGGGCATGTGGCTCGACTATGGCTTCGGCATGGGCCAGCCGGATCTGTTCGACCGGGCGCTCGCCGCCCGGCGCGACGAGCTCAACGATGTCAAGATCCGCTCGGCCCTGACCATGAAGGCGCGCCCGACGCAGGACAGCGATCCGCAGGGCGCCCATTTCCACTGGTTCAGCTGGCATTTCTCGGGCTACGACCGGGCGCGGCACGACGAGGGCCGCTGCAACTACATCCCGATGAATTTCGGCGAGGCACCCGACTATTATCGCCGCTTCATCGAGCCCGTCGACATTGTCGTGCTCAAGACCTGTCCGATGGATGCCGACGGCGTGTTCAATTTCGGCGGCGCGGCTACCTATCAGCGCGCCACGGTCGAACGCGCCAGATGCGTCATCGTCGAGGTCAGCGAGACCATGCCCTATTGCCATGGGCCGGACAATGGCGTCCACGTCAGCGAGGTCGACTTCGTCATCCAGGGCGACGGCGAGCCGATCCCGGTGATCGGCAATCCCGCGCCGACCGATGTCGACCGCAAGGTGGCCGAGCAGATCGTCGGCGAGATCGCCCATGGCGCCTGTCTGCAGATCGGCATCGGCGGCATGCCCAATGCCGTCTGCGCAACGCTGAAGGACAGCGGCGTGCGCGACCTCGGCATCCACACGGAAATGATGAGCGACGGCATCATCTCGCTCTACGAGGCCGGCCTTGTCACCGGCGCGCGCAAGACGATCGATCGCGGCAAGATGGTCTATACCTTCGCCGCCGGTTCGCAGCGCCAGTACGAGGTGCTCAACCACAACAGCGAGGCGCTCTGCTACCCGGTCGACTACACCAACCTGCCGCACAACATCATGCAGAATGCCGGCGTCGTGTCGATCAACAACACGACGCAGATCGACCTGCAAGGGCAGGCGGCATCCGAGTCGGACGGCCACCGTCACCTCAGCGGCACGGGCGGCCAGTTGCAGTTCGTCCGCGGCGCCTATGCCTCCGAGGGCGGCAAGTCGTTCCTGTGCATGTCGTCGACCTATGACAAGCGCGGCGACCGGCGCAGCCGTATCGTGCTCAACCTGACGCCCGGCAATGTCGTCACCACGCCGCGGACCGACACGATGTATGTCGTCACCGAATTCGGCATGGTCAATCTGAAGGGCAAATCGGTCGCCGAGCGCGCCAAGGCGCTCATTTCCATCGCCCATCCGGATTTCCGCGAGGGATTGGAGCGCCAGGCGCGCGAACACGGCCTGATGCCGAAAGGGCTGACCCTGCGTTGACGGGGAACGCCCGGCTCAGTGCAGCTCGGTGCGGATGTCGATGCCGGGCTTGAGCACCAGCGTGACCGGCGTCTTCTCGGCGATCTCGGCGAGCCTTGCCTTCTGCTCGGGGGCGAGCGCTCCAGTGACCGTGATGGCGCGCTCGATATGGGCCTCGTCGACCGTCTTGATATAGCGCAGGTCGATGTCGACGGCCTCGAGCGGCCATTGCTTGCGTTCGGCATACATCTGCAGGGTGATGGCCGTGCAGGCGCCGAGCGACGAGAGCAGGAGGTCGAACGGCGCCGGCCCCGTATCGCCGCCGCACAACGCCTCCGGCTCGTCGGCTGTCAGCCTGTGGCCGCGGGCCTCGATGGCGACGGCATAGCGCTCCTTGCCGATATGGGCGTGGACATGGGCCATGAAGGGCTCTCCTCTTGGGTTTCGAGCGAGTCAGGCCGCGAGCGTCTGCACCAACCGCGCGAACGAGCCGTCGGCCAGCCGCATGCGGGTCCAGCGCATCCGGCTCGGTCTGATCGGCACGATCTCGGAATTGTTGGCACCGGTGACGATCTCGACCGCGGGCGCGAGCGGCTCGAACCAACGGGCCTCGGCGAGCCGCGCCTCGGCCGCGACGATCTCCGGACTGGCAAAACGCCAGAGCGATGTGCCGGTGAGCTCGTCCCTGCCAACCGACCAGGCGGCCGCGCGGGCAGGGGAGGCCGCGAGCAGCCTGTGGGTCGCGTCGCAGACGAGATGCACCGCGTCGCGGGAGTGCCGTACGAGTTCGGCCAGCGCTGCGTCCGCCGCGCCATCCAGGCGGGCGGCCATGAGCGCGGCCAGGCGTTCGGCCTGCCGGCCGACGGGCTCCTGGCTTCCGCTCTCCCAGCGTGAAATCGTCGCCTGCGAGACATCGAGCAGCTCGGCGGCATGGCTCTGCTTCATGCGCCTGAGCAGCCGCCACGTCTTCAGCGCCGGACCGAGCCGCGGCGCGAGCGGCGCCGCCGGCAGGGCCTCCTCAACTGTCACTTGATCGCTCATCATCGAGATCCCGTTCGTCCGGTCACCCGCTCGCATCATTTATACGTGGCAAGGCTGCTCCGCCATGGTGATAACGCGCGGATTCGACCAAGCGGGGAACGGACATGCGCATTCTTCTGACCGGTTCGGCCGGCTGGCTCGGCCAGACGCTGGCGCCAAGGCTGGAAGCCGGCGGGCACGAGGTGATCGGTCTCGACCCGGTGGCGTCGCCGCGCACCGCGGTCCGCGGATCGGTGACGGACCGGGACCTCGTCCGTTCGGTGCTGCGCGAGGCGCGCATCGAGGCGATCGTGCATGCCGGAGGCCTGCACAAGCCGGATATCGACCGCTTTTCGCGCGCGGACTTCATGGCGGTCAACATCCATGGCACCTTCAATCTGCTCGACGCTGCGGTAGAGCAGGGCATCGACCGCTTCGTCTTCACCTCCACGACGTCGCTGATGATTTCCGCGGCGATTCGGGCCGGCCTCGCGGGCGGCGCCGCGCGGGCGTCCTGGCTCACCGAAGACATGGTGCCCGAGCCGCGCAACATCTATGGCGTCACCAAGCTTGCCGCCGAGAAGCTCTGCCGGTTCTACCACGACGCCTTCGGCATGAAGGTCGTGGTGCTGCGCACCGCGCGCTTCTTCCCCGAGGCCGACGACATGGCCCATGCCATCGATCAGTCGGACGAGAACACCAAGGCGAACGAGCTGCTGTTCCGGCGCCTGACGGTCGCAGACGCGGCCGAGGCGCATATCCGCGCGCTGCAGCGCGCGCCCGAACTCGGCTATGGCCTGTTCATCATCTCGGCCGCGACCCCGTTCACGCCGGCCGACTGCGACGAGCTCATCGGCAACGCGCCGGCCGTGGTGGCACGCTATTTTCCGAATTATCCGGCGCTCTACGCGCGCCGAGGCTGGACCATGTTCCACTCGATCGACCGCGTCTATGACTCATCGCTTGCCGCGCAACGGCTCGGTTTCGTTTGTCGCACGGGCTTTCGCGATGTGCTGGCCGGGCTTGCGGAGGCCTGAGCCGCCGGAGCCGGGGCATGGCCATCGCGCGACAGTTTTTGGCCCGCCGGCGTGCGACGGCGACCTGCCGTCGTGCTAACGGCGACGATCAGAGGGCCTGCGCCCATGCGCGGCGCGGCACGCCCAGACATCCAGCCGGACGGACCAGCATGACTGAAATCACCGACGTCGCGACGCTTCGCGAAGCCTATACCGACCCCGGCGATCTCGCGCGCAAGAAGATCATGCCGCGTCTCGACACGCATGCGCGCCGTTTCATCGCGCTCTCGCCGTTCCTGACCGTCGCGTCGAGCTCGGCCAGCGGCACCGACTGCTCGCCGCGCGGCGACGCGCCGGGTTTCGTCACCGTCGTCGACGATACGACCTTGCTGGTGCCGGACCGGCGCGGCAACAATCTGCTCGATACCTTGCAGAACGTGCTCGCCAAGCCGGAGGTCGGCCTTCTGTTCTTCGTGCCGGGGCTCAACGAGACGCTGCGGGTGAACGGCCGGGCGCGTATCGTCACCGACCCCGCCGTGCTGCAGTCCATGGCGATCCGCGGCACGATCGTGCCGAGTTCGGCCATGGAGGTCACGATCGAGCAGGTCTACTTCCATTGCGGCCGGTCGCTGCTCCGAGCCCGGCTGTGGAATGCCGAGCACCAGATCAAGCGCGAAGATTTCCCGCTGCTCGGCACGATCATTGCCGACCAGATCCAGGGCGTCGACGGCGACAAGGCGAACCAGAGCCTCGAAATCGCCTATACGACCAACCTCTATTGACGGAAGCAGCGGCGCGCCGGAACGCCGAGGCCCGCGGCAACAAGACGGTTGTCGATACTCTCTGAGGCGGAGCAGGGCGCGACGGTCCTGCCCGCGAGCACCGTGCCGCGCGAGCCGCGGGCGCGGTCGGCGGTCAGGCTCGTTGCCGGCTGAACAGCGCCGCAAGGCGGCGGCCGTCGCCACGCTCGCCGTCCGGCCGGCCGGCACGCGCCGTCGCCCGAGACAATCACCCTTTCCATCGTCCTTGCTCGTCCTGCCCGGCCGCTGCGCCGGCGCGGCCCGCGCCTCGGGCGGCGTATGCACCGCGGCGCCCATGCGCATGAGCCGCCCCGGCCAGGACCGCCGTGAATGTCGCCGGCCACGCCGTGCCATCCCCCGTCATGGTCCTTTGGGGCGCGAACGCGGGGAACGTGCTTGACCGCGACGGTCTTAATTTATACGATGTAGTATAAACTAATAAGTCAAAAATAAATTTAAGGGGGAACGCTTTGAGAATCATCGAGAATTTTTCCCGGAGATGGCGCGGCGGCGGGTGCTGCCGGATGCGCCCATGCCGCTTCCCGCGCGACGGCGCGCAGGCGCTGCCGCCGCTGCGGCTGTGGCCGTGACGCAGCCGGCCGCCCCGATCTCGCGAGCGGGCCTCGCCGACGCGCCGCTGCTCGAGCTGAAGGGCCTGTCGCTCGCCGTCGGCTCGGACGCGGGACCGCGGCTCATCCGCGACGTCAGTTTCTCCTTGCGGCCCGGCGAGCGGGTCGGGATCGTCGGTGAGAGCGGCTGCGGCAAGACCATGACGGGCCTGTCGATCCTGCGTCTGCACCCGTCCTCGCAGATCAGGGCATCCGGCGAGATCCGGTTTCAGGGCCGCGACCTTCTCTCCCTGTCCGAGCCGGAGATGCGCGATATCAGGGGACGCGACATCGCCATGATCTTCCAGGAGCCGATGAGCGCTCTCGATCCGGTCTTCACCGTCGGCGACCAGATCGCGGAGGCCTATCGCACCCATGCCGCCGCCGGCCGCAAGGAGGCGCGGGGACGAGCGATCGAGGCCCTGGCGCAGGTCGGAATCCCTGCGCCGGAGCGGCGCTGCGACGACTACCCCCATCAGCTTTCGGGCGGCATGCGGCAGCGCGTGATGATCGCCATGGCGCTCATCTGCGGCCCGAAGCTCCTGATCGCCGACGAGCCGACCACGGCGCTCGACGTAACGGTGCAGGCGCAGATCACCGATCTCCTGCTCGACATGAGCGAGCGCCTGGGCACCGCGCTGTTGTTCATCACGCACGATCTCGGCGTGGTGGCGGAGACCTGCACGCGGATCGTGACCATGTATGCCGGCGAGGTGGTCGAGGACGCGCCGGTCGACGAGATCCTGCTCGCCCCGCGCCATCCCTACACGTCCGGCCTGCTGCGGTCCCTTCCCGGTCTCAGTCCGCGCCGCAGCCCGCTGCCCTCGATCCCCGGGCGCATTCCGGCGCCCGGCGCCATGCCGGAGGGGTGCCGTTTCGAGCCGCGCTGCGCCTACGCCATGCCGCCGTGCCGCGCGGCGCAGCCGATGGCGATGGTCGGCGATGGGCATGCCGTGCGCTGCGGCCGGTCGGGCGAACTCGCGCTTGCGGGGGTGGTCGCGCCATGACCGAGCCTGCGAAAGTGGAGACCGCGGCGGCTGCGCCTGTCATGTCCGTGCGCGGATTGCGCGTCACCTTTCCCGCCGGCGACACCGGCCAGACGGTCAAGGCGCTGGACGGCGTCGATTTCGAGGTCTTCAAGGGTGAGACGCTCGGCATTATCGGCGAGTCCGGCTCAGGCAAGACGACGCTCGGCCGCGCGCTCGTAGGCCTCGCCCGTCCGACCGACGGGCGGATCCTGCATGACGGGATCGACATGAGCGGGCTCGGCGGCGCGCGCTTCCGCGCGGCGCGGCGCGACTACCAGATCATCTTCCAGGACCCGAACGCGGCGCTGAACCCGCGCATGACCGTCCTGGACAGCATCGTCGAGCCCGCCGCGATCGCCGGCATCGGCGATGCCCGCTCGCGCCGCGGCGACGCGCTGGACATGCTGAAGCGCGTCGGCCTTTCGCCGGAGCTTGCCCGCCGCTATCCGCACCAGTTTTCCGGCGGCCAGAAACAGCGCATCAACATCGCCCGGGCCCTGATGCTGCGACCGAAGGTCATCGTCTGCGACGAGGTGGTGGCGGCGCTCGACGTCTCGGTGCGCGGCAACGTGCTGAACCTGTTCGCCGAGCTGCAGCGCGATTTCGACCTGACCTACGTCTTCATCACTCATGACATTTCGGTCGTTTCGCACATTTCCGACCGCATCGCGGTGACCTATCTCGGACGCTTCATGGAACTGGCGCCCGCCGAAGACCTGATCGAGCGGCCACTTCATCCCTATACGCGCGCGCTCCTGTCGGCGGAGCCGGTGCCGCTGCCATCGGCCATGCGCACTCACCGGCGGATCGCCCTGAAGGGCGAGATTCCAAGTCCGTTGTCCCCGCCGTCCGGCTGCCGCTTCCGCACGCGCTGCCCGGCGGCCGGCGAGCGCTGCGCCGCGGAGGCTCCGGCCTGGCGCGAAATCAAAGCCGGCCACTGGGCCGCCTGCCACTTCTCGACGGCCGAGGGGCCTCCGGCCTTCGCCGATGCCTGACGGAAAAAACGACAAAAGGGAGGATGACATCATGAAGATCGGGAAGCGCGGCGCCACGCTGTCGCGGCGCGACGTCCTGGCGCTCGCAGGCGCAGTCTCGCTGGCAGGGACGGCAAGCCTGTCCGCCTTCGCGCAGGAGGCTGCGAAGAAGGGCGGCGTGCTGAAGGCCGTGGCTCCAGCCAATCCCTCCTCGCTCGATCCGGCGACCGGCGGCTCGGGGTTCGATCACACGGTCCTGTGGACGCTCTACGATACGCTGACGGAGTGGGACTACGACACGCTGCTGCCGAAACCGGGCCTGGCGCGCTGGTCCTTCCCGGATCCCAAGCGGATGGTTCTCGATATCGAGTCGGGCGTGAAGTTTCATGACGGCACTGCGCTCGACGCCGAAGCCGTGCGGTTCAATCTCGAGCGCAATCGCCTCGACGAGCGCTCGAACGTGAAGGCGGATCTCGCCAGCGTCGCCGCCGTCGCGGTGACCGGCCCCCTGCAGGTCACGATCAGCCTCAAGAGCGCCGACGCGGCGCTGCCCGCGATCCTTTCCGACCGCGCCGGCATGATGGTCTCTCCGGCCAATATCAAGGCCTTGGGACAGGACACCAACCGCAAGCCGGTTGGCACCGGTCCCTGGAAGTTCGTGAGCTGGACGGACAACGAGAAGGTCGTGGTCACGCGGAACGACGCCTATTGGCGCGCCGGCCGGCCCCATCTCGACGGAATCGAGATCGCGATCATTCCCGAGGCCGCGACGGCCCTGCGTGCGGTCTCTGCCGGCCAGATGGACATGGCCTATTTCCTGCCAGCGCGGCTGAAGCCGGTCGTCGAGCGCGCGCGCTCGCTCCAGATCGTCGCGGCGCCGACGCTCTATCTCAACCAGATCTACATCAATTACGGTCGCGCGCCGCTGAACGACGTCAAGGTGCGGCAGGCGCTGAACCACGCGATCAACCGCGAGGCCTTCGTCCGCGCCGCGATGGGCGGGCTCGGCGAGGCCGCGACCATGGCCCTGCCGAAAGCGCACTGGGCCTATGACCAGACGGTCGCCGCGCTCTATCCGTTCAATCCGGACAAGGCGCGCGCGCTTCTCGCGGAAGCGGGCGCGAAGGACCTCGAGCTGCATATCGGCGCCTATTCCGACCAGGACTCGGTCCTGCGCAGCGAGGTGATCCAGTCTCAGCTCAAGGAGGTCGGCATCCGCGTCCGCTATACCCGCGGCACGGTGGCCGAGATCAGCGCCCAGTTCTTCGGCAGCGAGAAGCGCTTCGATGCGCTTTTGTCGGCCTGGACCGGCCGGCCCGACCCCAGCATGACCTACGCGCTCGTGTTCGGCGAGGGCGCCTATTACAACGCCGGCCGCTCGGCCGATCCAGCGCTCACCGCCCTCCTGCAGCAGAGCCGCGAGACGGATGATCTGACTGCGCGCAAGGCGGTGTTCGCCAGGATACAGGGGCACGTGATGGAGAACGCTCTGCTGGTGCCGATCGCCTTCCAGTATGAGCTCGACGCGATCGCGCAGCGGGCGAAGGGCTACAAGGCCAACCTGCTGGGCAAGCCGAAGTTCGAGCACATGCATATCGCGTGAGGGGCGGCGCCGGTGCCGCCCCTGGCGGCGGATACCGGCGGCCGTTCGGCGGAAGCGGGCCATGACTCATTTTCCCAAGCTGACGATGGTTCTCCGGCGACTGGCGCAGGCCGTGCCGGTCGTCGTGCTGGCGACCTTCATCGTCTTCTCGCTGCTGAAGCTCGTTCCCGGCGACGTCGCGGTGACGCTGGCCGGCGACAATGCGTCCGAGCAGCGCATCGCCGAAATCCGTGCCCTCTACGGCCTGGACCGGCCCTTCTTCGTCCAATATGCCGGCTGGATCGCCAAGGCGTTCCAGGGTGATCTGTCGCGCTCGCTGCTGTCCGGCGAGGCGGTCGTCGATTCCATTCTGCGCTGCTTCCCGCACACGCTGCTGATCGTCGTGCTGGCCATGCTGATCGCGCTTCTGATCGGCATTCCGCTCGGCGTCTTCGCGGCGAGCCGGCGTGGCGGACCGGCCGACACGCTGGTGATGGGCGTCGCGTCGGTCGGCGTCGCCGTGCCGAACTTCTGGCTCGGCATGCTTCTGGTCTCCTATTTCGCGCTCGAAAAGGGCTGGCTGCCGGCGACCGGCGCGGTCTCGCTCGGCGACAGCGTTGGTGGCGCGCTTGGCCACGCCATCCTGCCGGCGGTCGCGCTTGCCGCCGGCAGCGTCGCCGAGGTGACGCGGCAGCTGCGCTCTTCGCTGGTCGAGATCCTGTCGTCGCAGCATGTCCGTACGCTGCACGCCAAGGGGCTGTCGCCCGCGCGGATCCTGTGGGTGCACGGGCTCAAGAATGTCAGCGTCAATCTGCTCACGGTGATCAGCCTGCTGTTCAACCGGCTGCTGGCGGCGACCGTCGTGGTCGAGGCCGTCTTCGCCATACCGGGCATGGGCGGACTGGTGGTCAATGCCGCGATGAACCGCGACTTTCCGGTCGTGCAAGGCGTGGTCTTCGCGATGGTGCTGGTCGTCGTCGCGATCAATCTGGTGACCGACATCCTCTACAAGATCTTCGATCCGAGGGTGGCCTGATGACTCAGGCCGCCCTTGCTCTCGACGAACCAAGCCGGTTCGGCCGGTTCCTGCGCTGGCTCCGCGGCGATCTTCGCGGCGCATTCAGCCTCGGCTTTCTGGTCCTGCTGATCCTGCTGTCGGCGCTGTCGCCCTGGCTCGCGCCCTATTCGCCCGTCGAACAGAATTTCGAAGCGATGTTCGCGCCGATGTCGGGACGGCACTGGCTCGGCACCGACGATCTCGGTCGCGACACGCTCAGCCGACTGCTCCATGGTGGCATGGCATCGCTCTATGCGAGCTTCCTGGCGGTGGGCGTCGCCATCCTCATCGGCGTGCCGACCGGCCTGCTGGCCGGCTATCTCGGCGGCTGGATCGACGAGATCGTCAGCCGTGTCATCGACAGCTTCCTGTCGTTCCCGGCCATCATCCTGGCCATTGCCGTCACAGGAGCGCTCGGCATCGGCCTGACCAACGGCATGATCGCCGTCGGCATCGTGTTCGCGCCGCAGCTGGCGCGTCTCGCGCGCGCCCGCGCGCTCGTGGTCCGCAACGAGCTCTACGTCGACAGTGCCCGCTGCTTCGGCGCCTCCACCGGCTACATTCTGTGGCGGCACGTGCTGCCGAACACCGTGCAGCCGGTCATCGTCCAGGTGACGCTGCTGCTGGCGGCGGCGCTGCTGGCGGAGGCAAGCCTCAGCTTTCTCGGGCTCGGCACGCAGCCCCCGGACGCGAGCTGGGGCGCGATGCTGGCCCGCGCCTATCAGAACATGGAGATTGCACCGGCCCTGATGTATCCGCCCGGCATCGCCATCCTCGTCACCGCGCTCGCTTTCAACATACTGGGCGAGTCGATGCGGGAGGCACTCGACCCGACATTCAAGCGGAGCTGAGCATGCCGTCAGACAAGAAACAGGCGCCGGGGACCGGCGCGCGCGCCAGCCGCCGTTCCGGTGCGGGGGCCAAGGGCGTGAAGCTCGGTCTGCGCGGCAGCGTCGTGCGCAATCCGGCGCAGCGGGAGGAACAGCGCCGGCAGATTCTGGCGGCCGCCGGCCAGGTCTTCGCCCGCAAGGGCTACGAAGGTTCGACGATGGACGACATCGCCGCCGAGATGGGCTGCAGCAAGGGGATCCTCTACTACCAGTTCCAGAGCAAGCAGGACCTGATCGTCGAAACCCGCCGGGTGGCATCCGGGAGCGCTGCCGACCGGCTCGAAGAGATCGCGGCGCAGCCGCTGCCGGTACTGGAGCGGATGGAGCTTGCGGTCCGCGACCTGATCGTCACGAATTTCGACGACTTCTCGCGCCACGTCATTCTCTCGTCCATCACCCAGGGCCTCGACGCCGCCCACATCGCCCAGGTGCGGATCATCGAGCGGCGCTATGAGAAGGCCCTGATCGCCCTGCTCGAAGAAGGCATCGCAGCGGGCCTTTTCGTATCCGGCGACGTCAAGGCGATGGCCTTCACCGTCATCCAGACATGCCTCTCGCCGGCGCGCTGGTTCCGCGCGGGCAAGGGCAGTTCGGCGGAGGAGGTGACCGACGTGGTCACCGGCATGGTGCTGCGCGGCCTGCAGCCGCTCCCGGCGGATCGAGAACGATGACGAGGTTTAGGCCGGCGGTCGCCTCGGGCGAAGCCATGGAGGTTTGAGTGACGACGATCCTGATCGCCAACAGAGGCGAAATCGCCATCCGCATCGCCCGGGCTGCGCGCGAGCTTGGCCTTGCCACGGTCGGCGTTCACGCTGCCGACGACGCGGCGTCGCTGCACACGCGCTATGTCGACCAGGTGTGCGCATTGCCGGGGGAGGGGGCGGCCGCCTATCTCGACCAGGAAGCGATCCTGGCCGCCGCGCGCCAGGCGGGGGCTGCCGCGGTCCATCCCGGTTACGGCTTCCTGAGCGAGAACGCGGATTTCGCGGCGCGCTGCGCGGCGGAGGGCCTGATCTTCATCGGCCCGACCAGCGATGTGCTGGCGCTGTTCGGCGACAAGATCAGCGCCCGGCGGCTCGCCGAGAGCGCGGCCGTGCCGGTGGTGCCGGGAACTGGCCGGCCGACGACGCTCGAGGAGGCGCGAAACTTCGCTGCCGCGCATGGCGCCGTCATGCTCAAGGCGATTGCCGGCGGCGGCGGGCGCGGCATGCGTGCCGTCCTCGGCCTGGAAGAGGTCGACGAGGCCTTTGCCCGCTGCAGTTCCGAGGCGCGCCAGGCTTTCGGCAATGGCGACCTCTATGTCGAGAAGCTGCTGCCTGCCGCCCGCCATATCGAGGTGCAGGTGGTGGGCGATGGAACCGGCGATATCTGCCACCTCTGGGAGCGCGACTGCACGGTGCAGCGCCGCCACCAGAAACTCATCGAGATCGCGCCCGCGCCGGCGCTCGCCCCGGCGCTGCGCGAGCGCATCCTCGCCGTCGCCGTGAAGCTGGCCGCCCAGGTTCGCTATGCCGGTCTCGGCACATTCGAATTCCTGGTGCGCGGCGACGAGTTCTGGTTCATCGAAGCCAATCCTCGCCTGCAGGTGGAGCATACCGTCACCGAGGAGGTGACCGGCGTCGATCTCGTCCAGGCCCAGATCCGCATCGCCTTCGGCGCGCGCCTCGCCGATGTCGGGCTCGCGGTGCCACCGCCGGTGGAAGGTTTCGCGGTCCAGGCCCGGGTGAACCTCGAGCAATTGCTGCCCGACGGCACGCCGGTGCCGCGGGCCGGGCGCCTGACCGCCTATGCGCCGCCGTCCGGACCGCATGTGCGGGTCGACGGCTATGGCTATGCCGCCTACACGACCAGCCTTCGTTACGATTCCCTGCTCGCCAAGGTGATCGCGCGCGGCCGCTCCTACGAGCGCGCGCTGGGCAATGTCGCGCAGGCGCTGCGCGAGTTCCATATCGGCGGCGTTCCGACCAATATTCCGCTGCTCCTGAGCATTCTCGATCTTCCGGCCGTCAAGGTCGGCGGCTTCGACACGTCGCTGGTGGCCGGGAACCTGCCCGCTCTGCTGGCTGCCTCGGACCGGCAGACGACCATCGTTCCGCCGATCGTGCCGGGTGCGGAAGCTCCGGCGGACGAAGCCTCGATCGATCCTGGCGAGGCCGAAGAGGGTGTCGCGCTCGTGACGGCGCCGATGCACGGCATGGTCGTGTCGGTGGCGGTCGAGCCAGGCGATGTCGTGTCCGCTGGCGCCAGCCTGATGGTGCTCGAGGCGATGAAGATGGAGCATGTCGTGCGTGCTCCCGCGGGCGGCACGGTGCTGGCCGTCGCGGCGGCCGCCGGCGGTGTGGTGGCGGAGGGAGCAGGTGTCTTCCGCATCCGGATCGACGCGGACGCCTCGAGCGACCTCGCCGAGGCCGAGGTGAAACCCAAGGAACCGGTATGGGCGCGCGAGGTCGAGGAGATCGCGCGCCGGCGACAGCTTGCGCGCGGCATGGGCGGCCCGGCCAAGCTTGCGCGGCAAAAGGCGGAGGGCAAGCAGAACGTCCGCGAGCGTATCGACACGCTCGTCGATCCCGGCAGCTTCAGCGAGATCGGTTCGCTGACCGCCTTCGTCGCCTATGACGAGGCGGGCGCGATGACCTCCTATGCCCCGGCCAATTTCGTCGCCGGCACCGGCCGGGTGAACGGGCGCAAGGTCGTCGTCGGCGCCGACGACTTCACGCTGCGTGCGGGATCGGGCGATGCGGCGATCCACGAGAAGCAGATCTTTTCAGAGCATTATGCCGGCCAGATGCGCCTGCCGATCGTTCGCCTCCTCGACGGTGCAAGTGGTGGCGGTAGCGTCAAGATGGCGCTGGAACAGGGCTTCCATTACCTGCCGGTCAATCCCGGCTGGGACGCGGTGGTCGACAACCTCTCGCTCGTCCCCGTCGTCGCGGCCGCCCTCGGACCGACGGTCGGGCTCGGCGCCGCCCGTCTGGTCATGTCGCATCTTGCCGTCATGGTGGCCGGCGTCGGCCAGGTCTTCACCGCAGGGCCACCGATCGTGCTCTCGGCGACGCGCGAGACCCTGAACAAGGAAGAACTGGGCGGCGCCGAGGTCCACCGGAGCAACGGCATGATCGAGCGCCTCGTCGCCAGCGAGGCGGAAGCTGCGGATGTCGTCCGCCGCTTCCTCTCCTATCTGCCCTCGAGCGTCTTCGAGCTGCCGCCCGTCACGACGTCCGCCGATCCATGCGACCGCAGCGAGGAAGGTCTTCTCTCGGCCATTCCGCGCCACGAGCGCCAGCCCTATGCCATCGCTCCGATCCTGGACGCGGTCTTCGATGCCGGTTCGGTCCTGGCCTATGCCGACTACGGCGGGTCCATCGTCACTGCGCTCGCCCGGCTCGACGGCCATCCGGTCGGCGTCATCGCCACCGATCCGATGAAGGGCGCGACCATGACGGCCGAAGGAGCGATGGCGGCGACGCGTCTCGTCGATCTCTGCGAGACCTTCCACCTGCCGCTGGTCAGCCTGACCGACCAGGCCGGCGTCTCGATCGGCTCGATCGCCGAGCGGCGTGGCACGATCCGCTACGGGGCACGGGCCATCACCGCGATCTACCAGGCCAGGGTGCCACAGGCCGAGCTGGTGCTGCGGCGCGTCTTCGGCGTGGGCGGCGCCGGTGCGGTCAACCGCCATCGCGCCAACCGGAGCTGGTGCTGGCCGTCGGGCACCTGGGGCTCCCTGCCGCAGCAGGGCGGCATCGAGGCGGCCTTCCGCGCCGAACTGGCCGCCGTGGCCGATCGCGACGCTGCGATAGCCCGCATCGCCCGCCGGCTCGAGGCGGTCGGCTCGCCGTTCCGCACCGCCGAGCATTTCGGCGTGCAGGACATCATCGATCCGCGCGAAAGCCGGGCGCTGCTCTGTGACTGGGTGAAGGACGCCTATCGGGTCCTGCCTGAACTGCTCGGCCGTCCGTCCTTCGGCGTGCGGCCCTGATCAACGACAAGCTCTGGCGGCGCTGCGGCACCGCTGCCTTTCCCGGGGAGGAACGGACATGAACGAACGCGAGCTCACGGATCTGCTGAAGGCCGATGGCGAGATCATTACCGAGCGTCTCGACCATTGGGCTGACGTCGCCGGCGGCCGCACCTTCTTCTATTACGGCGAGGACGACGAGACGCTGAGCTATGCCGCCTTCGTCGAGCGCGCGAACGCCATCGCCGGAAACCTGGCGCGCCTCGGCATCGTCAAGGGCGACCGGGTCAGCGTCTTCTGCAAGAACGCGCTTGCAAGCTCGCTGCTCATGTTCGGTATCTGGAAAGCGGGCGCCGTCTACTGTCCGGTCAACTTCAGCTATGCCGGCCGGCTGCTGACCTACCAGCTCAATGATACCGTCCCGAAGCTGGTGATCACCGACGGCGCGCTGCTGACGGCCTTGAACGACGTCCTCGATGCGCTTGAGGTGAAGCCCGCGGTCATCGTCTACAGCCCCGCGCCAGGCGCCCACGACTACATTGCCGAGCCGCCCTCCGTTCGTCCGGGCCATGTCGAATATGCCTGGTCCGAACTGACCAGGCCCGCTGCGGCGCCCGATGTGAAGGTCACCTTCGACGACGAGGCGAACCTCATCTACACCTCCGGCACGACCGGCCCTTCCAAGGGCGTGGTCCAGCCGTACCGCTGGATGGCGCAATACGTCTATTTTCTGCGCGCGCTCATCGGCGAGGACGACGTCATCTACAACGATCTGCCCATGTATCATGTGGGCGGAGCCATCGCGAATATCTGCCGGGCTGCCTGGGTGGGCTGCGAGGTCGCGGTGTGGAACCGGTTCAGCCCTGACAGCTTCTGGGAGCGCGTGAAGGCGCGGCGCGTGACGACCGCGATCCTGCTGGACGTGATGATCCCCTGGCTGAACAAGGCGCCGCCTTCGGAGAACGACCGGCGCAACACGCTGAACAAGGTCCACATGCAGCCGCTGCCGCTGCTTCACCACGACTTCGCCAAAAGGTTCGGCATCGACTTTGTGACCGCCGGCTTCGGCCAGACGGAATCGGGCGCCGGCATTTCGGTGGTGCTCGAGGAGACGCGGCAGGGCGAGGGCACGCCGGCGGATCTCTATCGCGGCTATTCGCATGCGGAGGTGGCCGACATCGCCGCGCGTTCCGGCATGCCGCTCCAGCAGGGCCGCGATGCGACGCGCAAGGGCCTGATGGGACTGCCGACCTTTTTCGTCGACGTCTCCGTGCGCGATGATCTCGACGAGGAATGCGACGACGAGGTCGCCGGTCACCTGGCGCTCAGGCCGCGCCTGCCGGGCATCTTCTTCCACGCCTATCTCGGCAAGCCGGATGCCACCGTGAAGGCCTTCCGCAATCTGTGGTTCCACACCGGCGACGCCGCGGTCCGCGGCAAGGATGGGATGTATTATTACGTCGACCGGCTGGGCGACCGGATCCGCGTGCGCGGCGAAAATCTCTCCTCCTTCCAGGTCGAGGACATGATCAACCAGCACCCTTCGGTCCAGATGAGCGCGGTGGTCGCGATCCCGAGCGAGGAGGGCGACGAGGACCAGGTCGTCGCCTATGTCGTACCGGTGCCCGGCGGGGCCGTGAGCGAGCAGCAGATCCAGGCTTTCGCAGCCGAGACCATGCCGAAATACATGCGCCCCCGGCACGTTCGCATCATCGACGACCTGCCGCGGACGCCAACGAACAAGGTGGAGAAATACAAGCTCAGGAACAGCATCCTGCTGGAGCTCGGCGCCAGCCCGCGGGCATAGCGGCCGGCCGGTGGCACGGCGGCTCCCTGGAGGGGCCGGTCGGCGGTGGAGGGCGGACGGTTCGAGGCGTGTCGCCTGGCGGTGGGGCTTGGCGCCCCGCCTCGAACCCGGCCGCCTCCGGCGCAGCGGCGGTCCCGTCTCAATGCAGGAGGAATTCGCCGTCCACCTTGCTCAACTCGGCCGGGCCGATCAGCGACTTGTGCGCCACCGTCACCCGGTAGAGGCGCCCTTCGAGCCGCGCCTCCCAGAAGGCGAGAAAGCGCTTCAGCTCGGGAAAGCGCGGCGCCAGGTCATAGTCCTGCCAGACATATTCCTGCAGGATAGAGGGATGGTCGGGCATGCGGTAGAGGATGTCCGCCGTGGTCAATCCGTAGCCATCGATCTGGCGGGCGAATTCATGCGATGCCATGCTGGAATCTCCTGTAGCCGAAGACCCGTTCATCGCACTGGAGCTCGGCTGTTCACGCAAGCGAAATTCGAGTGAAAAGGTCAGATATTTCAGTCTTTTGGCACTCATCTGGCGGCGCTGCTGCCAGATCGTTCCGGCCACCTCCCACGGCCTGTGTTAAGCTCTGCCCCTGACAACCCGGGTGGCGGGCGGAAAGTTCAGGCAATGGCGGAAAACAGCGCAGCAACGGCTGGTCAGGGGGCCCGATACCGCGAATGGCGGCCGTCGGCCGAGCTCCGGGATCATTTTCGCTGCATCTGGGCGCACCGGGTGCCGTCGGACCATGAAGGGCCGATCACCGTTGTGCCGGACGGCTGCATCGACATCGTCTGGCGTGGCGGCGCGCTGCATGTCGCCGGCCCCGATATCGAGGCGGCGCTGCCCGAGCCCTCGGCCGGGACCGATATTCTGGGCCTGCGCTTCCAGCCGGGCGCTGCGCTGCATTGGCTCGGCGTGCCGGTCGCCGAACTCGTCGGCCGCCAGGTGCCGCTGGCCGATCTGTGGGGGCTGGCCGGGGCGCGGTTGGCCGACCGCATGGGGGAGGCCAGGACGGCGACCGCGCGCCTTCATGCCTTCGAGAACGGCGTCGCGGCGCTTTCCGCGGACAGATCCGGGCCGTCGCGCGACATGGCTTTCCTGTTCGAGCGGCTCGGCCGGGGCCGGGCCTCTCTCGACATGCTTTGCGCAAGGCTCGACATCTCGCCCCGGACGCTGCGCCGACGCAGCATCGAGAGCTTCGGCTACGGTGCGAAAACGCTCGAGCGGATCCTGACGTTTCAACGGTTCCTCGATCTCGCCCGTGGTAGCCCGGCGGCCGGCCTCGCGGCGCTTGCGGAGGCCGCGGGCTATGCCGATCAAGCCCATCTCAGCCGAGAGGTGAAGCGGCTCTCGGGCTTCAGCCCGGCGACGGTCCTCTGCCAGCTCGGCTGTTGAGCCCGGGCCACGGGCCGGCCGCGTCGCTCCGCTGGCCGTTTTGTTCAAGACCGCCGCACAAGGCTCGTGGCACAAGCCGTGGCATGAAGGAGTTCGCCATGCCCGAGACCACAGCCGCCACGCCCGCAGCCATCAAGGACGTGCGCATCATCACCCTGTCGATCGCGCGCGACTGGCGGGCGGCCTATGATTTTGCCGCGGAACCCACGAACCTGCCACGCTGGGCCGTGGGGCTCGGCAGCAACTTCAGGCAGCAGGGTGCGGCCTGGACGGCGGACAGCCTGCTCGGCCCGATCACGGTCCGCTTTACGCCGCCCAACGACTTCGGCGTGCTCGACCATTGGGTCACGACGGCGACGGGTGTCGAGATCGCGGTGCCGCTTCGCATCGTCGCCAATGGCGCGGGTTGCATGGTTGTCTTCGTGCTGTTCCGGCAGGCGGGCGTCGGCGACGCGGAACTCGCCCGCGACGCGGCGGCGGTCGAGGCGGATCTCCGGCGTCTCAAGGCGCTTCTCGAAACCGAAGCTTGAACGACAGGACAGGGAGACAGCATCATGGCGCAGAGTGGCCAGGACCGGCGCATCGACAATATCGAGTTCGGCGTCGCCGACATCGCGCGTTCGCGGGCCTTCTACGGCGCGGCGTTCGGCTGGAGCTTCACCGATTACGGGCCGACCTATTGCGAATTCTCGGACGGCCGGCTGACCGGCGGCCTGACGACGCAGACGCCGGTGCGCACCGGCGGGCCGCTGGTGATCCTCTATGCCGACGATCTCGCGGACATGCAGCGCCGTCTGGAGGCGCTCGGCGCGCCGATCGTCAAGCCGATCTTCGCGTTTCCCGGCGGCCGGCGGTTTCATTTCACCGATCCGGACGGCCATGAGCTGGCGGTCTGGTCGGACAAGTAGCGCCGGGGAGATCCCAGCTCGCGAGAAAACGGGATGCAAGCCTCCGCACTTTGGTGTTTGCTCGCCGCGGGCCCATTGCCATTGCGACGAGGGAGGCTGCATGTCCGGGAAATCCAAATCAAAGGTCCGTGTCGGTATCGGCGGCTGGACCTTCGAGCCTTGGCGCGAGACCTTCTATCCGCCCGGCCTCGCGCAGAAGCGCGAGCTCGAATATGCCGCGAGCAAGGTCACTTCGATCGAGATCAACGGCACCTATTACGGGTCGCAGAAACCGGAGAGCTTCGCGCGCTGGCGCGAGGAGACACCCGACGGTTTCATTTTCGCGCTGAAAGGCTCGCGCTTCACCACCAACCGGCGGGTCTTGGCGGAAGCAGGGCCGTCAGTCGAGAAGTTCCTGACGAGCGGCGTCACCGAGCTGAAGGAGAAGCTCGGCCCGATCAACTGGCAGTTCATGGCCACCAAGAAGTTCGACCCGGCGGATTTCGAGGCCTTTCTGAAGCTGCTGCCGAAGACGGTCGACGGCCACACCATCCGCCATGCGGTCGAGGTGCGGCACGATTCCTTCAAGACACCGGATTTCATAGCGCTCGCCCGCGATTACGGCGTTTGCGTCATCTATGCCGACAGCCCCGACTATACCTCGATCGCCGATGTGACGGCGCCGTTCGTCTATGCCCGCCTGCAATGCGCCTCCGAGACCGAGGAACTCGGCTATTCCAAGACCGCGCTCGACGCCTGGGCGAAACGGGCCGGCGTCTGGGCGGCGGGCGGTGCGCCGGAGGATCTTGCGCTTGTCGCCAAGCTGGAGGCCAAGTCGCCGGCCGCGCGCGAGGTTTTTGTCTATATGATCAACGGCTTCAAGCCGAAGGCGCCGGCCGCGGCCATGGCGCTGATCGAACGGCTGAAATAACCGAACCGGCGAAGCGCTGCGCCGGCGCCGGCCGGGTTGCTTCCATCCCGGCGCTCTTTCCTTAGTCGAAGCCGAGCAGGCCGTAGATGCGCTTCACATAGTGGCCGAAGGCATCCGATGTCTTGATGTCGAGGCCGCGGTCGGCCGGCAGGTCGATGTCGAAATAGTCGGCCATGCGGGCCGGCCCGGCCGTCAGCACCGCGCAGCGCGCGCCAAGGAACACCGCCTCCTGGATCGAGTGGGTGACGAACAGGATGGTCTTGCCGCTCTCGCGCCAGATCCTGAGCATTTCCAGGTTCATGCGCTCGCGCGTCAGCGCGTCGAGCGCGCCGAACGGCTCGTCCATCAGGATCAGCTTCGGGTCATGGACCAGCGCCCGTGCGATCGCCGCGCGCTGCTGCATGCCGCCGGAGAGCTCGTAGGGATATTTGTCCTCGAAGCCGGCGAGGCCGACCATGCGGATCAACTCGCGGGCGCGGGCCTCGGCCGCCTGGCGCGGCAGGTCCAGGATCTCCACGGGCAGCATGACGTTTTCCAGGATCGTGCGCCATTTCAGCAGGAGCGCCTGCTGGAACACCATGCCGACATCGCGTCCGGGCGTGAACGCCGAGCGACCGCTGCCGATCTTCACCTCGCCCTCGTCGGCATCATGCAGGCCGGCGAGGATCTTGAGCACCGTCGTCTTGCCGCAGCCGGACGGGCCGACGAGCGCGACCATGTCGCCTTCGCGCACGTCCATCGTCACGTTGGAGACCGCGATGAAGCGGCGGCCACCGGTCGAATAGGACTTGCTGACGTTGCGCAGCCGGATCAGCGGCTCCGTCATCGCGGTGGCAGGGGTCATGACAGCCAGCGCTCCAGATTGGCGGCGACGAAGGCATCGTCCGACAGGTCGGCATGGTCGCGGCTGACCCTGTCGATCAGCGCGGCCTGGCCCGGGCTCAGCCCTTCCGACGGGTTCAGGCACCAGATGCCTTCGAGCAGGCCCTGGCGTCGCAGCACCTCGTGACAGCCGGCAATGCAGCCGTGGAAATTGTTGGCGACATCGAAGAACGCCGCGTTGCAATCGGTCACACGGGCATCGAGCGCCAGCAGTTCGGCGCTCACCGCCGGACCGCTCGCGGCCGCCTTCAGCCGGTCGAGCAGCGCGACCGCGCCCTTGGTCCAGACCGACCAATGGCCGAGCAGGCCGCCGCGGAAACGCACCGTGACGGCTGAGCCGTCGCGCATGGCGACGAAGGGCGTCACGAGGTCCAGGACGATATGGTCGTCATTGCCGGTATAGAGCGTGATCCGCTCCTCGGCGCGCGCCGCCACCAGGCCGCGCACCACATCCATGGTCCGATAGCGGTTGAACGGCGCCGCCTTGATCGCGATGACATTGTCGATGGAACAGAAGTCGCGCCAGAAATCGGCATCGAGCTCCATGCCGCCGACGGCCGGCTGGAGGTAGAAGCCGACCAGCGGGATTTCCTCGGCCACCGCGCGGCAATGGGTGATGAGCGCGGCGCGGTCGACGCCCTTCAGCGCGGCGAGGCTAATGAGGCCGGCGGAGTAGCCGAGCGAGACGGCGAGCCGCGCTTCCTTCACTGCCTGCTCGGTCCGGCCGCAGACGCCGGCGACCATGGCCAGCGGCCGGTCGGTCCAGGCGCGGGCATCCTCCATCGCCGCCGCGAGGACCGGCTCGTAGAGTCCGACGTCGCGGATCTCGAACTGGGTGGTGTGAACGCCGACCGCGAGCCCGCCAGCCCCGGCATCGAGATAGTAGCGGGTCAGGGCGCGCTGGCGCCGCCGGTCGAAACGCCGCGCGGCATCGAGCGCCAGCGGGTGGGCCGGAATCGCGGTGCCCTGGGCAATGATGGCCCGGACCGCTGCGGGAATGGCCTGATGGTGAAGACCCATGGAACCCCTCGTCTCAATGCCGTGGCGCAGGATGCCGCGGTTTCATCGTGGCCCGGGACGGAGCCCGGACCGGTTTCAACCCAATTCCGGGCCGGCAATGGCAAAGAGCCGGCCGGGATCGCCGAACGGCTCGCGCCGGCCGAGCGCCATGCGCAGATAGGGCCGCTCCTGGACGAGCCCCGCCGCGGCGGCGATCGCGGCAGCATCGCCGGCGCTTTCAGGCAGGTCGACGATGACCGGTCCTGGCGCGCGGGCGAGCGCGGTGCGCAGCAGCGCGGCCGCACCGGCCTGGTCGGCCGCGACCAGCGGGCCGATCTGCAAAGCGGCGCGGCCCGGGCGGGCGAGCACGAAGCCGCTGCCATCGGCCAGCATCAGGGCATGGCCGGGCGCCCGTGTCATGAGGCCGGCGAGGAGCCGGCCGCGCGGCGCACCGAAGGCGAGGGCATCGATCGCCGCGATGCGGTCGAGATTCTCTGGACCGGCGGAACACCACGTCGGCGGGGCCGGACGGCGCGACGGCCGGCCGATCCTGGCTGCGCCAGCGCCACAGCCTGAACTGCGGCAGGAAGCCGAGCGGAGCATAGATGCGCTCGCCCTGCGGCGTCGCGTCCAGTACCGGCAGGCGGCCGACGCTTTCGAGCGCCGCCATGCAGTGCTTCAGAATGGCCGTTCCGAGGCCCTTGCCGCGCTGGGTCTTGGCGACCAGCACCATGCTGATCCAGGCGAAGCCGTCGAACGGCAGCACCGCGCCGGTCGCGACCAGTCCCTCCGGGGCGGCATGACCGAAGACGCTGCCCTGGTCGAGGAAGATCCGCCAGTCCTCGGCGGACTGGTTCCAGCCGGCTTCTTCCGAGAGGCGGCGGCAGCCGTCGAGCGCCCCCCGGTCGAGACGGGTGATGGTTGGCTCAGTAGGTCCCATCCCGCACCTCGAAATGGGTCGGCTTGCCAAGGCTCGGCTTGTCGCGGGCGACCCAGTCGGCGACCCAGTCGATCATCCGTGCCAGCGGAACCTGCGGATAGCCGAACAGACGCGCGGCCTCCGCCGCATTGTTGAGCCAGGCCGTCGGCGCCTCCGTGCCGACGATGACGGGCGTCTTGCCCAGCCGCTCGCCGAACACGCGGGCGAGCCAGCGCACAGAGATGGTCTCCGGCCCGGTGACGTTGAGCGGCGAGGCGGGCACCGTCGCCTGCCCGAGCGAGCGCAGCGCCTGGGCATTGGCGTCGCCCTGCCAGATGACGTTGACATGGCCCATGGTGACATCGACCGGGCGGCCGTCGCGCACGGCGCTCGCGACGTCGAACAGCACGCCGTAGCGCAGGTCGATCGCGTAGTTGAGGCGGAACAGGCGGCCCGGCGTCTTGTGGACGCCCGAGAAATAGCTGATCAGCCGCTCGCGGCCGATGCAGGAATTGGCATATTCGCCGGGGGGCGTCAGCGGGCTGTCTTCGGTCGAGCCCTGGCTGTCGGTCGCGACGAAGGGATAGACGCAGCCGGTGGAGAAGGTGACGATCCGCGAGCTGCGGAACGTCTCCGCCACCAGTGTCGGCACGAAGACGTTCATCGCCCAGGTCAGCGGCTGGTCGCCTTCCGCCCCGAACTTGCGGCCGGCCATCAGCACGACGTTCCTGGCCTTGGGCAGCGCGTCGACCGCCGCACGGTCGAGCAGATCGCAGGCGATGGTCTCGACGCCATGGCGCTTGAGGTCTTCGGCGAGCCCCTTCTCGCTGAACCGCGCCACGCCGATCACGCGCTTGTCCGGCGCGGCGTTGCGGGCGAGGCGGGCGAGCGTCGGCCCCATCTTGCCGCCGACGCCGAGCACCATGATGTCGCCGTCAAGCGCAGCGAGGTCGTCGGCGAGCGCACGCGTCGGCCGGGCCATGAAGGCCTCGAGCTCCTCCGCGGTCTCGAAACGGGCGGGCAGGGCGGCGGCGTCGAGCCAGGGGCCGGCAGCTATCTCGGTCATGGGGTTATTTCCTTGCATCGCGAGGAACGAAGACGCGCTCGGCCGCCAGCACGACGAGATAGAGTACGATGCCGATGAGGGTGAGCAGCAGCACGGCCATGAACATGGCCGGCGTGTCCAGCGCGGCCTGGACCTGGATCATGAGATAGGCGAGGCCGCGGTCGGAGGCGATGAATTCGCCGACGACGGCGCCGGCGACCGCCAGGATCGCGGCGACCTTCATGCCGGAGAAGATGTAGGGCAGGGAGCCCGGCAGCTGGATGTAGCGGAACACCTTCCAGCGCGACCCCTTGAGCGACCGGACGAGGTCGAGAAGGTCCGGTTCGACCTCCTGCAGGCCGCGCAGCGTGGTGAGCAGGATGGGGAAGAAGCAGAGGCTGAAGGTGATCAGGATGTTGGTGCGGATGCCGTAGCTGAACCAGACGATGACCAGCGGGCCGAGCGCCACTTTCGGGATCATGTTGAGCGTGACCAGCAGCGGGAACACCGCCAGCGTCAGCACCCGCGACCAGGAGAACATCAGCGCCAGCCCGACGCCGGCAATCGTTGCCAGCGCGAAGCCGCCGACGATCTCCGCGGCGGTCACCGCGGTATTGTCGAGCCAGGCATAGTTGGTCTTGGCAAGGGTCGCGAGAATGTCCGACGGCGCCGGCAGCACGAAGGCCGGCAACTGCGTGGCGCGTACGCCGAACTGCCAGACCAGCACCAGCCCGACATGGACGGCGACGATGGCGGCCCAGCGCTTGATCGTCTCGGTCCGCGCAGCGCGCTGCATCGCCGCGACATCCGCCGCGTTCGCAGCTGTCTGATCCGGGCCTGCCAGCATGGATCCCCCTCGTCACGGCGACTGGCGACCGAACCGTGCGCCGCGGCGATGCGCGGCTCGGGCTGGGCGGCGGGCGCCGGCAACCTCATTGCTCGCTGGTGCCGCCGCGTTTCGAACCCGGCCGCGACCGGCTTTCGGAACCGGGCATCGGGCCACCGCGCGGCGCCAGCGTCCGGTTCTCGGTCCGGATTGCAGGCAGCCTAGAAACGGTTGCGGCAGATGTCAACCAACTGGTTGGATAATTTCAGTCGAGCGGCCGCAGCGCCCCGAGGGCAAAGGCGACGACGTGGCGGCGACGGGCCGCGACGGCCTTGGCCGTGCCGAGATCGCTGTCGAAGATGGCGGACAGCGTGCGGCCGTTGGAGAAGTAGAAATAGGAGAGCGCGGCCAGCGAGATATAGATGTTGAGCGGGTCGAGGTCGGTGCGGAACACGCCCTCGCGGGCGCCGCGGTCGAGTGTCTCCTGCAGCAGCTGGATCAGCGGCGAATGCATGTCCTGCAGGCGTTTGGAGCGCCCGACATGCGGCGCCGACTGCCGGTTCTCGTCATTGAGCAGGGCGATGAATTCAGGATGCTCGACGAGATAGTCGAACGAGAAGCCGACGAGCTTTTCCATGGCGGCGAGCGGCGGCAGGTCGCCGAGCTTCAGCTCGCGCTCATGCGTCCGGATCTCGGCATAGACCTGTTCCAGGGCTGCCTGATAGAGGTCGTCCTTGTTGCCGAAGTGATGATAGACGAGCTGCTTGTTGACGCCCGAGCGCCGGGCGATCTCGTCGATGCGGGCGCCGGCGAGCCCCTTTTCGGCAAATTCCGCGACCGCCGCCGCCAGCAGGGCGCGCTGGGTCGCTTCCGGGTCGCGCTGGCCCTTCAGCCGCACCGGCGGGTTGGACTTCAGCATGGGGGCGGGTCGGCTGACGGTCATGATGAATCGATCCTCCGTTCCACTCTACCAATCAACCAACTGGTTGTGTACAGTCGCCGCCCGATGCGGCCCCTGATGGCCGCGCCCGGTCGGTGGCATCTGCGGCCGGCACGGCCGCCCGACCGGTGAAGATCCGATGATGGAGGGGATTGCAATGACAAAAACGACAATTCGCGCAAGGTTCGGTGCGACGCGTCGCGGCTTTCTCGGCGGCCTGGCCGGCGCCGGCCTCCTGCTGCCGGTTCGCGCGCGGGCCGCGGAGAAGGTCAATCTCGTGCTGAACTGGACGCCGACGGCCGATCACGCGCCCTACTATTTCGCCAAGGCGCAGGGTTGGTACGAGCAGGCCGGCATCGATCTCGTCATCGAGACCGGCCGTGGTTCCGGCGCGGCCGCCCAGCGGGTCGCCGCCGGCGGCTCCGAGCTCGGCATTGCCGACATGGCCACCGCGCTGCTCGCCAAGAGCCGCGGCTCGCGCCTCACCGCCGTCATGGTGGTCTATGCCAATTCCCCGCAGGGCTTCTACTGGCTGAAGTCGAGCGGCATTGCCGGGCCTAAGGACTTTCCCGGCCGCTCGATCGGCAATCCGCCGGGCGATGCCTCGCGCCTCATGTGGCCCGCCTTCGCCAAGAAGGTCGGCATCGATCCGGCCTCCGTACGCTTCGTCAATGTCAGCCCGCAGGCCAAGATCCAGGCGCTGCGCAGCAAGACGATCGACATCACCAGCGATTTCTACAACGAGCACGACCTCAAGCTGCGCGAGTTCGGCGCGGATCTCGGCTTCCTGCCCTGGCGCGAGATCGGGCTCAATCCCTATGGCAACTCGGTCATCGCGAACGACGACTTCCTGGCCGCCAAGAAGGACGTCGTGCGCAAGTTCGTGCAGGTGTCGCAGCGTGCCTTCGCCGCCTGCGTCGCCGATATCGGCCCGGGTCTCAAGGCTCTCATGGCTTCGGTGTCCGGCCTCGACGAGGCCAACCAGCGCGACCAGTGGAAGCGCATCCTGGAGCTGATGCGCGATCCGACGACCACCCAGGTTGCGCTCGGCGCCTTCAACCCGGAACGGGTGAAGGAGGACTACGAACTGGTGCGCACCTATTTCGAGGATGTCCGGCCGCTCGACCCGGCCAAGGCCGCGACCAACGAGTTCCTCGATACCGGCATCAAATTCGCCGGCGCCTGAGCGGCGCTCGGCACCGTCCGCCTGGCAGGGGCGGACGGTGCCGTCGCGCGCTCACCGCCAATATCCGCCTTGACGGGAGCATGGCGCCGCACAGAGGTGCCATGGCCATGTTTCCACACTGTCGCGCCCGACCGGCGCGGCCCGAAACATCGCACCGGCGCCACATCCGCACGATGTCCGTCGGCCGGCGCGCCGTGGCATGTCATCACGGCGTCACCGAGGGGGCTGGCGGAACGCTCGAAGACTGCCTAAGTGAGCGCCACGGGCGACCGGATAGGCGTGGTCCCATCGCTCGCAACCAGCGCGCCGGCTCGTCCGGCGAGGCTGAAAGCGGCTGCGGGTGGTCTTCAGCATGGCGCATCGCGCAAGGCGGGCGCATGGCGGGATGCCTGCGGCAGGACAGCAGGGACCCGTGCGATGCGCATCGACTTCGTCACCATCAGGCAGATCCTCGATCAGGACCCTTGGTTCAGCGCCTGTCCGCCCGGCCTTCAGGACGGGCTGGTCAACCATGCCCAGCTGATCACCGTCGCGGAGGGCGACTATCTGTCGCGCCGCGGCGACCCGGCGACCGGATTGTTCTGTCTCATCGAGGGACGGCTGCGCATCGGCGGCGGTACCGGAGATCACGACCGCGAGGCGATCCTCGCCATTATCGAGCCGCTCTACTGGTTCGGCGAGCTGGAGCTGTTCGACGACCAGCCGCGCCGGCAGGACGCCCGCGCGGAAGATCCGGTCAGGGTGCTCAATGTTCCGCAGGAGGTCCTGAAGGCCATGCTGGACAGCGAGCCGCGCTACTGGCGCGAGATCGGCCAGCTCGCCGCCTCCAAGACGCGGCTTGCCTTCAAGGCCCTCGCCGATTCCGCGACCGGTTCGAGCCTGACGCGCGTCGCCCGGCGCATCCTGACCATTTTCGACAGCCACAGCCTGCACGCCGGCGCGCCGCGGACGCAGCTCTCCGCCTCGCAGGAGCAGTTGGCGCAGATGCTGGGCATGTCGCGCCAGACGGTGAACCTGCATCTCGGCAAGCTCGAGAAGCAGGAGGTGATCCGCCGGCGCTACGGCGGCATCGACGTGCTCGACCCCGTCAGGCTGGGCGAGATCGCTGGCCTCAGGTCTTAGCGCGCCGCGTGGCGTTGCAACGGCAGAAGGGCCGCCGGTGGGCGGCCCTCGTTTCTCGGCGTGGTCGTGTCGGCGCGGCGACGCCGGCGCGTGTCAGTTCGAGCCGGGGATGGTGCCGCCGTTCTGCATGCAGGCGAAGTAGAGCGCATTCTTGTTGTATTCGAGATTGGTGCTGGTGTCGCTGCCGGGCAGGCGGCGCTGCACCGCCTCGGTGCACTGCCGCTGGACGCTGACATCGGCGCGGCGGGACGTCATGTGCGACTGGGCCGCCGCGCTGCCCGCAAGCGCGATGAGGCCGGCGAGGCCAAGGCCCGCAATGCTGACGCGCGACATGGTGATCTGATGAGCCATTGCTCTCTCCTGTTCTCAGACGCGCTGAAGAAGGCCCGGCCCGTGTTCGTCGTCAATCGTCGTTGCTTCGATATTTTCTGTAATGATTTGTTATCACGATAATGTGATAAGTTTTATTCAGGAAATTGTATGAGTTTTTACAGTCGAATTTGCCTGATTGTACAGGCTTTGACAATTCGCATGCGCGCGTGAAAGCCTTTGCATGAAATCGAGTTCTGCATACGTCATGCCGATTCCGGATTTCCGGGCTATGCTCTCGATCGGCGTGCGGTGATGACATGAAGGACCGGCAAGCGTCATGAGATCGGATTTCGACGTGGTCATCGTCGGGGCGGGGGCGGCCGGCCTTGCCGCGGCCGACCGGCTGGCCGGCAGCGGCCTCGAAGCGGTGGTCGTTGAGGCACGCGGCCGCATCGGCGGGCGCGCCGAGACCGTCCAATTGGCATCGGCTGGCGACCCGGCCGCGACCTTTCCGGTCGATCGCGGCTGCGGCTGGCTGCATTCGGCAGACATCAACCCGCTGGTCCCGTTGATCGAGGCCGCAGGCTTCGTGCTGGACCGCACGCCGGCCGCCTGGCAGCGCCCCGCGGAGGAACGCCATTTCCCCGTCGCGGAGCAGCGCCGGTTCGCGGAAGCCGTCGATGCCTTCGAGGCGCGTGTCGATGCCGCCGCCGCAACCGGCGTCGACCGGCCGGCCGCGGAACTGCTCGAGCCGGGCAACCGCTGGAACCCGCTGCTGGACGCGATCAGCTCCTACCACAATGGAGCGGAGTTCGAGCGGGTCTCCCTTCTCGACTATGCGGCCTATCAGGACACCGAGGTGAACTACCGGGTGCGTGACGGCTATGGCGCGGCGCTCGCACGATTGGCGGCATCGGCGAATGTCATCCTGCACTGTCCGGTGACCGCCATCGACCATGGCGGGCGGACGGTCGTGATCGAGACGGCGCGCGGCCGGCTGAGCGCCCGCGCGGTGATCGTCGCCGTGCCGACGCCGCATATCGCCGAGGCCCGGATCAGGATCACGCCCGCGCTGCCGGCCAAGGTCGAGGCGGCCGGCCACCTGCCGCTCGGCCTTGCCAACAAGGCCTTCATCGGCCTGCTCGCGCCGGAGGCGTTCGCGGTCGGCGCGCGTTTCCTCGGCGACATCCATCGCACCGAAACCGCGAGCTATCATGTCAGGCCGTTCGGCCGTCCCTATATCGAGGCCTATGTCGGCGGCCGCAACGCCCGGGCGCTGGAGGCAGCGGGGGAGGGCGCGCTGATCGCCTTCGCGCTGGACGAGCTGCGCAGTCTGCTTGGCGCCGATGTCGTCAGGGACTTCAGGCCGCTCGCGGAGACGGGCTGGGCGCGCGATCCCCATGCCCTCGGCGGCTATTCGCACGCCCTGCCGATGCATGCGGGCGCGCGTGGCGTGCTGGCGGAGCCGATCGACGGCCGGCTTTTCTGGGCCGGCGAAGCGACCCATCCGGTCGCATTCTCGACCGCCCATGGCGCCTGGCTGTCGGGCCGGCGGGCCGCCGAGGAAGCGCTGGCGGCGCTCCTGTCCTGATCTGCCCTGAACTGGGCCGGCGACGCGTGCGTTCGCGACCGCGGCGCTAACGGCGCGCGGCGGATCGTGCGCGCGGCCGCGGCACCACGGCGCCCGGGTTCGTCGCCGCCTTGGCGAAGATGGCGAGGATCGCGGCGACGATCGCGTCGGGCTCCTGGGCGCCATTCGCGGCATACCATTGCGGGGCCCAGTTGATCGCGCCGAACAGGGCGAAGCTGAACATCCTGGGATCGTCGGTGACGATGGTGCCGTCCCGGGTGCCGTCTTCGACGATGCGGCGCACGCGCGTCTGGAATTCCTTCTTGAGCAGGCGCAGCTTCCGGCGCGATTCCGGATTGAGCGACCGGTCGGAGACGACCGCCATGCAGATGCCGAGGTCGGTCAGCATGAACCGGCCATAGACGCGGAAGAAGCGCTGCAGGCGTTCGATCGCCGGCAGCCCGGTCTCGCCGCCGTCCTGCAGCTCCTGGTCGAGCTCGGCCAGCGCTTCGCTGGTGATCTGGAACAGGATGTCTTCCTTGCTTTCGATGTAATAGTAGATGGTCGGCTTGGTGACCTCGAGCGCGGCGGCGATGTGGTCGATCGTCGTGTTGTGAAAGCCCCGTTCGGCGAAGATTCTCGCGGCAGTGACCAAGATGAGCCGGCGCTTCTTGTCGTGCTGTTCCTGGCGCAGATCGGTGCTGCGCCAGAGCGCGGCCTGTCCGCCTGCCGCGGCAGCGCCCTTTCGTCTCATGCCTCCCATGGGCTCTCCATTCTTCCCATCGTCCCGGACGATCTTACCGCGCGACCATTCGCCACAAAGCACGACCTGGGGCGAATGGCCCTATCTGCCGTCCGGATGATTGACTCCTACTTTCGGGTAATCATAGACCTACTCGCAAGTAAAATAGGTGTCCCGCCCGAAGCGGCCGGACCGGTGCGGGAGGCCATTCATGGACCGTCGTTTCTTCATGCGCAGTGCCGCCGCCGCGGCGCTGTCGACCAACCTGCCTGTCGCCTCGGCGCGGGCCGCCGAGCCGTCGGAGTTCCATATTGCCGGCATCCTGGCGTTCTCGGGCGCCTACGGCATCATCGGCAAGGACATGCGCCAGGGCGCCGAGCTCGCCATCGCCGACCGCGGCGGCCAGGTGCTGGGCAAGCCCATCCGTGTGTCCTGGGAAGACGATGAGACGAAGCCTCAGCCGGCGGTGCAGAAGGCGACGCGCCTGCTGGCGGGCGGGGCTCAGATGATCTTCGGCGCGGTCGGATCGGCTTCGACCCTCGCGCTCCAGAGCCTTGCCGACCAGCGCAAGGTACCGCTGCTCGTCACCATTTCGGCCGATGACAAGATCACCCGCGTCAACGGCTCGCGTTATACGTTCCGCACGTCGAATACGCTCGGCATGGAAACCCGCATGGCGCTCGAATTCGCCAAGGCGAAGGGGCTGAAGAAGCTCTACGGCGTCGCCGCGGACTACCAGGCGACGCGCGACGGCTGGGCCATGTTCCAGGCCGAGGCGGCGAAAGCGGGCATCGCCATTGTCGGCATCGACTATGCGCCGCTCGGCAATCGCGATTTCTCCGTGATCGTCGACAAGATGGCAAAGTCCGATGCCGACGGCATCGCCGTCTTCGTCACCGGCAACGACGCCGTGACCTTCCTCAAGCAGTCCGGCCAGGTCGGGCTGGGCCGCACCAAGGTGCAGTTCGGCCCGGTGCTGCAGGACGAGACGCTGGCGGCCGCCGTCGGGCCTTCGGCGGTCGGGGTGTATTCCGGCGTGCGCTACCACTTCAGCTACGATTCCCCGGCCAACAAGACCTTCGTGGCCGCCTATCGGGCGAAATATGGCGAATTCCCCTCGAGCTTCGCCGGCGAGGCCTATGACGGCATGAGCTGGTGGCTCGATGTCGTCGAGGCGACCAAGTCGTGGGATCGCGAGCGCTGGGTCGATGCCTTCGCGAGCAGCACGCGTGAAAACTCGCTCGAGGGCCGCAAGACCATGCGGGCCTGCGACCATCAGGCCGCGCAGGTCGGGCTCTGGGGCGTGGTGACCGAAGGCCAGGCGCCGCTGCCGCCGCTGACCATGAAGATCACCAACGTATTCGAGCCGGCGAGCCTGTTCGACGCCTGCTGAAGCCGATGGACCGGGCGGGCGACAGCCCGTCCCGCTCCAGGATGATCATCGGACTGCCGGGCTTTTCGCGGCCCGGCCCCCTCGCTTCAGGACCCTCGCGCTTGTCCACCATCGTCATCGGGCTCAGCCTCAGCTTCCTGCTGTTCCTCCTGGCCGCCGGGCTGACGCTCATTTTCGGCATGCTCGGAGTGATCAATTTCGCCCATGGCGCGCTCTACATGCTGGGCGCCTATGTCTGCTATCAGATCGTGCAGTGGACCGGATCGTTCTGGATCGGCCTCGCCCTGGCGCCGCTCGTCATCGCCGCTCTCGGCGCGGTGATGGAGCGGCTGGCGCTCCGCCCGGTCTATGAGCGCGATCACATCTACCAGCTCCTGCTGACCTTCGGCTTCATCCTGGTCATCGAAGAGGCCGTGAAGCTGATCTGGAGCCTCGACTACAAGCAGGTGCCGACGCCCGACCTGCTTTCCCAGCCGATCGCCATGTTCGGCAGCCAGATTCCGTCCTACCGGCTGTTCATCATCGTGTTCGGCGCGGCGGTTTCGGCCCTGCTGTTCTTCGTCATCGAGAAGAGCCGCTACGGCGTGATGATCCGGGCGACCAGTTCGGATTCCGACATGGCCGAGACGCTCGGCATCAACGTCTCGCGCGTCCGCACCGCGGTCTTCGCGCTCGGCGCGGGCCTCGCCGCGCTCGGCGGCGTGATCGCGGCGCCCCTCGTACCGATCGAACTCGGCATGGGCTTCAGCGTCATCATCGACTGTTTCGTCGTGGTCATCATCGGTGGCCTCGGCAGCATCCGCGGCGCGGTCTTCGCCGCTCTGCTCCTGGGCATGGCCCGTGCGGTCGGCTTCACCTACGCGCCGGAATGGGTCGATCTCATCACCTTCATGCTGCTGATCGTCACGCTCCTGACGCGTCCGGCAGGCCTGTTCAGCCGCAAGGGACGCGCCGCATGATCTTCTCCGGTCCCGCAAAACCCTCCCGCATCGGCCAGGCCGCGATGGCGCTGATCGTCGCGGCGATGATCGTCGTGCCTTTCTTCGTGACCGGCGAGGAGAGCCTGAACCTCGTCAGCCTGATCCTGATCTGGAGCCTGTTCGCCATCGGCTTCGACCTCATCTTCGGCCTCGCAGGCATGCTGTCCTTCGGCCATGCGGCGCTGTTCGGCGCCGGCGGCTACGCCCTGACGCTGGTGATGACCAAGGCCGGGCTTGGCTTCATGCCCGCGCTGGGCTGTGCGGCCGTGGTCGGCGCTCTCTTCGCCTTCGCGCTCAGCATCTTCGCCCTGCGGGTGTCCGGCCTGTTCTTCTCGCTGCTGACCCTGGCGCTCGCGCAGCTCGTCTACATCCTCGCCAGCACGAAGCTGCGTGACCTGACCGGCGGCCTCGACGGCCTGCCCGGCGTGCCGCGACCCGATCTCTTCGGCCTCGATTTCTACGACAACCGCACCTTCTATTATTTCCTGGTGGCGGTCTTCCTCGTCGGGCTGGCGGTCATGGCGCTGCTGCGCGCCTCGCCCTTCGGCGACGCCTTGCGCGCGGTCCAGGCCAACGACGTCCGCGCGGCGCAGATCGGCTACAACGTGCAGCGCCTGCGTCAGTGCGCCTTCATGATCTCCGGTGCCTATGCCGGCGTCAGCGGCGCGCTGCTGGCCTCGCTGATGTTCTACATCAGCCCGCAGATGCTGCACTGGACGACGTCGGGCGACGTGCTGATCATGACCCTGCTCGGCGGCAAGGGCACGCTGCTCGGCCCGGTTCTGGGCGTCGGCCTGTTCGAGCTCCTGAAGGAGGAGCTCAGCCAGGTGACGCAGCACTGGTACGGCATTCTCGGCCTCATCTTCATCCTCTGCACCATCTTCCTGCCGAACGGCCTTGCCGGCCTGTTCGCCGGCCGGGGCCGGAGCGACGGAGGCGTGCGATGAGCGGTGCCGCGCTTCGCTGCGAAAATATCGAAGTCGCCTTCGGCGGGCTGAAGGCGGTCGCCGGTGTCAGCCACGCCTTCGAGGCCAATCGGCTCTATGGCCTGATCGGTCCGAACGGCGCCGGCAAGACCACCCTGATGAACGCGCTCTCCGGCCATGCAACGCTCAGCGGCGGCAAGGTGTTTCTCGACGGGCGCGACATTACCGCGCTTGCCGTTCACGCCCGAACCCGCGCCGGGCTCGGCCGCAGCTTCCAGATCACCAAGATTTTCGCCGGCATGACCGTGCTGGACAATCTCAAGCTCGGCGCCTTCGCCCATCGCCACCGGCTTCAGCCGTTCTGGATGCCGTCCAGCCGTTTCGCTAGGGAGCGCGAGGAGGCCGAGAAGGTGCTCGAGCTCGTCGGCCTGACCGCGCTTGCCCATGTTCCCGCCGAGAACCTGTCCCACGGCGACCAGCGCGCGCTGGAGGTCGGGCTGACCCTCCTGTCGGATCCGCGCGTGCTGCTGCTCGACGAGCCGCTCGCCGGCGTCGGCCATGATCGGCTGGAACAGGCGATTGACCTGATCCGGCGCGTCGTGGCCGGCCGCACCGTGCTGCTCATCGAGCACAATATGGACGTGGTCATGCAGGTCTCCGACGAGATCGTCGTGATGGTCCAGGGACAGCTGCTGGCGTCCGGAACGCCGGAGGCGATCAAGGCCAATCCCGCCGTGCGCGCCGCCTATCTCGGGGAAGACGAATGACCGCTCTGGCCCTCGAGGATTGCGACGTCTTCTACGGCAAGGCCCAAGCCCTGCATCATGTCGGCATCGACGTCGCCGATGGCGAGGTCGTGTCGCTGATCGGACGCAATGGCGCCGGCAAGAGCACGCTGCTCAAGGCGGCGATCGGGCTGAACCGGCTGGCGCGCGGCCGACGGCTGGTCGCCGGCGCCGACGCCACCGCCATGCGGCCCTACGAGCTCGGCCGACTCGGCATCGCCTTCGTTCCGGAGAACCGGCGGATCTTCCCGAACCTGACGGTCGAGGAAAATCTCACCATCGCGACCGTCATGGGCCGTTCCGGTCCCTGGACGCTGAAGCGCGTGCACGAGCTGTTCCCGCGGCTCGAGGAACGGCGCAATTCCGGCGGCGATACCCTGTCGGGTGGCGAGCAGCAGATGCTGGCGATCGGCCGCGGCCTTCTGACCAATCCGAAGGTGCTGCTGCTCGACGAGCCGACCGAGGGGCTTGCCCCGCTCATCGTCGAGACGCTGATCGAGGCGATCCGCACCATCAATGCCGAGGGCGTCGGCATCCTCCTGGTCGAGCAGAACCTGCGCGTGCCGCTCAAGCTCGCCCAGCGCCAGTTCGTCATCGACAATGGCCGCATGGTCTGGTCGGGCACAACCGCCGAGCTGCAGGCGAACCGGCAGAAGATCGAAAGTCTCATCAGCGTCTAGACGGGGCGTGCCCGCGGCCGTCCCGGCCCGGTGCCCATCGTCGGCCATAGTCAGAAGGGGAGAGCCATGCGTCTCATCGATTTCTTCGACCGCGGTGTCGCCCTCGATCCCGAGCGGCTGTGCCTGAAGGATGCGACGGTCGCCCGCACCTTCGGCGAGGTGCAGAAGCGCAGCTACCGGATCGCCAACTTCATCCACGGCCTCGGCATCGGACCGGAGCGCATGGCTGCGGTCTACAGCCCCAATTCGGCCGTCGCCTTCGAATGCGTGCTCGGCATCGTGCGCGGCGCCAATGTCTGGGTGCCGATCAACGCGCGCAACGTCGTCGCCGAGAATGCCTATATCCTCGACAATTGCGATGTCGAGGTCCTGTTCTACCACAGCGAGTTCGAGGACAACGTCGCCGCCTTCCGGCGCGAATGCCCGAAGATCCAGCACTATGTCTGCATCGACAAGGCCGGGGCTGGTGCACCGTTCCTCGAGGATGCGATCGCCGACAGTCCGGAAACCGATCCCGACATTCCGGAGCGGCGCGACGCGCCGATCTCGATCTTTTCCTCGGGAGGCACCACCGGCCGGCCGAAGGGCGTGCTCTGGACCAATCTCGTCTGGGAGACGATGATCGCCAACTTCTATGCGGCCATGCCGACGCGCAAGCCGCCGGTCCATCTGGTCATCGCGCCGATGACCCATGCCGCCGGCGGTGTCGGCATCATGCTGATGGCGGCGGGCGCGACGCAGGTCATTCTGCCCGGCTTCGACGCCGCCAAGGTGGTCTCGGCCATCGAGACCGAGGGCGTGACGCATCTCTTCCTGCCGCCGACGGCCATCTATGTTCTGCTCGCCCATCCTGGCCTGCGCGAGCACGATTTCTCCTCGCTTGAGCACTTCATCTACGCGGCGGCGCCGATGTCGGTGGAACGGCTCAAGGAATGCCTCGACGTGTTCGGACCGGTGATGACCCAGACCTTCGGCCAGGCCGAGGCGCCGATGCTGTGCACCTTCCTCTCGCCCGAGGATCACCAGGTGATCGGCGATCCCGCGCGCGAGCAGCGCCTTGCGAGCTGCGGCCGGCCGACCTTGCTGACGCCGGTGGCGATCATGGACGATGACGGGCGGCTTCTCGGCCCCGACGAGCGCGGCGAGATCGTCGTGCGCGGCAACCTGGTCATGCCCGGCTACTACAAGAACCCCCATGCCACCCGCGAAGTGTCGGGCCATGGCTGGCACCACACCGGCGACATCGGTTTCAAGGACCGTGACGGCTACGTCTATATCGTCGACCGCAAGAAGGACATGATCATCTCGGGCGGCTTCAACGTCTATCCGAGCGAGGTTGAGCAGGTGATCTGGGGCCATCCGGCGGTGCAGGACTGCGCGGTGATCGGCGTGCCCGACGACAAGTGGGGCGAGGCGGTCAAGGCGGTCATCGAGCTGAAGCCGGGCGCGACGGCAACCGAAGACGAGATCATCCAGCTCTGCAAGGACAAGGTCGGCAGCGTCAAGGCGCCGAAGACCGTGGAGTTCTGGGACAGCCTGCCGCGCAGCCCGGTCGGCAAGGTGCGCAAGAAGGATATTCGTGAGAGCTTCTGGAAAGGCCAGACGCGCGCGGTCTGACCGATCGCGGTGACGTCGACGGCTGGGAGTATAACACGTGAACATCGCCGAACTGCTGGTCAATGCCGCCGCCGCGTTCCGGGACCGGCCGGCGGTCTGCCTGGGCACCAGGCCGGTCCTGTCCTACGGCGCGCTCGCCTGCAGGGCGGCGGCGATCGCCGCCGCGCTCCGTCAGCGCGGTCTGCGGCAGGGCGCCCGCGTCGGTCTCTTCATGTCGAACGGCCCGGACTATTTCGAGGTCATGTTCGGCGCCTGGTTCGCCGGCTGCGTCATCGTGCCGATCAATGCCAAGCTCCACCCGAAGGAGCTCGGCCACATCCTCGCCGACAGCGGCGCCGAGGCGCTGTTCGTCACCGCGGACCTCGCCGAACAGGCCGCCACCGCCCTGCCGGACCCGGCTCCGGCCATGGTGGTGATTGGCGGCGCCGATCACCGGGCGATGGCGGCGGCGGGCGAGGGCGTGCCGATGGACCGCGCGGCCGTTCGTCCCGCCGTGGTTTCCCCCGATGCCGTCGCCTGGCTCTTCTATACCAGCGGCACGACCGGCCGGCCGAAGGGCGCGATGCTCACCCATCGCAACCTCTACAACATGACGCTGAGCTTCCTTGCCGATATCGGCCCGGTGGACGACCGCGATGCCGCCCTGCATCCGGCGCCGCTGTCGCATGCCGCCGGGCTCTTCTCGCTTGCCCATTTCGTGCGCGGCGCGGCCAATGTCGTGCCGGCCAGCGGCGGTTTCGAGCCGGAGGAGATCGTCGACCTCGTCAATCATTATCCCGGCAGCTCGTTTTTCGCGGCGCCGACCATGGTCAACCGGCTGATCGGCTCGGCCGCGATCGCCCGCCTGAAGCGCGAAAATCTCGACCAGATCTTCTACGGCGGCGCGCCCATGTATGTCGAAGACCTCAAGACGGCGGTCGACCGGCTCGGCCCCCGCCTGTGGCAGGTCTACGGCCAGGGCGAGGCGCCCTGCACGATCACCTATCTGCCGCCCCACATGCATGTCGACACCGGCGACGGCCGGCTGGAGCAGAGGCTCGCCTCGGTCGGCATCGCCCGCACCGGCGTCAGCGTCCGCGTGGTGGACGAGAACGGCGTCGACCGGCCTGTGGGCGAGAACGGCGAGGTGATCGTGACGGGTGACGTCGTGATGGCCGGCTATTGGAACAATCCGGCCGCCACCGCCCAGGCGCTGCGGGACGGTTGGCTCCATACGGGGGATATCGGCCAGTTCGACGAACATGGCTTCCTGTCGCTCAAGGACCGCTCCAAGGACGTGATCATCTCGGGCGGCTCGAACATCTATCCGCGCGAGGTCGAGGAGGTGCTGCTGCAGCACCCGGCCGTGGTCGAGGTGAGCGTGGTCGGCCGGCCCCACGCCGACTGGGGCGAGGAGGTTTTCGCCTTCGTCGTGCCGGCGGCCGAGGGCGCCGTTTCCGCCGCCGAGCTCGATGCGCACTGCCTCGACAACATTGCCCGCTTCAAGCGGCCCAAGGCCTATCGCTTCATGGCGGCACTGCCGAAAAGCAATTACGGCAAGATCCTCAAGACCGAGCTGCGCAAGCTGCTCGACAGCGCCTGAGGCCTCTATCGGTTATTCGCACGCCCTGCCGATGCTTTCCGGCGGGTGCGCCGTGCCGGCCGCTCCGGCTTGAATGTTGGCAATCTGCCGACGATATCTACGGCATGGTGCTGGCCCGGCGAGGGGCCGGACATGTCATCCACGATTATTGGCGCGGTCGCCCGCAAGCTTGGCGGCGCGAAGGTGCTCGGCTCCCAGGTGCGCTCTCAAGGCGACCTCGTAAGGCTGATCACCGGCGGCCTGCCGTTGGATACGCTGCGTGCGATTGCCTCCTCCGGCATTAGCAGGCAGGAACTGCAAGTCTACGTCATCCCCCAGCGGACCTTCGACCATCGCGCGAAGAAGAAGCAGCCTTTGAGCGTGGAAGAATCGGATCGCGTCGTTCGGCTGGTGCGTATCCAGGCGCTGGCGGAGGAAACGTTCGACGACCATGAAAAGGCCGGCCGCTGGCTCCGCCGGGGCCTTCACGAGCTCAACGGCCAAACGCCGCTGGATGTCGCAAGAACCGAGGCCGGTGCTCGGTTGGTCGAAACGATCCTTGCCAAGATTTCCTGGGGGGCTGCGGCCTGATGCTGCTGTGGAGACTGTCCGACAGACGGTTTGCCGCGACATTCGACGGCGGTTATGGCCTCCACTACGACGGTCGCTGGAACACGGTCGGTCATGCCGTTACCTATCGCTCGACATCGCCGTCGCTGTGTGTAGTGGAAAAGCTTGTTCATATCGAAGATCCTGCGCTCCTGCCTGCATTGGTCATGGTCAGTTACGCAATCCCCGATAGCCTCTCGATTGCCGATATGGCGCTGGAGGATCTGCCGGTGGAATGGCGCCGCAACGAGGCCTGGACGCAGCAAAGAGGCGATGACTGGCATGCTGGGCGGACAACACCAATCCTGCGTGTGCCCTCGGCCATCGTCTCGATAGCCGGCTCTCCCGACCTGAACGTCGTCGTCAATCACCGTCATCCAGATGCCGCCGCCATCCGGATCGTCAATCAGGAGAACTTTGCGGTCGATACGCGCTTGATATGAGCCGAGCCTTCCGGGCGACGTTCGTCGGGTCTCGTCACAGGCTGCGCAACGTGACGCCACGCTTCGTGGCCGATCCCGCCTGAAGTGGCGGCCGGCTCGACCATTGCAGTGTTGCCTTCGGCCGGTCGATCCGGCAGGCTGACGGAAGGTGCGCTTTGCCGGCTCCGTCAAGCTCGACAAGTCGTGCTGCACTTTTTGAGATGCCGTTCCCGTCATGCATGACCGGCAGCAGCAGTTCATCGAGGAGACGCTGAGGCTTGTCGAGCAGGCCGTCGGCTCCAGCCGGCTCGCCTTCTATTCCGTCGACGACGACGACAATCTCTGCGAGTTCGTCTGTCGCGACGTCCCCGACGAGCTGCAGCGGCGCTACCTCGTCGAAATGCACGCGAAGGATCCGCTGCATGTACGACGCCTGTCGGTGTGGCCGCGGCCGGTCGCCTGGCTCGACGAGGTCGCGACGGCGGTGGCGCCCGACGATCTCGGCGCCTATTGCGACTTCATTCGCCATTACGGCACGGTCGAGACCGCCGAGATGGTGTTCCGGCAGAGTGGCCGGATCACCGCCGGCATGAGCCTGATGTGGACGGCGCGCGACATGCGCCCGACACCGGCTCATGGCCGCATCATGGCGGGCCTGCAGCGCTATATCGCCTTCAACCTGCCGTCCTGGTTCCGGCCGGTGAGGCGCCTTCCGGGCGAGCGGGTGGGCGGGGCGTTTCGCCTGACCGCACGCGAGGCGGAGGTGGCGCGCCTCGTCTGCTGCGGGCGGACCAACCAGGACATCGCCCTCTGCCTCGGCATCGGGCTCGCCACCGTGAAGACCCACCTGATCCATATCTTCGAAAAGACCGGCGTGGAGACGCGCGCCGGCCTCGCGGCGCGTCTGACCGCCGCCGGCTGAGCTTTTGCGCCTGCGGCATCCACCGGACGGTTGATGGCCGCGGCGGCCGTGCAAGGCCATCGTGACGTGACGAGGGCTTTTTCAGGAGAGACGAAGATGGTCGCGATGCCGACAGCCGCGGCGGCGCCGATGAGGCCGGCGGACCTCGCAGCGGCAAAGGCGCATCCCCTGGACCCGCTGACGACGACTGAAATCGCCGCCGCCTGCGCCATCGCCAGGGATCGCCTGACGCTCGACCGGCACGAACGTTTCGCCATCGTCCGGCTGGAAGAGCCTGCCAAGGCCGACGTCCTCGGCTTCCGTCCCGGCGGCTCCCTGCCGCGCCTTGCCTTCCTGGTCGTGCTCAACACGGCGACGGGCCGCAGCCGCGAGGTCGTTGTCGATATCGGCGCGAAGGCGATCGTCTCCGAGAACGAGATCGCGACGGGCCAAGCGCCCTACGGCCAGCCGCCGGTCATGGTCGAGGAGTTCTTCCTGTGCGACGAGATCGTCAAGGCCGATGCCGGCTGGCGTGCCGCCATGCGCCGGCGCGGCCTCAGCGATGCCGACATGGCGCTCGCTCAGATCGACCCGTTCTCGTCGGGCTTTTTCGACCGTGATTTCGAGCGGGGGCGGCGGATCGTCCGGGCAGTCAGCTATTATCGCTCCGAGCTGAAGGACAATGGCTACGCCCATCCGGTCGAGGGGCTGGTGGCGGTGGTCGACCTCATTGCCCGCAAGGTGGTCGACCTCGTCGACGAACAGGATGCTCCGCCCATCCCGAAGACCAAGCACAATTACGATCCCGAGACCTGGAAGGACACGCGACAGGACCTCAAGGCACTGCATGTCGTCCAGCCGGACGGGCCGAGCTTCACCGTCGAAGGATGGCGGGTCGACTGGCAGAACTGGTCGTTCCGCATCGGCTTCACGCCGCGCGAGGGGCTCGTCCTGCACCAGCTCGCCTATCGCGACGGCGGCCGCGAGCGCCCCGTGATCTATCGGGCGAGCGTCACCGAGATGGTGGTGCCCTACGCCGATCCCACCGCCAACCACTACTGGAAGAGCGCTTTCGACGCCGGCGAATATGGTCTCGGCAAGCTCGCCAACGCGCTGGAGCTCGGTTGCGACTGCCTCGGCCACATCCACTATTTCGACATTCCCGCGGCTGACGACCGTGGCGAGCCCTTCGTCATGAAGAATGCCGTGTGCATGCATGAGGAGGACTACGGCATCCTCTGGAAGCACTACGAGTTCCGCAACCAGCTGTTCGAGGTGCGTCGTTCGCGCCGCCTGGTCATCTCCTTCTTCGCGACCGTCGGCAATTACGACTATGGCTTCTACTGGTATCTCTACCAGGACGGCACGATCCAGCTCGAAGCCAAGCTCACCGGCATCATCCAGACGGCAGCGGTCGCGCCGGGCGAGCGCTATCCCTGGGGCGGCATGGTGGCCGAGGGGCTCGGCGGTCCGACCCACCAGCACTTCTTCAATGCGCGGCTGCACATGATGGTGGACGGCGAGCGCAACACCGTCACCGAGCACGAATTCGTGCCGCGGCCCTGGGGCGCCGACAATCCCCACGGCAATGTCTTCGACGTGACGAGCCGCGTGCTGGCCCGCGAGCGGGACGCGGCGCGCGAGGCGGACGGGCGCACCGGACGCTACTGGAAGATCAGCAACACCAATGCGGTCAACGCCGTCGGCAACGCTCCGGGCTACAAGCTCTCGGTTCAGGCCAGCCCCCTGATGCTCGCGCAGGAGGGCAGTTTCGTGCGCGCCCGCGGCGGCTTTGCGACGCGCCACGTGTGGGTGACGCGCTACGACCCTGCCGAGAAATATGGCAGCGGTGACTATCCCAACGTCCATGCCGGAGGCGACGGCCTGCCGCGCTATGTCGCTCAGAACCGCGCGATCGCCAACGAGGACATCGTGGTTTGGCATTCCTTCGGGCACACCCATGTCTGCAAGCCCGAGGACTTCCCGATCATGCCGGTGGAATATGCCGGCTTCACCCTCAAGCCGAACGGCTTTTTCGCGGGCAATCCGGCCATGGATGTCCCAGGCGGGCGCAACGGCGAGAGCATCGACAACAGGCTCCAGGCGGGATCCGGAGGTGCGGCCTGCTGCTCCGGTCCGGGCTGAGGGCCTGGGCGAACCGCAATCGGCGGCCGCCGGACGGCGCCCAAGGTTGCGCTGTTCCGCCATTTGAGGCCATGTCCGACGGCCGGCACAGGGTTGGCGCCGTCGGTGGAGCGAAGGCCATGCTGATACGCCGTGAACGGCCTGACGACGTGGCCGCCATCCGCGCCGTGCTCGAGGCCGCCTTTCCAGGTCCCGAGGAGGCCCGGCTGGTGGAGGAACTGCGTGCCGATGGCGACGCGGCGATCGCCCTGGTCGCCGAGACGGGCGGCGTCGTCGTCGGGCATGTCATGTTTTCGCCGATGACGGGTCCGTTGCGGGCACTGGGCCTCGCGCCGGTCGCGGTCGCGCCGGCGCACCAGCGTTCGGGCGTTGGCGGCGGGTTGATTCGCCAGGGGCTCGCCGAGGCGCGCGCGGCCGGCGTGCAGGCGGTCTTCGTCCTCGGCGATCCCGCCTATTACCGCCGCTTCGGTTTCGAGCCGCGGCTCGCCGAAGGCTTCGCTTCGCCCTATGCCGGCCCCTATCTGATGGTGCTGGCTCTCGGCGGCCCGCTGCCGGCGACGAGCGGCCGGGTCGACTATGCCCCGGCCTTCGGACGGCTCGGCTCGGCTGCGTCCGACGGAAATTCCTTGTAGCCGTGCGAGGTCCCGATCAGGATTGCATTCCTGATGTCGGCCCGGCCGCGCCGCTTGAGCTCGCGCAGGGCGGTGAGCGATGCGACCGAGGACAGTTCGAGATAGAGGCCGTTGGTGGCGAGCAGGCGCTGGTCGGCGATCGCCTCGGCCGGATCGATGGCAACGGCCAGGCCGCTGCCGCGTTCGAGCGCCGCCAGCGACTGGTAGGTCACGGTCGCGCCATTGATCGAGACGAGCGCCGATTTTCCTGGAAAATGGCCGGTGACGTCGGCTCCGGCCTGAACCGCCGCGAGGCGTGGAAACGGTTCGACGGCAACGAGCTGGGGGACGCGCGCCAGCCGCCCCGTCGCCGCGGCTTCGGCGAGGCCGGCGTGCAGGCCCCAAAGGAGGTCGCCACGTGCCGTCGGCACCAGGATCGCGTCGACCGCCGCGATATTCTCGGCCTCGGCCAGCTCGTAGCCGACCGTCTTGTAGGCATCGACGGCGAAGGGATCGCTGCCGACGGGCGGGTCGAGATAGTTGGTCGCCGTCGCATAGCCCTCGTTGCGGACCTTGTCGCGCACCACGGCCCAGCGCTCCATGCTGGTCTCCACCACGTGCAGATGCGCACCGGTCATGATGATGGCGCGGCGCCAGACCGGGCTGGTCTCGACCGTCGTCACGATGGTGCAGGCAAGGCCGGCAGCGGCGGCATAGGCCGCCACCGACGCGCCGCCGTTGCCGCTGGAGGCGGCGATGACGGCGGGCGCGCCGCGGGCCCGCGCGCGGGTGACGAACTGGGCGCTCATCCGGTCCTTGTGGGATCCTGTCGGATTGGCGCTTTCGAGCTTGATCCTGAGCGTGTCGAGGCCGAGCGCAGCGGCGAGCCGCGGCAGCGCGACGAGCGGTGTATCGCCCTCGCCGAGCGTGACGAATTCGGGATAGGCGAGGCGGGCGGCAAAACGGCTCATGCCCCGGCCGGCGCCGGCGGCAGGCAGATCCGGCAGATTCTGGTAGGTCGCGACGACGCTCGCCGGCCGGCCGGCCGCCAGGCAGACGGGACAGCCCTCCGGATGGTCGGCGACGGGCAGGCGATGGCCGCAGCGGATGCATTGGAAGCCGGTCAGGCACGGATTGATCATGCTCATCATGGTCTCTCGATCGGTTGTGGGCAGCCGCAGCGACGCCTCAGTCGCTGCGGCCGGGGCTCGACGCAGTGTCGGGTGACCGGCGGCCGCGTTTCGCAAGGGCGAGGAGGACCGGGCCGAGGGCCACCACCACGGCAAGGGCGAGGAAGGCGGCGCTGATTGGGCTCGACAGGAACACCCGCGCATCGCCATAGCCGATGATCAGGCCCTGCCGGAGGTTCTGCTCCAGCATGCCGCCGAGCACGAAGGCCAGCAGCAGCGGGGCGACGTCGAAGCCACCGCGCCGCAGCCCGTAGCCGAGAATGCCGAAGCACAGCATGGCGCCGACATCGAACAGGCTGTTGTTGAGGCTGTAGGCGCCGATGACGCAGAAGAAGACGATCAGCACGGCCATGACCGCCGCCGGCACCCGCAGCAGCGCGACGAACAGGCCGACCAGCGGCACGTTCAGCACCACCAGCATGAGATTGCCGACGAACATGCTGGCGATGACGCCCCAGAACAGGTCCGGGTGCTCGACGATGAGGCGGGGCCCCGGCGTCACGCCGGCCATCAGCAGGGCGCCCATGATGACGCCGATGACGGCATTGGCGGGAATGCCGAGGCAGAGCAGGGGAATGAAGCTTGCCTGCGCGCCGGCATTGTTGGCCGCCTCCGGGCCGGCGACACCTTCGATGGCGCCTTGTCCGAAGCGCTCGGGCGTCTTGGACAGGCGGCGCTCCATCATGTAGCTCGCAAAGCTGGAGATCAGCGCTCCGCCGCCGGGCAGCAGGCCAAGGAAGAAGCCGAGCAGGCTGCCGCGCGCGACCGGCCCCGCGGCTTGCCTGATGTCGTCGCCATTGGGCAGGAGATCGCTTAGCCTGCGGCCATAAGCCATGGGCCGTCCGGCCTCGTCGCCGCCTTCCGCCATCAGCAGGACCTCGCTGATGCCGAAGAGGCCCATGGCGACGATGGCGATGCCGAAGCCGTCCCTGAGGGCGGGAACGTCGAAGACGAAACGCTCCTCGCCGGAGACGAGATCGACGCCGACAGTCGCGAGAAGCAGGCCGAAGCCGATCATCGCGAGCGCCCGGATCTTGGGGCCGTCGCCGATGCCGAGCACCAGCGCGAAGCCGAGGATGAGCAGGGCGCTCTTCTCGACCGGGCCGAACATCAGCGCGAGACCGGCAATAGTGGGGCCGAGGGCGGCGATGCCGATGGTGGCGACGATGCCTGCGGCGAAGCTGGCAAGGGCGCTGATGCCAAGCGCGGCTCCGGCCCGCCCCCTGCGGGCCATCTGGTAGCCGTCGATGCAGGTGATGACGCTTGCCGCCTCGCCCGGGATCTTGACCAGGATCGAGGTGATCGAGCCGCCATACATTGCGCCGTAATAGATGCCGGAGAGCAGGATGAGAGCGCTCGTCCGATCGAGATAGACCGAGATCGGCAGGAGAAGGCTGATGGTCGCCGTCGGGCCGAGGCCCGGCAGCACGCCGACCGCGGTGCCGACGAGGCAGCCGACGAGGGCGATGAGCAGGTTGGTCGGCGTCAGCGCGACGCCGAAACCCATCACGAGATTGTTGAGGATCTCCATCATGCCCCCCAGACGAGACCGCGAGGCAGGGGCACGGCGAGCGCCCAGGCGAAGATGACCCAGGACGCGGCGGCGACGCCGCCGGCGATCGCCGCCGCGCGGCTGGTCGAATAGCCGTTGGCGAGGCGCAGGATGGCGGCGCCGACGAGGGCCAGCGCCGGCAGGAGGCCGATGAGGAGCGTCAGCGGGATCAGCGCGACAAATCCGGCCATGTAGGGCAGGCTGCCGGCAAGGCCGGGACCGGCCTGCTCCGGCGCACTGTCCGTCTTGTCGCGGCCGAACGAGGCAAGGCTCGCTGCGAGCATCAGGCCGGCGCCGACGACCGGCATGAGTCCCGGACCTGGCGTGCCGAAGGACCAGCTCTCGTAGCCGGCCGCGAGGGCGAGCGCTGCCGCCGCCACAAGGCTGAGGAGGAGCGGGGCGATCATCGGATCACCGGGCCCGGAAGCCGAGGCTGTCCATCGCCTCGCCCAGCCTGCGATAGGTCTCGACCGCCCTGGCGGTGAATTCGGCATGATCCCAAAAAAGCTTGCCGCCGCGGACCACGTCGAGATAGGTGCGATAATCCGGTGTCTCCATCATGTCGCGCGCAATGTCGTTCCAATAGGCGACGACATCGGCCGGCAGTCCGGCTGGGCCGATCAGGCCGTAGATGGCTTCGACGGCGAGGGGCTGGTCGAGGGTCTTGAAGGTCGGCACGTCCGGCTGGCCTGCGATCGGCTCGGTGCCGGTCGAGGCGAGCAGGCGCACCTGGCCGGCCTGCAACTGCGGGCCGTAGTCCGAGGAGACGGAGGCCTCGATATGGCCACCGAGCAGGGCGGTCATCGCCTCGGCACCGCCGGTGAACGGCACGAAGGTGGCGCGCAGGCCGAGCCTGCGGAACGAGGCTTCGATCGCGATATGCGCCGCGCCCCGGACACCCGACGTGCCCCAGCGCAGGCGCCCCGGATTGTCCTTGCCGAATTTGACGAGATCGTCCCAGCTCTTCAGCGGGCTGTCGGTGCGGACGTAGAGCGCGATCGGCACATAGGAATGGGCCACGACATAGGTGAAGTCCTTGGCCGGATCATAGGGCACGCGCTGCACGTGCGGCAGGGTGCCGAACGGGCTCACCGAATAGAGGCCGAGCATCGCTCCGTCCGGCGCCGCGCGGGCGACCTGCGTGACGCCCAGCGTACCGCCGGCTCCCGGCTTGAAATCGACGGCAACCGGCGCGTTGCGGCGGTTGCGCGCCTGGTCGGCGACGACCCGGGCGGAGAGATCGCCCGTGCCGCCGGGCGCGAACGGCACGAGCACGGTCACCGGCCGGGCCGGATAGGCCTGCGCGCGGGCCGGGCGGGCCGCCGGAATGAGAGTGCCGGCGCCGACGAGGCCGGTCATGGCGAGAAAATGCCGCCTGTCCATGGGCTTCCCCTTTGCATCTTGTTTTTGCAGGGCTGTCGCTTGGGTACCGGCCGGATCCGGAGCTTTGCCGCATCCGGCCGCGCGCTCGATCGTTCCGCGGCTAGCCGGCCGTCATCAGCCGGCCGTCGGTGCTCATCAGGCTCTCGCAGCCATCGGCGCGCACCACCACCATGTCCTCGACCTGCAGGCCGCACCAGCCGAGCTCGTAGTAGGGCGTCTCGACGCAGAGGACCATGCCCTCCTCGATGACGGCGGTGCTCGAGGCTGCAAGATCCGGCGGATCATAGCCGTCGATGCCGATGCCGTGCCCGACATGGGATCGGCTGTAATGCGGAATGCCCTCGCGCCGGACGGCTTCCACGGCGACGTCGAAGACGTCGGCGGTGCGCACGCCCGGCCTGATCGTCTCGATCGCCTTCCGCGTGCCGACGTGCAGCGCGCGATAATAGGCGGCGACTTTCGCGTCGGGCTCGCCGAGCACGGCGATGCGCGCAATGTCGGCGCGGTAGTGCCGGTAGCGGCCGCCGACGTCGAAGCGGATCACTTCGCCGCGCTTCAGCCTGACGTCCGAAGGCTGGACGTTCGGCATGGCGCTGCGGGTGCCGAAGCCGATGCAGCCGAGGACGGGATAGCCGCCCTCGGCGATGGTGCGGTTGTGAAAGGCCTCGGCCAGGTCGCACTCGCTGGCGCCTTCCCGGGCTACGCCCAGGGCGGCTTCGATCGAACGCTCGGTCATCTGTGCCGCCCGCCTGAGCCGTTCGATTTCCTCGGTCGTCTTCACCGCCCGAACCGATCGGAACAGCTGCAGGGCCGGCACCAGGGTCGCATGCGGCAGCTTCTCCTGCAGCCGCTCCCAATAGCCATGCAGCAGACCGAGCTCGTCGATGCCGATGCGGCCCCGCTCCAGCCCCGCTTCGCGGACCGCCGCGCAGAGCGCATCGATCGGATCCTTGTCGTCCGCAAGCCCGTAGAGTTCGGCCTGATGCCGGTCGACGGTGTCGAGCGGGCCGTCGATCCGATCGATCTGGAAGTAGCCGAACCGCCGGATGCGGTCGATCCAGATGTCCTGGTCGGCAATGAGATCGAGCAGGGTGGTGGAGGCGATGATGGTCGAGGCGGCGAGATCTTCGCCCGCGAGCAGGACATAGGTCTGAGGTCCGCGCCGCAGCCATTGCGACATGGCCCAGTAGCCGCTGGCATAGGTGACGTTCTCGGGCGCGGTCGCCACGACCGCGTCGAGACCTGCCGTCGCCATCAGGGTTTTCAGGCGGTCGGCGTTGAGCAGCCGCGCGGCGGCGGCGGCGCGGGACGCGGCCGTCGCCGGCTGTGTTTCGGGGTTACGCAACATGGGCATTGTCTCCGGTCAGTTGGATGGGCGGCCCGTCGTGGCCGAGCGATCGGGAGCAGCGGTGCGCGGCGTCGAGCACGAGCTGGGTGATGGCCGGCCAGCCCGTGCTGTCGTGCTCGCTGGCCAGAAAGGCGACGCTGAGCGCCGCCGCGATGCGGCCGGACTGGTTGCGGATGGCGGCGGCCACCGAGATGACGCCCGCGAGGTTCTCCTCGCGCGACAGCGCGTAGCCGCGCCGGCGGACCTCGGCGAGCTCGGCGTCGAGTGCCTCGGCCGTGACCAGCGTATGCGCGGTCAGCGCGGGATAGGGCGCGGGGCCGACGACGCGGGTGAGCTCCGCCGCGGCGAGCTCGGCGATCAGGATCTTGCCCATTGCAGTGCTGTGTGCATGGGCGCGCTCGCCGGGCATCGACCGGACGGCGATCGGCCCGCTGCTCTGCACGCTGTCGATATAGACGACGCGATGATCCCTCAGCACCCCCAGATAGCCGTTGAGATGGTGCTCGTCGGCCATGCGCCGCAGTTCCCGCGCGGCATTGGCGAGCAGGTGATCGTCGCGCCGCAGGGCGCCGCCGAGCACCACGGCGCGATAGCCGAGCCGGTAGCGCCGCGTCTCCGGCATCTGTTCCAGGTAGCCGGCCGCCGCCAGCGTATTGGCCAGGCGCTGGACGATCGTCGGGCTGATGTCCAGCGCGCGCGCTATGTCGCGAATGCCCATCGGTCGGGCTTCTCCATCGAGCAGATCGAGAATGGCGAGACCGCGATCGAGGGATTGATTGGTGGCCATATTGTTGCTATTATAGTAACAGTGTTTCTATAAATGAATGATGCAGAAGAGAGCCGTGCGCTGTCAAGCGCGCGGACGGCTTGCTTCATCGGCCGTTCGGCCGTGCCGCTGGTATCGGGAGCAAGGAAAAGGGGCGGGTCTGGCCGCTAGAGGCTGGCGGCGATCATCTGCGCCGCATCGGCCGGCGCGACCATGCCGGTGTCGATGGTCAGGCGGGCGGCCGGCATGGCCGCATCGGCCGCTTTGAACTGGCCGCGCAACTCATGCAGCAGGGGCAGTGAACGCAGCTTGCCGAATGCGGCGCGGTCGGCCGCGGCGATCCGCTGGTCCTGGATCGCGTCGGCAATGGTCAGGCGCACGAAGATGACGGTGCCGCCTTCGGCACTCACCACGTCCTGGATTCGCCGGGCGAAACCGGGCGATACCGTCGGCTCCGGGGCAAAAGTGAAGATCGTCGAACGGCCTGCTCGGGCGGCCTCGGCCAGCGTGTCCTGCCAGAAGCTCTCGCGCAGCCGCACGAACGGCGCGCTGCCGAACGGAAACACGGCTCCGACCGCATCGACGATCAGGTGGTTGTGGAAAACGGCGAAGCCGGTCCGTTCGGCAAGCGCGCGGGCGACGGTCAGCTTGCCCGAAGCCGGCGGCCCATAGAGGAAGATCAACCGCATGCCTGCATGATGCGGGAGCCGGCGCCGGCGGTCCAGCCGGCGCGCCGATGGTCCGCTCAGGCGGCGATGCGTGCGGCGGCCTCGTCGATCGCCACATGGCCGAGGAAGCTGCCGGACGTGACCGCCGGCTCGCCCTCCTCGATCGCATGGGCGAAGACGACGGCGGGGTCCCGTTCGAGCCGCGCGACCAGCCGGTGGAGATTCGGATAGTCGTGTTCGAGCCGGAACAGCTCCAGATATTCGGCCCAGCGGACGATGCCGACGAGATAGGCATCCGCCACCGTCCTGTGCTCGCCGGCCATCCAGTCGCGGCCGGCAAGGCGGCCGTCGAGCTTGCCGAGCACATGGGCGACATTGTCACGGCCATAGGCGCGCAACATATCTTTCGTCGGAGCGTCGACGGCAAGCTTGAACGTGGACCAGACCGGGCCGAAGGCGCCATGGACTTCGGTGTGGAGGAAGGCGAGGGCTTCGTTCACGCGGTCGAAGCTGCGCGTGCCCTGGGCAAAGCCCAGTTTTTTCCCGAGGGCGCGCGCGGCAATGTGGTTGAGGATGGCAAGGCTCTCGCCGAGCATCTCGCCGTCCTCGGTGAGCAGAGCGGGGGTCTGCGCCGTCGGATAGAGACGGTCGTAGCCTGCGGGCTTTGCCAGCATGTCGATCCGGGCGAGGCGATAGGGCAGGTTCGACCATTCCAGGGCGACGATCGATCCGAACGAGCAGCCGTGGGGAATGCCATAGAAGAGTACGGGTTCCATCTGTATATCCTTCCATCCGTTTTATTCGAATTGCCGTGACGGATATGCGGATGGCGGCTATTTCTGTAAAGAAGGCACAATAATGTTGTGCGGTTACAAATTTTATACTGGAGAGAGTGAATGAAGGAGAGCCTGTCGAGCTGCCCGATCGAAGACGCCATGCGTGTGCTCGGTGGCCGCTGGCGCAGCCTGGTGGTCTATTATCTCAAGGACGGGCCGAAGCGTTTCAGCGACCTGCGTCGGGACATGCCGAAGATCTCGCAGCGCATGCTGACGCTGGACCTGCGCGAACTGGAGGCGAGCGGCGTCGTGACCCGCACGGTCTACCCCGAGGTGCCGCCGCGGGTCGATTACCGGCTGACCGCCGATGGCGAGGCGCTGATGCCGTTCATCTTTGCCCTCGGCGACTGGTGGGCCGGCGTGGTCACGCGGCGCAACGCCGGCCGCGAGGCCGCCTGAGCGGAGCCCGCAGGAAACGGGTGGCAGCCGACCGCGGCTTGCGGCTCGATCGGCCGTCGCGAATTTGACCGCAAGAGCCGGAGTGCGGCCGCCGCGGCCGATGGGTAGACCAGGGGCAGGCTTTTGAACGGACCATCGCAAGCCAGGGTGGAAGACCATGTCGACTGAAACGATTTCCGGGGCGAAGCGGGCGCGAGGGAAGCCCCCGGCGCCGGCGCCTGTCGAGCAGGATCCGCGCTGGCGCGCGGTGCTGGCGCGCGACGCCGGTGCCGACGGCAGCTTCGTCTATGCCGTCTCGACCACCGGCATCTATTGCCGTCCGTCCTGCCCTTCGCGCCACGCCAAGCCGACGCATGTCAGCTTCTATCCGGATTGCGAGGCGGCCGGCCGCGCCGGTTTCAGGCCGTGCCGGCGCTGCAAGCCCAACGAGCGGGGGCTTGCCGGCGATCAGGCTGCCATGGTGGCCGAGCTCTGCCGCTTCATCGAGGCGGCCGAGGAGGAGCCCCGGCTCGACGAGCTTGCCCGCAGGGCAGGCATGAGCGCGTTCCATTTTCACAGGGTGTTCAAGGCGGTGACGGGGCTGACGCCGAAGGCCTATGCGGCGGCCCATCGCTCGCAGCGCGTGAGGGCCGAGCTGGTCCGCCCGGGCACCTCGGTCACGTCGGCGATCTACGGGGCGGGCTTCAATTCCAATGGCCGTTTCTACGCGACGGCCAACGACGTGCTGGGCATGACGCCGTCCGACTACAAGGCGGGCGGTGCCAATGCCGCGATCCATTTTGCGGTCGGCGAATGTTCGCTCGGCTCGATCCTGGTCGCGCGCAGCGAGCGGGGTGTCTGCGCGATCCTGCTGGGCGACAATCCCGATGGGCTGGCGCGCGACCTGCAGGACCAGTTCCCGCAGGCCCGGCTGATCGGCGGCGATCCCGATTTCGAGGATCTGGTTGCCAAGGTCGTCGGCTTCGTCGAAGCGCCCGGGCTCGGGCTCGACCTGCCGCTCGACGTACGCGGCACCGCGTTCCAGCAGCGGGTCTGGCAGGCGCTGCGTGACATCCCGGTCGGCCAGACGGTCAGCTATTCCGAGCTCGCCCGGCGCATCGGCGCGCCGAAGGCGGTGCGTGCGGTGGCGCAGGCCTGCGCTGCCAACCACATTGCCGTAGCGATACCCTGCCACCGCGTCGTCAGGAATGACGGCGCGCTGTCGGGCTATCGCTGGGGCGTCGAGCGCAAGCGCGCCCTGATCGCCAAGGAGAACGCCGCCTGAGCGACGTCTTCGCAGATGCCGGCGGCTGCCGTCAGGCGTTGGCGGCCGGCCGCTCCCAGGCCTCGACGTCGAGGAAGGTGCTCTGATAGCAGGCGCCTTCGCCGATATCGGTGAGACGGTCAGAGCACAGCATGTTGACCGTGCCTTCGATCGCTTCCGTGCCGGGCCGCTGGCCCGGCACCAGGATGACGCCCTCGGCCACCTCGTCGCCGACCTTGAGTTTCAGCCCCACAGCCGCGCGCTCGTTGTAGAGCCGCACCTTCTGGCCGTCCGCGAGGCCGCGCCGTTCGGCATCCGCGGGGTTGAGGACGCAGAACGGCTCGCCCTCGCGCTTGCGCAGGAAGGCGACGCCGGAATAGGCCGTGTGCGGCTGGAAGTAGGACGGTGCGGTGAGCAGGCGCAGCGGCCAGCGCGCGGCATCGCGCAGTTCCTCCGCGTCGGGCTGCCAGTCCGGCAGCGGCGAGACGCCCTGGGCGGCGAGCGCTTCCGAATAGATCTCGAGCTTGCCCGACGGCGTGCGGAACTCCTGCCCTTCGGGCGGGGCGACCTTGATCGGCCCGGCGCCCACCACCTTGGCCGGATCGACCTTGCCGACCGCGCCGGACGCGCCGCGGAAGAACTCCGGGACGATCTCCTGTTCCGTCATCCGGAAGACGCGGTCGGTCAGTCCCATGCGCGCCGCAAGGGCCTGGGCAAGACGGAAATTCGACCAGGCTTCGCCTTGCGGCGCGACCGCGGCCGGGGCGAACTGCATGTAGTAGCTGCCATAACCGCGGTAGAAGTCCTGCGTCTCCAGGTAGGTGGTGGCCGGCAGCACGATATCGGCATAACGCGCCGTGTCGGTCATGAACGGGTCGTGCACCACGACGAACAGGTCCTCGCGGGCAAGGCCGGCGCGCACCTTGTTGGCCTCGGGGCAGGTGACCGCGGGATTGTTGGCGGCGATCAGGATGGAGCGCAGCGGCGGGTCCTGCATGGTCAGCAGCGCCTCGCCGAGCTTGGAATGATTGACCTGGCGGGCGGTCTTCGGGCCGGAGGGCTTCTTGACGAAGCCGAACTGGAAATCCATCGAGGCCGCGGTCATCAGCAGGGCGCCGCCGCCGCGCCGGCCATAGGCGCCGGTCACCGCCGGCAGGCAGGCGACGGCGCGCAGCGCCTGGCCGCCGCGGGCAAGGCGGGTCATGCCTTCGCCGATGCGCAGGAACGAGCGCTTGGCGGCGCCATACATGGCCGCGAGCTTCTCGATGTCGGCCTCCGGCAGGCCGGTGATGCCGGCGGTCACGGCCGGCGTGAAGCGCGGCACCACCTCGCGCTCCCAACGCTCGAAGCCGAGCGTATGGGCCTCGAGATAGGCGCGGTCGACGCGCTTGTCGCGCACCAGGATGTGGACGATGCCGATGGCGAGGGCGGCATCGGTGCCGATGCGGATCGGCAGGTGCCAGTCGGCGCTTGCCGCGGTGCGGCTGCGGCGGGGATCGATCACCACCACCTTGACGCCGTTCCTGCGGATCGCCTCGACCTTCGCCCAGAAATGGACGTTGACCGCCATCAGATCACAGCCCCAGGCGATGACGAGGTCGGAATCGACCACTGTTTCCGGATCGGCGCTGCCGACCGGGCCAGCGGTCATGTCCCAGGCGGTTTCGCAGCAGGTGTCGCACACTGTGCCGGCCTGCAGCCGGCTGGTGCCGAGGGCGTGGAACAGGCCGTTGACGATATGGCGGTTCATCTGTCCCTGGTGCGCGCTGTAGGCATAGCCGAGCAGCGCCTCGGGGCCGGATTCGGCAATGATCGTCTTCCAGCGGCTGGAGATCTCGTCGAGCGCGGCGTCCCAGCTGATCGGCGTGAACTGGCCCGATCCCTTCGGTCCGCTCCGCTTGAGGGGCGTCGTCAGGCGATCGGGCGAATGGACGAGCTCGGCGTCGCGGTTGACCTTGGCGCAGGCGAATCCGGCCGTGTAGGGCTGGTCCGGATCGCCCTGGACGCGGATCACGCGACCATTTTCGACCTGCGCCACGAGCGAGCACATGTCAGGACAATCATGGGCGCAGACGACTCGAACCGTTTCCATTGGGCCTTCCTTGACGTCGATCAGCCGCACCGGGCGGATTGGTCGAAGTCTTGGAGGCGACCGGACGAGGGACAACGACCACTTCCGGCGGCTTGAACCGACCACTTGACCGGCTCGCGGCTGCGCGGGCGGGCAGGGCGGCCGCCGTCCGCATCAGCCCCGATGCCGGTCGCGCGCCACTCTCAGCGTCGCCCTGGCGAGGCGCACCGCGGCGGAGCGCAGCTGGTGCGGATCGAAGCCGGAATAGCCGAGCACGAGGCCGCTGCGCGCCGGCGCTTCGAGGTAGAGCGGGCTGACCGGCTTGGTGACGACGCCGTCGCGCCGGGCTTCGGCGGCAACGGCCAGATCCGAGATCGCGTCGCGGAAATGCATGACGAGCTGGATGCCGCATTCCGGCTCCTCGATCTCGACGAGATCGCCGAGCTCGCGCCGGATCGATTCCACGACCACGTCGCGCGCGTCGCGATAGCGTTGTCGCATGCGTCGGATATGGCTTGTCAGGAAGCCTTGGCGCATGAATTCGGCGACGATCATCTGGTGCGGCGTCGGTGGCTGGCGGTCGGCAAGGAAGCGCGCGGCGGTGAAGGCCGGGATCAGGCTGTGTGGCAGAACCGCAAAGCCGAGGCGGATGCCGGGAAAGAGGATCTTCGACAGCGTGCCGACATAAATCACGCAGCCGTCGCGATCGAGCCCCTGCAGCGAGGCGAGCGGCCGGCCGACATAGCGGAACTCGCTGTCATAATCGTCCTCGATGATCCACGAGCCGCTCTGCGCAGCCCAGGCGATCAGTTCGAGGCGGCGCGACATGGCCATCACCGAGCCGGTCGGGAACTGGTGGGAGGGCGTGACATAGGCGGCCCGCGCCTTCGGAGCGCGGGCGAGGCCGGCCTGGACCGCAAGCCCTTCGCCGTCCACTGGCACCGGCACCAGCCGGGCGCCGGCGGCGACCAGCGCGGCGCGCGTCGCGAAATAGCTGGGATCCTCGATCCAGACCTGGTCGCCAGGATCGAGCAGCACCCGGAGCGACAGGTCGATCGCCTGCTGGGCGCCGGACAGGATGACCACCTGCTCGGGGCTGCACTGCACGGCGCGGGCGGCACGCAGATACTGCGCCACCTCGTTGCGCAGGTCATATTCGCCGGCGGGATGGGCATAGCCCAGATTGACCGGATTGAACCGGCGCATTTCCTGGGCGCTGATCCGGCGCCAGGCCTCCACCGTCACAGCGTCGATCGAGCAGCAGCCGGTGCCGAAGGCGGAGTGCTGGACCACGGACAGGTCGGAGGCGAGGTTGAGATAGCGCTCGCCGGCTGCCGACAGCTTGCGTCGCGCGTGCCGCGGCGGCGCCGTCTCCGGCGGCGGCGCGGCGGCGATGGCCTGCGGCACGTCCTGCGAGACATAGGTGCCCGAGCCGGCCTGGCCCGCGACATAGCCTTCGGCAATGAGCTGCTCATAGGCGGTCAGCACCGACGTGCGGGAAACGTCGAGCCGTGCCGCGAGCTGGCGCGTGGAGGGCAGGCGGCTGCCGGGCGCGAGCGTTCCCGACACGATCGCCGTGCGCAGCATCAGGTAGATCTGCTGGAACAGCGGCCTTTCGCTGGTCGGTTCGACCGAGAGATCGAGAAATTCGGCCCATTTCGATCGGGTGCGGGGGGCGTCCATTGGTCGGGCTGTCTGGCAGATCGGGGTATGGTCACCATACCAATCTAGGCAAGGTCCGCAGCCTGCCGCAAGCCGTCCGTGTCCCGGGTGACGGCATGGCCGCCGGAGATCCGTTGCTCGGTGGGCCGGCTTGCCGGAGGCCTTCCAGGCCCCCCGCGCGCGGTATGTGCCCATTCAGCGACTGCAACAAAGACTGCAACAAAAAGTCATCGCGAGATAATTGCGTATCATGAGCTGTCGCATCTAATAGTGGTCGCGCGCGGTCACGATGCCGCGTTTGGAATAGCCGCATGATCAGGTCGCATCTCGTCCTGCTGGCAGCCATTGCCGTCTCGGCCGCCAGTCAATCCTCGATCTTTGCCGTCCTGCCGCCGCTCGCCCGCGACATCGGGCTGTCGGACATCCAGATCGGCGCGATCGCATCGATCGCCGCCCTCTGTTTCGTCGTCTCGGCGCCGTTTCTCGGCAGCCTCGGCGAGCGCCATGGCCGTGTGCCCTTCATCGTCATCGGGCTTGGCGCGGCGGTCATGACCAATCTCGTCTATGCCGCGGCCATTCTGGCAGGGCTTGCCGGTGCGCTCGGCGCGGCCGCCGTCTTCGCCCTGCTGCTCGGCTCCCGCATCGTGCTCAATATCAGCTGGGGCGGAATGTTTCCGGCCGCCTTCGCCTATGTCGCCGATGCCACGACGGGCGGCCGGCGCAGCGCGGGCGCGGCCCTCATCGGCGCGGCTTTCGGCGCCGGCGCCATTCTCGGCCCGGCCATCGCCTGGGCCCTGACGCCGCTCGGCTCCGTGGCGCCGTTCATCGGCATTGCCTTTCTCTCGCTTGCGACTCTCGGCGTGGTTCTTCTCGGCCTCGCCGATCAGCACCCGGCGGGAGCGGCGACCTTGGCCGGGGCGGCCCGCGACGATGATTTCATCGGCGCCGCGGCCCGGCTCTGGCCGTTCCTGGTCATCGGTCTTGCCGGCGCCATGGCCACGGTCATGATCCAGCAGCTGACCGCCTTCAGGCTGCAGGACCAGCTCGGTCTCGACGCGGCCGGCGCGACGCGCCAGGCTGGGCTGGTGCTCACCGCTCTTGCGGCGGCGACGCTCGCCGCCCAGAGCCTCGTGGTCTGGGCCGGAGACCGCTGGACGCCCGTCACCCTCATGGTGGTCGGCGCGGCCCTTGCCGCCGCCGGCAGCCTCGCCTTCGCCCTTGCCGGCCAGGCCATCGTGCCCATCAACTGGCTGGTGGCGCTGCAGGCCGCGGCCCTTGCCCTGCTCGGCCTCGGCGTCGGCCTGATCCTGCCGAGCAATGCAGCCGCCGTCATGCAGGCGACCGGCGAGCACTCGCAGGGGCGCGCTGCCGGTCTGCTCAACGCGGCGCTCGGGGCTGGCACCATGGCTGGTCCCGTCCTCGGAACCGTGCTGTACCGGCTCGACGCGATGCTGCCCTTCGCGCTGGCGGTGCTGCTGTTCACTCTCGGCTTCGCCGTCGCCTTCAGCCAGCGGATCGTCGCGAGGGTCTGAACCTTTCGGCCTCTTGCCGCGACGAAGGAGCAAGGCGACACTCGCGCCTGATGGCGAACGGGGGGCCGCATGATGAGCATGGGCGAAACGGGGCGCGCCCTGCGTGCCGGTCTTTTCGGTCTGGGCGCCTGCCTCGCGGCCTGGAACGCACGGGCCGACGTCCTCGACGATATCCTGCGGGCGGCCGGCGGCGGCGAAGTCTGCTATTCCCGGACCTATTCCACCGACCATCTGGCGCGCCATCCCGACCAGCGCGTCACCCGGATGAGCCTGATCCTGACCCGCGGCGCGAGCCGCAGCGAGCCGGCATCCTTCCGAATCTTCGTCACTGTGCGCGGCGAACGCGAGGTCTGGAGCGCCAGCGGTGAATGCCGGCGGCGCGGCGGCATCGTCTGCGACGTCGAATGCGACGGCGGCGGCTTCGCGATCGGTGCGACCTCCACCACCGAGGCGCTGCAGATCGCGCTGGATCGTCCGCACGGCCGCATCAGCATGAGCGGCTGCGACGGGGGCGAGCGCGACGTGGCGGCCGGCCGCGACGACCGGCGCTTCCGGCTCGATCGCGCGCCCGGCCAGGTCTGCGCCGCTATCGCCGCGGCGACACCAGGCAACTAGCTTCGGTCACAGCGTCAGGCGTGCGGCACTGTCGCCTGCATCGATGGGCGCTGGCTGAAGGCCTGATACCAGGCGGCGGCGCCGGGATGATCCTTGCGCCAGTCGAGTTCGGGGAAGCGGAAGTCGAGATAGCCGAGCCCGCAGCCGAAGGTGATGGTCCCGATATCGACACGGCTGCCGAGGCCGGGGACAAGCGCCTCGAGCCGGTCGAGCGCGTCGGCAACCTTGCCCATCTGGCCCTTTTCCCAGTCGGCCCAATAGAATTCCTTGGGCCTTGCCACGCGCTCATAGCGGGTGAGGAGAGCGGCATCGAGCAGACCGTCGCCGAGCGACTGTTCGGTCAGCAGCCGCCAGCGCTCGGCGCCCGATCCGAACAGCCGGCCGCCGGCCTGGGCATCGAGATATTCGCAGATCACGCGGCTGTCGTAGAGCGCTTCGCCGTCGTCGGTGAAGAAGGTCGGCACCTGGCCGAGCGGGTTGCTCTGCCGGATCCGGGCATCGCGCACCACCGGACCGGCGGCGCTGTCGAGCTTCTCGATCCGGTCGGCGCAGCCGAGTTCGTGGGCGACCACCATAACCTTGCGGACGAAAGGCGAGGCGGGGGAGAAATAGATCTTCATGGGGCGCTGCTCCTCGATGGCGGTCAGGCGTTCTGGCCGAGCCCGATCCGGTGGAAGTTCTCACGCAGGAACAGGCCCGCGAAATAGACGTGTTCGCGCATCAGGTCCTCGGCGCGCGCCGCCTGACGGTTGATCAGCGCTTCGGCGATCCGGTGGTGGTCGTTGTGCGAGCGCAGGATGACGCCGTAGTCGTGCCAGAGGATGATGCGGTCGGACACGAAGGGAATGCCGTGGGTCTGGTTGACGAAGCGCTCGGCCCAGACATTGCCCGAGAGTCGGAGGATGGTGTCGTGGAAGGTGACGTTCATCGCCTGATAGGGGCGAAAATCATCCTCCGCCAGATGGCCCTTGTCGAGGTAGCGGTCGCCCTCGGCGACGCAGGCGCGCAGAATCGCCGCCGCCTCGTCCGGGATGCCTGACGTCGCCGCCAGCCGGCAGGCGAGGCCCTCCAGCGCCGCCCTGACTTCATAGGCCGCGAACACTTCGTCCGCGCTGAAGCTGCGCACCAGATAGCCGCGTTTCGGCAGGTAGTCGATAAGCCCTTCATTGGCGAGCAGGGTGAGGGCGGCCCTGACCGGCGTGCGCGACACGCCGAGCCGTTCGGCAAGCGGAACCTCCTCCAGCCGCTCCCCCGCGGCGACCGCACCGGTGAGGATCCAGTCGCGCAGGATTTCGGTGACGTCTTGCGAACGCGTTCTCATATCATGGATACATACGGTCGAATTTCACAATGTAAAGCGCGCAGATTGGTTGACACTGGCTCGTCATGTGTACATGGTGCCGCGAAATCAACAAGCAGACCAATCGAGGAAGCCTATCATGAGGGTCGCAGTGGTGACCGGCGGTGGCCGTGGCATCGGGCGGGAGATCTGCCAGGTTCTGGCCCGCGACGGCCTGGTCGTGGCGGCCGCCGACATCGATGCCGGCTCCGCGCGCGACACGGCGTCGTCGCTGCCCGGCGAGGGCCATCTCGGCCTCCATTGCGATGTCGGCAGCGAGGCTTCGGTCGACGCGCTGTTCGACTCGGTCGAAGGCAAGCTCGGCCCGGTCGCGGTCCTCGTCTGCAATGCCGGCAAGCTGCTGCTCCACGAGGGCCGGCGCCCGCTGGTCGCCGAGACCTCGCTGGAGAGCTGGCAGGACACTTTCGCGGTCAATACGGTCGGTCCCTTCCTCGGCGCGCGCGCCTATCTCCGGCACCGGCGCGAGCGCCCGGTGGAGCATGGCCGCATCATCACCTTCGCCTCGGTCGCCGCCCAGCTCGGCGGCTACAATGCCAGCGCCGCCTATATCGCAGCCAAGGCCGCCGTCATCGGCCTGACCAAGGCGGTGGCGCGCGAGGCGGCCCCGCTCGGCATCACCGCCAATGTGATCGCGCCCGGCCTGATCGACACCGACATGATGAAGCTCGCGGCTGGCGGCGCCGGTCCGACGGCCGCGACCACCGCCAATGTGCCGCTCGGCCGGCTCGGCCAGCCGGCCGATGTCGCGGCGGCCGTCGCCTTCCTGGCTTCGCCCGCGGCCGCCTACATCACGGGGACCACCATCGACGTGAATGGTGGCTACCGGATGCAATGACAAGAAACCTTATCGGGAGGAATCGACCATGAGACTGCTGAAGGCGCTGTCGAAGACAGCTTGCATGGCGCTGCTCGGCGCAGCCGCCCTAGCGCCTGCCGTGCAGGCGCAGGCGCAGGAGCCGGGCATCACTCCGACCACGATCAGGATCGGCATGTTCGGGCCGCTGTCCGGCCCGTCCATGGCCTATGGCTTCGACGTGGTGAACGCGGCCCGCATGTATTTCGACAAGATCAACCGTGAAGGCGGTATTCACGGCCGCCGCATCGAGGTGGTCGTCGAGGATGATCGCTGCACGGCGAACGATGTGGTCGCGGCGGTGAAGAAGCTGGTCGAGCAGGACCAGGTGTTCCTGCTCAACGGCGGGTCTTGCTCGGCACCGGTCGTGGCGGCGCGCGACTACGTCGTGCGGTCGGGCGTGCCCTGGGTGATGCTCAACGCCTCGGGCGACGGCGCGCTCTATCCGCCGCAGCCGAACATCTTCGGTGCGCTCTCCATTTCCCAGCGCGCCGTCGGCGGCTCGACGGTCGAGTTCGCCACGCGCCAGCTCTCGGCCAAGCGCATCGGCTACATCAACCATGACGATGCCTATGGCGCCTGGAACCTGGAGGCGGCCCGCTTCCAGGCCGCCCAGAACGGCGCCGAGCTGGTCGTCGAGTCGATCAATCCGAACATTTCCGACGTCACCGCGCCAGTGCTCAAGCTGCGCGCCGCCGGCGTCGACGCCATCGTGATCGCGACCTATGCGCGGCCGGCCCAGCTCATCCTGAAGAAGGCGCAGGAGCTCGGCGTCAACAAGCCGATCGTCATCGCGGTGAATGCCATCGCCAGCCTCAAGCAGCTCGTCGAGAATGTCGGCAGCCGCGAGGCCTTCCGCAATGTCTACATCCAGGAGCTCCTGGCCGCCGCTCCCGGCTCGGAGAAGCTCGCCTGGGTCTACGACCTCTACCGCCAGTCCTATCCCGATCTCGCCGGCAAGCCCGACCATCCGCAGGTCTACATGCCCTACGGCATCGCACCGGCCATGGTCATCGTGCGCGCCCTGCAGGCGGCGGGCCCGGAGCCGACACGCGCCAAGGTCATCGCCGCGATCGAGCAGTTGAACTTCGACTCGGGCGTCATGGCCGGGCCGATCGCCTTCTCGCCGACCGAGAGGGCCGGGCAGAAGGCCTCCATCTACTTCCGCTTCGACGGACAGACCATGACCCCGGTTCCCGGCGTCTTCGCCAGTCGCTGGACCTATCGCGGCCAGTGACTTGAACGGGCGGCCGGCGGCGGCTCCTTCCTCCACCGCCGCCGGCCGCCCGCCTGCGCATGATCCACCCCGCGTTTGCCGGCAGCCGGTCGCCGCGGGCTGCCGCGGCTGCGCCGCACCTCGGAACCCGCCCTTCAAGCGAGGCTGAATGTCCTTCGACGTCGCATTCCTGTTCATCCAGCAAGGCGTCGCCTCCGGGCTGGTGACCGGTTCGGTCTACGCGCTGCTCGCCATCGCCATCGTGATCATCTACCGCACCACCGATGTCGCGAATTTCGCCGGTGGCGAATTCTACATGGCGGCCGCCTATCTCGCCTTCTTCCTCATCGCCATGATGGCGCTGCCGTTCTGGGCCGCGGTCGTCGCCACGATCGTCGTGATGTGCATCGGTGCCGGCCTGTTCCAGCGCGTCGTGCTGGCCCAGGTCGCGCAAGCGCGCGGCGTTTCGATCAACCTGGTGATCGCGACCCTCGGCCTGTCCTATCTCGTCAAGGGCATCGTCCGCTCGACCGGCTTCGGCGATACGCCGCGCACCTTTCCCTCCATCGTGCCCGATGGTTCGATCACCATCGGCCAGGCCTCGGTGAGCTATCTCGACGTCGTCATCCTCGGCGCCGCCATCGTGGTGATGGCGCTGTTCTTCTGGATGTTCAACTTCACCAGGATGGGCCGCGCCATGCGCGCGGTCGGCATGAACCGCCGCGGCGCCCAGCTCGTCGGCATCAATCTCGGCCGGGTCGAAATGTCGGTCTGGTGCTTTGCCAGCGCCATTTCCGGCATTGCCGCCATCCTGATCGCGCCGAAGCTCCTGATGACCGCCGAAATGGGTTCGGTCGTCATCATGGCCTTTGCCGCCGCCATCGTCGGCGGCTTCACCAGCCTGCCCGGCGCGGTCATCGGCGGCTTCATCATCGGCATCACCGAGAACCTGGTCGGCCTGTTCATTTCCTCGCGTGCCATCAATGTCGCGCCCTTCGTCATCATCATGCTGGTGCTGATCTTCAAGCCGCAGGGCCTGTTCGGCGGCGCCGTCAAGGTGAGGAAAGTCTGATGCGCGAGACCGCCGCTCCCGCGCGCCTCACCGGCCCGCGCCTCGCCCTGCTCGTCGGCCTCGGCATCCTCGCCCTGGCCGCAGCCAGCATCGCGCTGACCGGCCTTGCCACGGGCTACATCATCTACATCGTCAACCTGGTGCTGGTTGCGATCGTCCTCGCCCTCGGCCTGCATATCGTCATCGGCGAATGCGGCCAGTTCTCGCTGGCGCATGCGGCCTTCTACGGCATCGGCATCTATACCGCGGGCCTCGTCACCAATCTGGCCGGCACGCCGTTCTGGGTGTCGCTGCTGGCGGGCGGGCTCATGGCCGGGCTGATCGGCTTCTTCATCGGCTTCCTGTCGCTGCGCATGCGCGACATCTATCTGGCGCTTTCCACTTTCGCCTTCGGCGAGGCGATGCAGTGGCTGTTCCTCAACTGGACTTCGGTCACCGGTGGTCCGAACGGCCTCAACATCAAACCCGCCTCGGTCCTCGGCTTCCAGCTCCTGTCCGATCGCGCGGCCTTTCCGCTGGTTCTGGCTGTGACGCTGATCATCGTTGCGCTGGTGACCGTCCTGCATGTCTCCACGCTCGGCCGCAGTATGCGTGCGGTGCGCGAAAGCGAGATCGCGGCCGGCTCGGTCGGCATCAACGTCGTCAGGATGAAGCTCACGGCGTTCACGCTCTCGGCCTTCATCGCGGGGCTCGCCGGCGGTCTCTACACCACCTTTTCCACCTTCATCCATCCGGACAGCCTCGGCTTCCAGACCACCATCATCATCCTGACCACCGTGGTGGTCGGCGGCATGGGCTCGCTGGTCGGTGCCATCGGCGGCGCCGTGGTCTTCGGCCTGATGTCGGAGCTCCTTCGGCAGGTGCCGTCCTACCAGGAGATGATCTATGGCGCGATCCTCATCCTGTTCATGATGTATGCCCCGCGCGGCATGTTCGCCTTCATCGGCAGGCGGTGAGCACCATGGCCGCAATGCTGCAACTGACCAATGTGCTCATGCGCTTCGGCGGCATCGTCGCGATCAACAATTTCTCCATGGAGGTGGAGGAGGGCACGATCCACGCGCTGATCGGCCCGAACGGTGCCGGCAAGTCGACCGTGTTCAACTGCATCTCGCGCATCTACCAGCCCGCCACCGGCCGCATCGTCGTGGCCGGCCGCGACGTCACCGGCCTGCCGCCCCATGCCATGGCCGGTCTCGGCGTTGCGCGCACCTTCCAGAACCTCGAACTGTTCAACGAGCTGAGCGTGATCGAGAACGTCATGCTCGGCGCCTATGCCCGCGCCGAGACGGGCTTCTGGCAGCGCCTCAGGCCGCGCTCGCCCGAGACGCGCGGCCGGGCCGAGGCGATCCTCGAACAGACCGGCCTGCAGGACTTTCGCGACGTCAAGGCCAACAGTCTGGACTTCGGCCGGCAGAAGCTCCTGGAACTCGCCCGCGCTCTCGCCGGCACGCCGAAGCTGCTCCTGCTCGACGAGCCGGCCGCAGGCCTGCGCTCGCGCGAGATCGACCGCCTCGACCAGATCCTGACCGATCTCAACCGGCGCCAGGGCATTACCATCCTGCTCGTCGAACACGTCATGCAACTCGTCATGTCGATTTCCAACCGCATCACCGTGCTCAATTTCGGCGAGAAGATCGCCGAAGGCACGCCGGCCGAGGTGAAGACCCATCCGCGTGTCGTCGAGGCCTATCTCGGCGCGGAGGCCGCCCATGGCTGAGCTTCTCGAACTTGCCGGCGTCTCGGCCGGCTACGGCCGCATCGAGGCTCTGTCGGGCATCAGCCTGAACGTGCCCGAAGGCGGCATCGTTGCGCTGCTCGGCGCCAATGGCGCGGGCAAGAGCACGACGCTCAACGTCATCTCCGGCATCGTTCCGGCGAGCGCCGGCGAGGTGCGCTTCCGCGGCCAGTCGATCACCCGCCTGCGCTCCGACCAGGTGGTGGCGCGCGGCATTTCCCAAGTGCCCGAGGGGCGGGAGGTGTTCCGCGACATGAGCGTCGAGGAAAATCTCGTCATCGGCGCGCAGTTGCGCAGCGACCGGGCCGGCATTGCCCGCGACATCGCGGTGATGACCGGCTATTTCCCGATCCTCGCCACGCGCTTCCGCCAGATGGCCGGCACCCTGTCGGGCGGCGAGCAGCAGATGCTGCTCATCGCCCGCGCGCTGATGGCGCGGCCGAGCCTCCTGCTGCTCGACGAGCCCTCGCTCGGCCTCGCGCCGCTCCTGGTCAAGCAGATCTTCGACATCGTGGTGGCGCTGCACCGCGAGCAGAATCTCACCCTTCTGATCGTCGAGCAGAACGCGGCCGTGGCGCTCGCCGTCTCGCAATATGCCTACATCCTCGAGAACGGCGAGATCGTCGCCGAAGGCGCCTCGGCCACCCTTGCCAAGGACGATGCCATCCGCCGCGCCTATCTCGGCGCCTGACCGGAGCTGACGCCATGACCAAGCCCCATGCCCTCGTCACCGGTGGAGCCAGCGGCATCGGCCGTGCGATCACGCGCCGGCTCGCCGCCGACGGCTTCCACGTCGTGGTGGTCGATCTCAACGAGCCGCTCGCGGCCGAGGCGGTGGCCGAGGTCGCCGCCGCGGGGGGCTCGGCCGAGTCCCGCATTCTCGACATTACCGACGAAGCCGGCGTCGAGGCGCTGATCGGCGCCTTGCCGCCGCTCGCCGCGCTCGTCAACAATGCCGGCATCTTCAAGGACCAGCCTTTCGCCGCGGCGAGCGCCGCCGATTTCCGGCGCACCTACGAGGTCAACGTCGTCGCGCCGTTCCTGCTGGCGCGGGCGGCCGTGGCACGCATGGGCGAGGGCGGTCGGATCGTCAATATCGCCTCGCGCGCCTATCTCGGCGCGAAGAACCAGATCGACTACGTGGCCTCGAAGGGCGCCGTGGTGAGCTTCACCCGGGCACTGGCCATGGAGGTGATCGGTCGCGGTATCGCGGTCAATGCGGTGGCGCCGGGTCTGATCGACACGCCGATCCTCCGGGCCCTGACGCCGGAGCGGCTGAAGGCGCAGCTGGCGTTGCAGCCGACGGGGGCTGCGGGGCGGCCGGAGGACATCGCCCATGCCGTGTCCTTCCTCGCCTCGCCCGCGACCTGCTTCATCACCGGTCAGGTCCTGTTCGTCGACGGCGGCAAGTCGCTCGGCGGTTCGGCGGTGTGATGGTGCAGGCGGTGACCGTGGCTTTTGACGAGCACTGCATCGGGCGCAGCCGTGGTTCGAGGCTCGCTATGCTCGCACCTCACCATGAGGATCGGAGAGTGTTGCAGCAGGGTTGGCGCGCTGGTGTCCATCAACCCATCGGTTTCATGAACAGGGCGGGTGCCGTGCTCCACATCCCTCATGGTGGGGTGCGAGCCGAAGGCGAGCCTCGAACCACGGCGAACCGGGGTGCAGGGCACCCTGGCAAGACGCGGCGAAACGCCCCCGACCTGCGGGATCCGATCCACAGCCAGAGGTGTCATCCATGACCGATCCCTTCGTTGCCCTGGTGACCGGCGCCGGTTCCGGCATCGGTCGTGCCACCGCATTGCGCCTCGTACGCGCCGGCGCCCGCGTGGTTGCCGTCGATCTCAATCCCGATGGGCTTGCCGACACGGTGGCCCTGTCGGGTGACCCGGCGGTGATCGAGACCCTCGTCATGGACGTCACCGCCGACGAGGCACCGTCGATCGCGGTTGGTCGCGCGGTCGCCCGCTTCGGCCGGCTCGACTGGCTGGTCAACAATGCCGGCATCGGCGCGGCCAAGGCCGCGCATCTGACCAGCGATGCCGAATGGGATCGCTATGTCCAGGTCAACCTGCGTCAGCTTTTCCGGTTCTCGCGGGAGGCGTTGCCGCATCTGGCTGCCGGCCGCGGCGCCATCGTCAATGTCGCCTCGGTCTTCGGCCTGTTCGGCCATCCCGGCACGGCGCCCTATGCCGCCACCAAGGCGGCGGTTGTCGGGCTGACGCATCAGATGGCGGCCGACTATGGCCCGCAGGGCATCCGGGTCAATGCGGTCGCCCCCGGCGTCATCGAGACCGCCCTGACACGCAGCCGGATCGACGGCGACGCGCGTTTCCAGGCGCTCAACATCGACCCCATCCCGTTCCCGCGCCTCGGCCGGCCCGAGGATGTCGCCAATGCCATCCACTTCCTGGTTTCGGAGGAGGCCGCCTACATTTCCGGTCACGTCCTCGCGGTCGACGGCGGCTGGAGCGTCACCAGTTATTCGCGCCGCGGAGCCGCATTGTGAGCCAGAATTGGGATCGCGAGGTCGACGTCGTGGCGGTCGGCTCCGGCGCCGGCGGCATGAGCGCGGCGCTGACCGCCGCGATCGAGGGACTTGAGGCGGTGATCGTCGAAAAGACCGATTTTGTCGGCGGGTCGACGGCGGTCTCGGGCGGCGCGGTCTGGGTTCCCGGCAACGAGCAGGCGGCGGCCGTCGGCCACGGCGAGCCGTTCGAGGCCGCCAAGCTCTATCTCGACCAGATCGTCGGCAACTGGTCGAGCGAGGCCATGAAGCTCGCCTTCCTGAAGGCCGGCCCGGACATGGTCTCCTATTTTCACCGGCACAGCCACGTGCGGCTCGCCGCCCGCGCCTATTCGCCGGATTATTATCCCGACATGCCCGGTGCCTCGCTCGGCGGGCGCGCCATGGATCCGGTCGCCTTCGACGGGCGCCTGCTCGGCGCCGATTTCGCGCGATTGCGGCATCCCCTGAAGGAATTCGTGGTGCTGGGGGGCATGATGGTGACCGTCACCGACGTGAACCATCTCCTGAAGGCGACGAAATCCTTCGTCTCCTGGCGCCACGGCATGGCGCTCGTGCTTCGTTATGCCCGTGATCGGTTGAAATACCGCCGCGGCACGCGCCTGGTGCTGGGCAATGCGCTCGCGGCGCGGCTGTTCCGCAGCGTGCTCGACCGAGGCATCGAGGTTCTGACCGGCACGCCGGCGCGCCGGCTCGTCGTCGAGGCCGGCCGCGTCGCCGGCGTGGTGGTGGAGCGCCGGGGCCGGGAGCTCGCCATCCGCGCCCGACGTGGCGTGGTGCTTGCGACCGGCGGCTTTCCCAATGATCCGGACCGGCGGCGCGCCTTCCTGCCCGAGGGCATCGGGCTCTGGTCGATGGCGCCCGAAGGCAATAGCGGCGACGGCCTGCGCCTGGGTGAGGCCGCCGGCGCGCTCCTGCGCCGGGACAATGCCAGCAACATCTTCATGACGCCCATCTCGATCCTGAAGAAGCCCGACGGGTCGGAGGTCAAATATCCCCATCTCGTCTGGGATCGGGCGAAACCGGGCCTGATGGCCGTCAACGGCTCCGGCCGGCGCTTCGTCAACGAATCGACCTCCTATCACGAGTTCGGCCTCGCCATGATCGAGGGGCAGCGGACCGAGCCGACCATTCCCGCCTTCCTGATCTGCGATGCGGCCTTTCTCAAGCGCTGGGGGCTCGGCCTGGCGCTGCCGGGCGGCCGGCCGTTCCGCCATCTGGTCGAAGCAGGCTACCTCTACGAAGCCCAAAGCCTGGAGGAGCTGGCCGCAAAGCTCGGCCTGCCGCCGGCGGCGCTCGTCGACAGCGCCGCGCGCTTCAACCGCTACGCCGCCGCGGGCGTCGATCCCGAATTCGGCAAGGGCGGCACTGCCTATAACCGCTATCTCGGCGACGCCGCAGCCGCCGGCAATCCGTGCCTCGGTCCGCTCGACACGCCGCCGTTCTATGCGGTCAAGGTCTATCCCGGCGATATTGGAACGGCCGGCGGCATCGTCACGGACGGCGAGGCGAGGGCGCTCGATCGGGACGGCCGCCCGATCCCGGGCCTTTTTGCCTGCGGCAACGACATGAATTCGGTCATGGCAGGCACCTATCCGGGGCCGGGCATCACGCTCGGTCCGGCCATGACCTTCGGTTATCTCGCCGGAAAGGCGCTTGCCGCCGGCAAGTGATGCGCAGATGCGTCCGGTTGACCTGCCAGGTCATTGCGTCAAAGCCGACACATCAGCCCAAAAATCGGTCAGATGTCAGCAAATTGTCAGGATTAAACGCTGGCATACCGGCACGGACTGCAATAAGCGCTCGCGACCATGCCCCAGTCCCGTCAGCCGATCCGGCCGCCCCGGCCTTTCGTCGATCTGAGCCGCGGCCAGATCGCACTCCTGTTCGTCGCCATGATGGCGATCGTCTCGGCGCCGATCCTCCTGCATCCGCTGCCGCCGATGTCAGACTATGCGAACCATCTGGCGCGCATGCATGTGATTGCCGATGGCGCGCGCGATCCCGATCTCTCGCGCTTCTACCAGATCAACTGGCAGATCGTGCCGAACCTCGTCATGGACGTGGTGGTGCCGGCCCTGACCCGGTTCATGGACGTCTATCTCGCCGGCGAGATCTTCCTGATCCTGACCTTCCTGCTCATCATGTCGGGCACGCTGGCGTTCAACAGAGCGCTGTTCGGCCACTGGTCGGCGCTGCCGCTGATCGGCTTTCCGCTGCTCTACAACTACGTGCTGCTGGTCGGCGTGCTGAACTATGTGTTCGGTTTCGGCCTGGCGCTCTGGGGACTCGCCGCCTGGGTCCACCTGCGTGAACGCAATATCGTCCTGCGCCTCGCCGTCGCGGCGCTGTTCGTCTGCGCCCTGTTCTTCTGTCACCTCTATGTCGTCGGCGTGTTCGGGCTCGGGCTCCTTGCGATCGAGATCGAGCGGCTCTACCACCGGCGCGACATACCGCTGATGCGGCGCCTGGCCGATTTCTGCGCTACCGGCATCCCGTTCCTGCCGGTGCTGCCCCTGCTCAGGGCGAGCCCGACCTGGGGACTGGCGGCCGACAATTCCTGGGAACCGAAGGGCAAGATCGACGGGCTGATCTACGTCATCGAGATCTATTCGGATGCGGTCGCCTTCGCATTGACCGGCATCGTCGTGGTGGCCGCCGCCTGGGCGCTGCGCCACAAGGTGCTGCGCTTCCATGCCATTACCTGGCCGCTGCTCGTCGTCAGCGCCATCGTCTACATGGCCATGCCGCGGGTGATGTTCGGCTCCTATCTCGCCGACCAGCGCCTGCCGGTCGCCGTCGCCTACATGCTGATCGCCTGCATCAATGTCGATCTGCGCCACATCTTCGTGCGGCGCGGCTTCATCGTGGTGCTGCTGGCGCTGATCGCGGTGCGCACGGCCGAGGTGCAGCTCGCCTGGGCCCAATTGTCGCGCGGGCCCCTCGCGGTCCAGCAGTCGATGCAGCAGCTGACCCGCGGTGCCAAGGTGCTGGTCGCCTATGGCGAGCGCGACGCCGGCGACAGCGTGCGCGACTACGGCCTCGTCCATGCCGCCTGCCTTGCCATCATCGAGCGCTCGGCTCTGGTGACGACCGCCTTCACGGTTGCCGGCAAGCAGATCATGCATGTGCGCTCGGCCTATCGCGACCGGGTCGACACCGAGGACGGAACGCCGCCGACGGTCGATCAGCTGCGCGCCGCGCTGGAGCCGATCGACAGCGAGGACAGCCATTACTGGGACACCTGGTGGGAACACTACGATTACGTCTATGTCGTGTTCACCGACCCTGACCGGGAGAATCCGGTGCCCGACCAGCTCGAGCTCGTGTTCAGCGGACCGCGCTTCCAGCTCTACAAGATCATCAAGGACCGGCCTGCCGCAGCGCCCCCGGTCAGCGGAGCGCCTGCCACAAATCCTTGAAGCCGAAGGGCTTGAACAGCCGGCCGAGGGCGCGGACATCACCTTCGATATTGGTGTTGTCGCGGCCGGGCCGGCCGTAGTCGCAGTCGACCATGCGGATCGCGCCGGAGGGCGTGACGACCAGGTTCTCGGGCTCGAAATCGCCGAGCGCGAGGCCGCGCGCATGCACGCGCTTCACCTTGGCGAGGAAGGCCGAGACCTGCTCGCGGCTGCAGGCGGACAGCGGCGTCGGTCCATGCTCGATCCATTCCTGGATCATGTAGTGGTGGCCGAGCCCGTCATGGCTCCACAGGAACAGGTGGCCCATATGGTGGTAGCGCGGCAGGAGGGCGATGTCGCCGAGCCGCTCCAGGAGATCGGCATAGTGGGCGACGAGCTTCAGGTTGAGGATGGCCTGCCGATCGTCGAACTGATCGTAGATCTTGAACGCGCGTCGTATGCCGGTCGGCAGTTCCCGGCACAGATAGGTCTCGGCGGTCCAGCCGCTGCCGAGCCGGTCCAGGATCTCGTAGTTGCCCACGCGAAATCCCGTGGGGATGTCGAAACGGACGGCCTCGCCGTCGAATATGCTGGTCACGCTGAGCTCCGGCCCTGACTGCGGCCGGCGGAGCTTAACCGATTTGGTCGCGCGCCGCGCCAACCGCAGCCAGACATGACGGCATCAGCCGGAGGCCTTGCCGAACCGCTCGACCAGCAGGAATTTCTGAACCTTGCCGGTCGGCGTCCGTGGCAGGGCCTCGGTCTGCAGGATGAACTGCTTCGGGGTCTTGAATCCGGCGAGGTGCTGGCGGCAATGCGCCTCCAGCGTCGTGGCGGTCAGGTCCGAGCCTTCCGCCACGACCACGAGACCGGTCACGCGCTCGCCCCACATGTCGTCGGGCAGGGCGAACACCGCGCAGTCGGCGACGCCGGGACAGCGCAGAATGATCTCCTCCACCTCGGCGGCATGCACGTTCTGGCCGCCGGTGACGATCATGTCCTTCTTCCGGCCGCGGATGAACAGATAACCCTCGGCGTCGATGCTGCCGAGATCGCCGGTATGGATCCAGCCGTCGCGGAACGTCTCCGCCGATTTCTGCGGGTTCTCGAAATAGGCCGTCACCGCATTGGGCGAGCGGCCGAGGATCTCGCCGAGCGTGTCCGGCGGCAGCGTGCGGCCCTCGTCGTCGGCGATCCTGACCTCGCCGAACAGAATGGGGCGCCCGACGGAGTCGGGCCGCTTCGCGCGGTCCGCGGGCGTCGAGGCGACCAGCGCGCCGGTCTCCTGCATGCCGTAATATTCGTAGACATGGGGGCAGAGCTTCTCGATCGTCTGCTCGCGAATGCTGGCCGGCAGGCTCGAACCGGCGAAGACCACGGCGCGCAGCGATGAGAGATCGCGTGGCGCGGCGGCGATCGCTGGCATCAGCATGGCCGCCATGGTCGGCACCAGATTGACCATGGTCACCCGTTCCTCGGCGATCAGGCGCAGCACGTCGTTGGGTTCGAAATTGGCGATGACATTGGGAATGCCATACATCACCGCCGCGGCGATCCAGGCGAAGCCGACGCGGCCGAACGCCGGGAAGACGGTCAGCGCCACGTCCTTGCGCGAGGTCTCGAAGGCCTGGAACATCGGCTGCAGCGTGCTGTTGTTGTACTGGGTGAGCACGTAGGATTTGGGCAGGCCGGTCGTGCCCGAGGTCAGGTTGAAATAGAACGGATCGGCCTCGTCGAGTTCGATCTCGACCGCGGCCGGCGAGGCGGCTGCCAGCAGTCTTTCATAGTCCCTGGCCGGGGCCGTGCCGTCGCCGCCGATTTCGATCACATGTTTCAGAAGTGGCTGCGCGGCCGTGGCGGCAGCGGCGAATTTCGCCTCGTGAATGAGGCCACTCGCCCCCATGGCGCGCATCAGCTCGACCATTTCGCTGGTGGCGAGGCGATAGTTCAGCGGCAGGCCGACAATGCCGGTGCGGGCGAGGGCGAAATAGATCTCCACCATCTCGGCGCGGTTGGAGGAGAGAAAGGCGACGACGTCGCCTTTGGCGAAGCCGAGATCGCCGAGCGCATGGGCGAGCCGGTTGACCCGCTCGTTCACCGCCCGAAAAGTGTATCGGCGGCCGGTTCCGGCGCAGACGACCGCCGGGTCGTCGGGAAAGCGCAGGGCCGCTGTCTGGAGGATATTGCCGACCAGCATCTTGCCGAGGGAACGATTCATCGTGAGGCAGTCCCATCCCGTGAGGCGCCGCGCGGCGCGAGGGCGCGCGGCGGCTGTTGTGGAGCGAATGGCCAAGGCGTCCGGCCCCGGTTCAGTTCACCCGCCGCTCCTTGCTGTCCCAGAACGGCCGGCGCAGCTCGCGCTTGAGGATCTTGCCGGCGCCCGACATGGGCAGGGGATTGTCGCTGATGTCGACCGAGCGCGGGCACTTGTAGCCGGCGATCCGCTCCTTGCAGAAGGCGATGATCTCCTGCGCCGTGACGCTGGCGCCGGGTTTGCGCATGACCACGGCATGGACCTGCTCGCCCCATTCCTCGCTGGGAATGCCGACCACGGCGCACTGCGCCACCGCGGGGTGCTGGGCGACGACGTTCTCGACCTCGGTCGAATAGACGTTCTCGCCGCCCGAGATGATCATGTCCTTCACCCGGTCGACGACATAGACGAAGCCGTCGGCGTCCATGTAGCCACCGTCGCCCGTATGCATCCAGCCACCGGCGAGTGCCCGCTCGGTCTCCTCCGGGCGCTCCCAGTATCCCATCATCACATTGTCGCCGCGGGCGACGATCTCGCCGACCGTGCCCAGCGGCACGGGCCGGTCCTCGGCGTCGACGATGCGCACCTCGCAGCCGAGCGTCGCCCGCCCGCCCGACCGGTGGCGGCCCTTGGCGCGGGCTTCGCCGATATGGTCATGCCAGTGCAGGAGCGTCGCGATCGGCGACAGCTCCGTCATGCCGTAGGCTTGGCGGAACTTGGTGCCGGGCAGGGCGGCGATCGCCCGGTCCAGCACCGCTTCGCTGATCGGGGAGGCGCCATAGATGATGTACTCGAGCGATGACATGTCGTGCGCGGCGAGCGCCGGGTGGTCGACCAGCATCTGGATCATGGTGGGCACCAGAAGGACTTCGGTCACCTTTTCGCGCGCGATGATTTCCATCACGCCTTCCGGGGTGAAGGCCTTGATGATGACGTTGGTGCCGCCGCTCAGCAGCAGCGAATACATGGCCGCGCCGTTGGCGAGGTGGAACATCGGGGCGGCATGCAGATAGGTGCAGGTCGGCGGGAACATCCCTTCGCCGAGGGCATTGAGCGCATTGGCCATCAGGTTGCCATGGCTCAACATCACGCCCTTGGATCGTCCGGTCGTGCCGCCGGTATAGAAGATGCCGGCGAGATCCTCGCTCTTGCGCATGGCATCGGGAACCGGATCGCTTTCGGCGATCAGGCCTTCATAGTCGCGCATGCCGGCAGGAGCCGCGTCGTCGTCGGCATGGACGAGGCCGAGGCCTTCGATCGCGCCCGCCAGCGTGCTGCCCACCGCGGCGAAGGCCTTGTCGACGATCAGGAGCTTGGCCCGGCAGTCGCGCAGCGCATCCTCGTTCTCGAGCGGCGACCAGCGGATGTTGAGCGGCACGATCACCGCGCCCGCCCAGGCGGCGGCGAGATAGGTCTCCAGATAGCGGTCGGAATTGAGGCTGAGGATGGCGACCCGGTCGCCGGGCGCGATGCCGAGCCGGGCCAGGCCGCCGGCCAGGCGTGGAATGCGCTCGCCCATGTCGGCCCAGGTCTTGCGGCGCTCGCCGCAGACGACGGCAAGGCCGCCGGAATTGATCTGCAGCGCGCGCTTGAAGCCGTGCGTGATGTTCATGTCTGGCGTTCTCCCTCGAGGTTTGGTGCGGCGGCCTCTTGACGGGCCCTGGCGCCGGGGCGGCTAATGGGCGGCGATGCCTCCGGTCAGCCGTTCTGCGAATTCGTTTGCGATCGCCTCGGCCGACAGGGGGCCGTCGGGGTCGTACCAATGGCCGATCCAGTTCAGCGATCCGGCAATGGCGAAGGCGGCGAGCTTCGGGTCGCACGGCAGGATCGAGCCGTCGGCGATACCCTCCTCGATGCGCGACCGGAACGCGGTGTCGTAGCCGCGTTTCGAGCGGCGCACCGAGGCGCGCGCTTCCGGCGACAGCTCGCGCTCGTCGAGCCGGGTGACGCACATGCCGAACTCGCTGGTGATCGCCTTCACATAGGCGCGGATCAGCGCGCGCACCTTGTCCAGGCCAGTGCCGTCGAGGCTGTCGAGCGCTTCGATCATCGCGTCATAGGTGTCCTGGCCGATGCGATAGCATTCGACGAGGATCTCTTCCTTGCTGCGGAAATAGTTGTAGAGCGCCGGCTTGGTGATGTTCAGCCGCGCCGCGACCTCGTTGAGCGTGGTGCGATGGTAGCCTTCGGTCAGGAACATCTTCACGGCCATGCGCAATACCGCCTCGCGCTTCTCGTCGCGGGCCCTGCGGCGGTCCTCGAAGGGCACCCAGGGCGGGGTTTCCTTGAGCTTGGTACGCCCGGCCATGTGCTCCTGTCCCATCGTCCTTTCGGCCTGGATTGACCGCTTTCAGCGTGTCATATATTACCCATGGGTCACTTAATGTCCAGACGGTAACTTATGGAGGAAAGCATGGCGTCCGGTGTCGTCGTCGCAGGCGTTGGCATGATCCCGTTCGCGAAGCCTGGCGCCAGCGCGCCCTACCATGAGATGGGCGCCGAGGCTGGTCGCCTGGCGCTGGCCGATGCCGGCATCGGCTACGACCAGATCGAGCAGGCCTATGCCGGCTATGTCTATGGCGACTCCACCGCCGGCCAGCTTGCGATCTATCCGATCGGCATGACCGGCATCCCCGTCATCAACGTCAACAACAACTGCTCGACGGGCTCGACCGCGCTGTTCCTCGCGCGTCAGGCGATCGCCTCCGGAGCCGCCGACTGCGTGCTTGCGCTCGGCTTCGAGCAGATGAAGCCGGGCGCGCTCGGCGCGGTCTTCACCGATCGGCCGAGCCCGTTCGAGACCTTCGACAAGGTGACCGACGAACTGGTCGGCGCGCCGGAGATCCCGCTGGCGCTGCGCTATTTCGGCGGCGCCGGCATGAGCCACATGAAGAAGTACGGCACGACGATGGAGGCCTTCGCCAAGGTGCGCGCCAAGGCGAGCCGGCATGCTGTCAACAACCCGCTGGCGATCTTTCGCAACGAGGTCACCGCAGAGCAGGTGATGAACGACCAGGTGATCTGGCCCGGCGTCATGACCCGCCTGATGGCTTGCCCGCCGACCTGTGGTGCCGCGGCGGCCGTGCTCGTGTCGGAAGCCTTCGCCAAGCGACACGGCATCCGCGCCGACGTGCGCATTGCCGCCCAGGCCATGACCACCGACACACCCTCGACCTTCGACAGCGCCGACATGATGCGGGTGGTGGGCTACGACATGTCCAAGGCGGCCGCCGCCAAGGTCTATGAGGCGGCCGGCATCGGCCCCGACGACCTCGATGTCGTCGAGCTGCACGACTGCTTCGCGCACAACGAGCTGATCACCTACGAGGCGCTGGGTCTCTGCCCCGAAGGCGGCGCCGAGCGCTTCATCGATGCAGGCGACAACACCTATGGCGGCAAGGTGGTGACCAATCCGTCCGGCGGCCTTCTGTCGAAAGGCCACCCGCTCGGCGCCACCGGGCTTGCCCAGTGCTACGAGCTGACGCGCCAGCTGCGCGGCACGGCCGGCGCGACGCAGGTGGACGGGGCGCGGCACGCCCTGCAGCACAATCTCGGGCTCGGCGGCGCCTGCGTCGTCACGCTCTACGAGCAGGCGTGAGGCGCGACATGGTCGATCAATCCGCCGTTGGACGCCGGTTCTCGCCGGTCACGGCCCGGGTCGAACCGGGACGCCTGCGCTACTTCTTCAACACGACGGGCGAGACCAACCCGGTCTACCGCGACGAGGCCGCCGCCAAGGCCGCCGGCTTTGCCGGCGTGCCGGTGCCGCCGACCTACCTGTTCTGTCTGGAAATGATGGACAACGACCGGCCCTTCGAATTCCTCGAAGCGCTGAACATCGATCTCGCCAGGGTGCTCCATGGCGAGCAGGGCTTCACCTATCACGCGCCGATCCTGGTCGGCGACACGCTGACCTTCGTCTCCGAGGTAACGGACGTGGCAGTGAAGAAAGGCGGAGCGCTCACCTTCGTCGGCGTCAAGACCAAGGTGACCAACCAGGACGGGCGCCACGTCGCGGATACCACGCGCACCATCGTTGTCCGGAACTGAAGGGGGCAGGCATGACCGAACGACCCAAGGATCTCGCCTCCGCCGCGGTCGGCGACCGGCTGGTATTCAAGACCTTTCCGCCGATCACCCGCCATCGCCTGGCGCTCTATTGCGGTGCCTCCGGTGACCACAACCCGATCCATGTCGACATCGACTTTGCCAGACAAGCCGGTTTTCCCGACGTCTTCAGCCACGGCATGCTGGTCATGGCCTATCTCGGCCAGGCCCTGACCGACGCGGTGCCGCCGCAGGCGATCAGGTCGTTTTCGACCCGCTTCGCCGCGATCACCCAGCTTGGCGCCCGGCTGACCTGTGAAGGCACGGTGACCGAGCTGTTCGAGGCGGCCGGCGAGAAGCGCGCGCGGCTTGCCCTGACCACCAAGGATGCCGACGGCGAGGTGAAGCTCGCCGGCGAAGCCGTCGTCGCGCTCTGAAGGCGCGCCTCCCTCATTCAGATGCAAAGGAAACCACCCATGGCCAAACTGTCCGGAAAGGTTGCGCTCGTCTCCGGCTCGGGCCGCGGCATCGGCCGCGCCATCGCGCTCAAGCTCGCGTCCGAAGGCGCCAAGGTCGTCGTCAACGATCTCGACGCGGAGCCGGGCGATGCGGTCGCCGCCGAGATCAAGGCTGCGGGCGGCGAGGCCATTGCCGTCAATGGCAGCGTGACCGATACGGGCTTCGCCGACCGCTTTGTCGGCGCCGCGATGGAGACCTTCGGCGGTCTCGACATCATCGTCAACAATGCCGGCTATACCTGGGACTCGACCATCCAGAAGATGACCGACGAGCAGTTCCAGGCCATGCTCGACGTGCATCTGGTCGCGCCGTTCCGGATCCTGCGCGCCGCCTCCGAGCCGATCCGCGTGCTCGCCAAGCGCGATGCCGAAGCGGGCCGCGAAGTCTTCCGCAAGGTGGTCAACATTTCCTCGATCGCCGGTCTCTACGGCAATGCCGGCCAGGCCAGCTATTCCTCCGCCAAGGCTTCGCTGATCGGGCTCACCCGCACGCTCTGCAAGGAGTGGGGACGCTACAAGGTCAATGTGAACTGCGTCGCCTTCGGCCTGATCAAGACGCGCCTGACCCAGGCGATCGAGACCCAGCAGAAGACGATCGACGTTGCCGGTCGCGAGATCAAGGTCGGCGTCCAGCCGGCGCTGCTCGAGACCATGGACCGGATGATTCCGCTCGGCCGGGCCGGCACGCCGGAAGAGGCGGCGAATGCGGTCTATCTCTTCTGCAGCCCGGAATCGAACTACGTCAGCGGCCAGGTTCTGGTCTGCGGTGGCGGCATCCTGATGTGAGGAGGTGATCCATGGGCGCGCCGGCACGGCTCGACTATGACGGCCCGGTCGCGACGATCACGCTGGATCGTCCCGAACGGTTCAACGCCCTGGACCGCGACGCGGCGCTTGCGCTGTTCGCCATCGGGCAGGAACTGGCGGAGCGCCGCGACGTCAGGGTGATCGTCATCCGCGGCGCTGGACGGTCGTTCTGCGCCGGTGGCGACATCGAGACCTTTGCGGCGCATATCGACGCCACGGGACCGATGGTGACCGGCATCCTGGAGCCGACCCACGCGTTCCTGACGACCCTCAGGACCCATCCCGCCGTGGTGGTGACGAGCGTGCAGGGCGCAGCGGCCGGCGGCGGCCTGTCGCTCGCCTTCATGGGCGATCTCTGCGTCGCCGCCGACACCGCCCGGTTCACCCCGGCCTATATCCGGCTCGGCGTGTCGCCTGATGCCGGCGGCACGGTCGGGCTCGCCCGTATCGTCGGCGCGCGCCGCGCCATGCAGATCTTCCTGATGGAGGATGGCTTCAGCGCGGCCCAGGCGGAAAGCTGGGGCCTGGTCAACAAGGTGGTGCCGGAGGCGGAGCTCGCCGCCGAGACCGCGGCGCTGGCCAAGCGGCTTGCCGGCTTCAGCCCGGCCGCGGTGGCCGCGACCAAGCGCCTGATCCACGGCACGGCGGGCCGCTCCATGGCCGAGCAGCTCGACGCCGAGCTCAACGAACTCATCGGCTGCATGGAGACGGAGGCCTTCCGCGAGGCGGTGCACCGTTTCCTCGCCAAAGCCGGCAAGACGGGAGGCCGCGCATGACGTATCGCTCGCCCTGGATGACCGAGGAACTCGACGCCTTCCGCGATCCGTTCCGCCGCTTCCTCACCAAGGACCTCGCCCCGCATGCCGAGCGCTGGCGCCGCGAGAAGATCACCGACCGTTCCGCCTGGCGGGCGCTCGGCGACATGGGGGCGCTGCTCGCCGGCGTTCCCGAGGCCTATGGCGGCCTTGGCGCGACCTTCGCCTACGAAGCCGCGGTGACCGAGGATCTCGAAGACATCGTGCCGGAAATTGCCGGCCCCGTCGGCGTGCACAGCACGATCGTCGCGCACTACATCCTTGCCTATGGCACGGAGGAGCAGAAGCAGCGCTGGCTGCCCAAAATGGCCAAGGGCGAGCTGATCGGCGCGGTCGCCATGACCGAGCCGGGCACCGGCTCCGATCTGCAGGCGGTGCGCACCACCGCGCGCAAGCGCGGCAATTCTTATGTGCTGAACGGTTCCAAGACCTTCATCACCAATGGCCAGCTTGCCGACATCATCGTCGTCGTCGCGCGGACGGGCGAGGAGGCGGCCGGCGCCAAGGGCATTTCGCTGCTGGTGCTGGAGGCCGAGGGCAATGACGGTTTCCGCCGGGGACGCAACCTCGACAAGATCGGCATGAACGCCTCCGACACGTCGGAACTGTTCTTCGACGATGCCATCGTGCCGCCGGAAAACCTGCTCGGCGAGACCGAGGGGCAGGGGTTCGTCCAGCTCATGCAGCAATTGCCGCGCGAGCGCCTGTCGCTCGCCGTCGGCGCGGTCGCGGCCATGGAAAAGGCGCTCAGGCTCACCGTCGACTATACCCGTGAGCGCAAGGCCTTCGGCCAACCGATCATCGCCTTCCAGAACTCGGCCTTCAAGCTTGCCGAGCGCAAGACCGAGACGATGATCGCACGCATCTTCGTCGACTGGTGCATCACCCAGCTGATCGCCGGCGAGCTCGACACGGTCACCGCCTCCATGGCCAAGTGGTGGTGCTCGCAGAAGCAGAACGAGACGATCGACGAATGCCTCCAGCTGCATGGCGGCTATGGCTATATGCAGGAATTCCCGATCGGCCGCATGTTCGTCGATGCCCGCATCCAGAAGATCTACGGCGGCACCAACGAAATCATGAAGCTCCTGATCGCGCGTTCGCTCTGAGGCGGGTTCGGCATGGCGGCGGCGCGCGTGAGACGTGGCGCGGCGGAGGGCGGCGTCCTAGGCTCGTCCCCCGCGTCACCTCATTGGGAACCCCGCCATGCGTCCGCACATGCTGAACGTCGCCCCTGGTCGTCTGCCGCCCGGTGCCATCGGGCACAACCGCGGCGTGGTGAAGCGCAACTATGCCTTCATGCCGCCGGAGGGAGTGCTGAAGAGCCGGCTGCCGGCCTATGACGCGACCGTCGCACGCTTCCTCGCGGCGCCGGTTCTCGGCGCGCAATTCGCCCAGTTCGTGCTCGAGATCGCTCCGGGCGGCGGCAGCAATCGCACCATTGCCGAGGCCGGCGTCCAGCATTTCTTCTACGTGCTCTCGGGCACGGCGGTCGTTCGCGTCGACGACGCCAGGCCGTCGGAACTGACTGCGGGTGGCTTCTTCTACGTGCCGCCCGGCACGGGCTTCTCGGTGAAGAACGCAGGGGAGGGTGAGGCGCGGCTGCTGGGCCTGCGCAAGCGCTACGAGGCGATCGACCTTCCCGCTCCGGAGCTGATCGTCTCTCATCGCGACCGGGTGCCGCGGGAGAACCCGACCGGGCTCGAAGGCCGCGGCTTCCAGTTCCTGCTGCCTTTCGGCGACATGCGCTTCGATTTCGAGATGAACCTCATGTGGTTCCAGACAGGCGCCTGCTTTCCCGACGTCGAGACGCACGTGATGGAGCACGGGCTCTACATGCTGCGCGGACAAGGGCTCTATTTCCTCGGCGAGGACTGGCACGAGATCTGGGCCGACGATTTCATCTGGATGGGCGGCTTCTGTCCGCAGCAGTTCTATCCGACCGGCTTCGAGGAGGCCGAATATCTCCTCTACAAGAACGTCAACCGCGACATTGCGCTGTAGCGTCGGGTCATCGAAGGCCTCGCGGCTTGCCGGTCGAGAGCCGCACGCCGCGAGGCGGAACGATGGGGCGTCGGCGGCGCCCGATGGCGTCAGGTGCGGTTGATCGAGACGCCGCCGTCGACGATGAGCGTCGTGCCCGTCGTGAACGAGGATGCGTCCGAGGCAAGGTAGAGTGCCGAACGCGCTTGTTCCTCGGGGGTCGATATGCGCTTCAGCGCATGCAGGCCGCGAACGAAGGCGCGGGCATCCTCGGAGGACGCGAATTCGGCCGCCGCCGCCGTGTCGGTGCCGCCGGGCAGCAGCGCATTGACGCGGATGCCGCGCGCTCCGTTCTCCACGGCGAGCACCTGCATCAGTCCGATCAGGCCGGCCTTGCTGGCGGCATAGGCGGCCATGCCCGGCATGCCCGCGGTATGGCCGACAAAGGTCGAGGTGAAGATCACCGATCCGCCGCCGCGGGCCGCCATGGCGGGAATCTGATGCTTGGCGCCGAGAAAGGCGCCGGTGAGGTTGGTGGCGATCACCTTCGACCAGTTGTCCAGCGTCATGTCGGGCGCCGGGCTCATCTCGCCGATGATGACGGCATTGTTGAAGGCGACGTCGAGGCCGCCGAAGCGGCCGACGGCTTCCGCCACCAGCGCCTTGGCATAGGCTTCGTCGGCGACATCGCCGGCGAGCGCCGCCGCCGTGCCGCCGGCTTCGGCGATCTCGCCGACGAGATCGTCGAGCTCGGCCTGGCGCCGGGCGGCGGCGACGAGGCGGCCACCCTCGCGCGCGAACAAGAGGGCGGCTGCCCGGCCGATGCCGGAGCTGGCGCCGGTGACGATGATGCTTTTGCCGAGAAGCTGGGTCATGAACCGTGATCCTGATCGGGGTGGGCTGGAGAGGCCGCGCTGGCGATGGCGTCCTTCAAGCGCAGCGGCCGCTGCTGCTCACTCCGCTTCTTGCGCCGCAATCGGGGGCGTTGGGCGCCGATGGGGAATTGCGGTGGCAGAGTTGCCGAAGTATCCGCAGGCGCCGACATTGCAGGTTGACAGACGCAGGCGGTCGAACTACTTCGATCACGCCCGTGCAGTTCGGGCCTTTTTCCCGACAATCAAGTTGAGGCGATGCGCCGCGACCAGGTCGCGCGCAGGCGCGAGCCTGTGCGATCTGGCCGCGATCGCAGGCGGCGGCTCCGGCCGCGCCGGCAAGCAGCGGAGGCTGTCATGAACGATGGTTCTTGTCGGCCCGCCAGCCCCGCGTCGTGACACGACCCCGGGCGTGGACGGGCGATCATCGGCAATATCGGCTCCACCGAGGCGGCGGCAGCTGTCCCGCGCAGCTATCCGGCGAACGGCCAAGGCCATTTGCCGTCACGGCACGTTCGAATGCCGGATCGATCCCTGCGCCCGGCTCGGTCCGGTCCACGGGGCATGTTCGGCACTCTTCCGTCAGGACGGGGATGGCAGCGATCTGACACACGCCCTTCACAATAGACCGAAACAAAGCGCAACGTTTCGCTACAGGTGACCGATGACTTGCATGATCAGGACCGTTGGGACGGCCGGGATGGCCAGGCGCGCCGGCCTTGGCGCCGCCATGTTGCTGGCGCTGACGGCTGTGCCGGCGACGGCCCAGGGCTGGGCGACGCCCGAAGGCGAGCGGATCCCCGAAAATGTCAGGCTCAATGCCCAGATGACCGAATTCATCCAGGGCTATCCCAGCTTCCGGGCGGCCTATTCCGGACGCAACAGCCTTCCGGCCGGCGGCCAGGTCAGGCAGTCGACCAGCATCACCGCCTATTTCGGCATGCGCATGCCCTGGCCGGGCGGTGAGCTCTACATCAACCCCGAATATTTCCAGGGCTTCGGCCTCGGCGACACGCTGGGCATTGCCGGCTTCACCAACGGCGATGCGCAGAAGGGCGGCAACAAGGTGGGCGTCCTGTCGCTGGCGCGCATGTTCCTGCGCCAGACCTTCGCACTGGGGGCCGAGGCGGAATGGCGTCCGGGCGACTTCAACCAGCTCGCCGGTTTCGTGCCCACCCGGCGCGTGGTCGTCACGGTGGGCAAGTTCGCGGCCGGCGACATTTTCCAGACGAGCACCTATGCCGGCGATGCGCGCCGGCAGTTCTGGAACTGGTCGCTCTGGGCATCATCGGCCTGGGATTTCGCCGCCGACGTCCGCGGCTATACCCAGGGCGTCGCGATCGAGATCATCCCGGATCCGGCCTTCGCCATTCGCTACGGCGCGCTGCTGATGCCGTCGGAGGCCAATGGCGGCGAGCTGCCGTTCCGTCCCAACAATGTCAGCCATGTCCTGGAATTGGCCTACCAGCACAACTGGTTCGGCCGCCCGGGCGCGATCAAGCCGTTCGCCTACTACTCCACCGGCCGGATGGGCCATTACCGGCAGGCGCTCGACATTGCCGCGCTCACCGGGCTGACGCCCGACGCGGCGATGGCCACGACCCATCGCTACGGCAACAGCAAATGGGGCTTCGGCATCTTGGTCGATCAGGAGATCGCCGACAATGTCGGCACTTTCTTCCGGGCGAGCTGGAACGACGGCAGGACCGAAACCTTCGCCTTCACCCAGATCGACCGGTCGATCGCCTTCGGCCTCAGTTTCAAGGGCGAACGATGGGGCCGGCCCGGCCACACCGCCGGCATCGCCGTCGCGCAGAACGACCTCTCGCGCTACCACCGCGATTTCCTCGCGGCCGGCGGCACCGGCCTCATCATCGGCGACGGCAAGCTGCGCTACGGTTCGGAACGGATGCTGGAAGCCTATTACGATCTGCCCGTCTATCGCGACAATGTCTTCGTCGCGGCGAACTATCAGCTGGTCCACAATCCCGGCTACAACCGCGACCGGGCCGGTCCGGCGCATGTCTTCGGCCTGAGGATCCACGCACGCTATTGAGCGCGCGCATCCGCCGGGGGCGCGCCGATATAGCCAATGTCGGCACGCCCTTCGGCGATCGCAGCGAGAGCGGCGCTTTCCCGGGCCTCCTGTTCGCGAACCAGGGCCAACAGGGCATCGGCATCGCGGCGATCGAAGCAGATGACGCCGTCCTCGTCCGCGATCACCACGTCGCCGGGCAGCACCACCATGCCGTCGATGGCGACCGGCACGTTGATTTCGCCGGGGCCGGTCTTGTACGGTCCCCGATGCGTCACGCCGCGGGCAAAGCACGGGAAATCGGCCTGCGCGAAGGCCGCCACGTCGCGGATCGCGCCATCGACAACGAAGCCAGCGACGGCCATGGCCCGGGCCCGGTTCATCATGATCTCGCCGACCAGAGCCTGGCCGAGATCGCCCGCGCCGTCGACCACGAGAACATCGCCGGGCCGCAAGAGCTCATAGGCCTTGTGCAGGAAGAGATTGTCACCGGGGCGCGTCTTCACGGTGACGGCCGTTCCGATGAGCTTGCCGCTGCGGTGATAGGGTTTCAGCGACCGCGTCCCATGCAGGCGATTCATGTTGTCCGAGATGATCGCGACCTGAACCGGGCGGAACGCATTGAGGACGGCCGCCGGCACCGGTTCGGCGGAAGCATTGAGGCGGTGGCCGATGAGCGCCATGGGCATCCTGTTTCTGCGGGGGAGGCCGCCTGACTATCAGCCGCCGGGCGTCGCGGGAAAACAGAGGAATATGCAGGCCTGCGTCTCAGCCGCCATGCGCCTGGAACAGCGCGAGCGTGCGCTCCAGGGCAAGGCGCGCGCTCGGTTCGTCATAGTCGGTGCGCCGGTCGGAATTGAAACCGTGGCCGGCATCGTAGAGATGGACCTCGACCTCCGGCCGCGCCTTGGCGAAGGCTTCGACCGCATCGAGCGGAATGCCGGCGTCCTTGCGCCCGAAATGGAGGATCGTCGGGCAGCGCGGCCGTTCGTCCGCCATGCGCGGGATCATGCCGCCGTAATAGCCGGAGGCGGCCGCAAGGCCTCGGCAGCGCGCCGCAGCGGCATAGGTCACCGAGCCGCCGTAGCAATAGCCGGTGATGAAGACCGGTCCGGCGCCTTCCAGCATGTCGATGCAGCTCTGGGTGTCGGTGACCGAGAGTTCGAAAGGATGCTGCTCGCGGGCCACCTTCATGCCGAGGGCGATCCCTTCGGCCGTATAGGGGGCGTCGAGGCCCGGCGCCTCGCGGTCGAAGAGCGCCGGCGCCAGCACCTCGTAGCCATGCCCGGCGAAACGATCGCACTGGTCGCGGATATGGTCGGTGAGGCCGAAGATTTCCTGGATCAGGACGAGGCCGCCGCGCCGCCGGCCGGCGGGTTCGATGTGATAGATGTCGATCTCCGCGCCGTCGGCCATGGGCCGCCTGATGATGGTTCCGCGATGCGTCATGGCCGTCTCCATCTCCGTCGTGGCTCTGGCCGCGAACAGACACCGGCGGGCAGGGAGGATCAAGCCGGGTCCGCCGTCGCCACGGCTTTGTGAAGGGGAAGGAGGGCCTGCGACCCCGCAAACGCTTGGCGCCCGGCCGTCCGGCGGCTAAGGACGGCGCGAGACGTTTCATGCTGTCCGGGGCGCCATGCTGGCTCGCCTGCGCCATCCTGATCTCCGACCCGTCGTGGCGGCGCTGTTCGCCATCGCGATGGTCTGGCTCGGGCTCGGCCATCGGCCCCTGCAGATCGGCGTCGGCACCCCCGCGGTGCCGCTCATGCTGGCGGCGGCTGTCGATGATGCCGCAATCGCGTTCTGCACGGCCCTGCCTGGCGAGGCTCCTCCGATCGAGGCCCATGCCGGCCGATGCGACGCTTGCGTGCTGGCGGTTGCGCCCGAACCGCTCGCGGTGGCTGACCATGCCGTTCCGGCCGTCGAGGGAACCGGTCCGGCCCCCGCAGCGCGGCTTGTCGTCGACGCGCAGCAGCGACCGCCAAGGCCACCGTCGCGCGCGCCACCTGCGGCCTGAGGCGTGGAGGCAGCTCTCGCTGCCCGATTCATCGCATGCCTGCGCTGCCTTGGCGCGGCCCGCCCATTCCTTTCTATGAGTTTTCTCGATGACTTCCCTTCGTCTGATCCGTTACGGCCTCTGGGCCCTGGTTGCGATCATCGCGGCTGTCGGCGTCTGGGCCTATTGGCAAGGGCCGCTGCCCGGACCGCGTTCGGCCACCACCGTGCTCGATCGCGATGCGATCGGCGGCCCGTTCGAACTGACTGATGAGGACGGCCGCAGGCTGTCCTCGTCGAGCCTTGCCGGCAAACCCTACGCCATCTTTTTCGGTTTCACCCATTGTCCGGACGTCTGCCCGACGACGATGATGGAAATGGCCAATGTAATGCGCGAACTCGGTGATGCGGCGCGCGACTTCCGCGTCTATTTCGTCTCGGTCGATCCGAGCCGCGATACGCCGGATTTGCTCAAGGTCTATACCGATTCCTTCGACCCCCGGATCATCGGCCTGACCGGCACGGATGCCGAGATCGCCGCGACCGCCAAGGCGTTCCGGGCCGTCTATATGAAGGTTCCGACCGAAGGCGATGCCTACACGATGGAACATACCGCCATCGTCTATCTCATGAACGGACAGGGACGCCTTGCCGGCACGATCGCCTATGGCGAACCGCAGGATGCGGCGCTCGACAAGGTGAGACGGTTGCTGGCGGGCGGCTGAGCGGTGGTTGGGCCCGTCCGTCAGGAGCGGTCGGGCCCGGCCGCATCACGGCCCGCTTCCGCCATCACCCAGCGGCAGAAGTCATCGACCTGCGGCTTCGACGCGCCGCTGGTCGATCGGATCAGGAAATAGCCGCGCGGGCCGACCACCGACGTATCGAAGGGGGCCGCCAGCAGGCCGGAGCGGATCGGTTCGTTGATCAGCGGCGACAGGCCGAGTGCCACGCCCTGGCCGCTGACGGCGGCCTGAATGAGCTGCTCGTACCGGCTGAAATGCAACGTCCCGGCCGGCTTCAGATCCTCCATGCCGAAACTGGTCAGCCAGGTACCCCAGTCGTACCATGTGCGCTTCATGCCGGGATAGTCGAGGTGCAGCAGCGTGTGGTGCTTCAGATCCTCCGGCCGGCGCAGTGGCGTCGCCGGATCGTTCAGCACCTGCGGCGAGCAGACCGGCAGGATGTCCTCGCCGAACAGCGGCACGGCGTCGGCCGGTGCCATTCCCCGCTGGCAGTAGCGGATCGCGATGTCGACCAGGCTGCGGTCGAGATTGAGCGCGCGGTCATTGGCGACGATCCGGACGTCGATCTGCGGATTGGCCTTGGTGAAACGGCCGAGCCGCGGGATCAGCCAGAGCGAGGCAAGGCCGGTCGTGGTCGTGATCGAAAGCTGGTCCGGCACGCGGCTGTTGCGCATGCGATCGACCGCGCTCTGCAGCCGGTCGAGTGCCTCCAGCGCGATCCGGTAGAAGGTCTGGCCATCCTCGGTGAGCCTGAGGGCACGATGGCGGCGCTCGAACAGCACGGTGTCGAGATGGTCCTCGAGCGCCTTGATCTGCCGGCTTACCGCCGATTGCGTGATGAACAGCTCGGTGGCCGCCTTGGTGAAGCTGAGGTGCCGGGCGGCGGCCTCGAAACCGCGCACGAAGTCGAGCGGGGGCAGGTCGTAGCGTCGGTTTGACATTCCCTCAGCTCATGCAGGGCGTGAGAATTGATCGTTTGAAGCTGAACGATCATGCGCGCATCGTGGCGTCATGTCGAGCCGGCCTGCTTGTTGATGTGCTGTTACACGATGAATCCGGCTCATGCCTTGAGGAGGCGGACATGGTCTGTCTTTCGAACAATGCCCTGATCCATCTGCAGCGCGGCGGTCTCGTCCGCCTCGGCGAGCGCGGCGATGCCGGAACGATCGTCAGCTGCCTCGACGGCGCGCTCTGGATCACCCACGACAATGACCGGCGCGACATCGTTCTCATGGCCGGCGAAAGCTATGCGGTGGAGAGCCCGGGCCTGACCGTGGTGTGTGCCATTGCCGGTCCCGCGGTCCTGACGGTCGGCAACCCGGTCGCGGCGCCCGCCACCATGTCCGACAGTCTCCGGCGCAAGGCGGCCTGACCACCATGTCCATCCTTCTTCCCAACGCTCCCGCGGGAGCGATCGATGTGTTGCGCCTGCCATCGCCCAGCATCACGGTCCGGGCCATGAGGCCGGCCGATGCCGACCGGCTGCAGGACCATGTCCGCGGCCTCAGCCGCGCGTCGCGCCAGAACCGTTTTCTCGGCGGCGTCAACGAGCTGCCGGCCAGCGAGCTCGAGCGCATGACCGGCAGGGGCGACGGCCATGTTTTCGGGCTCTTCGCCGAGGCCGTCGTGCGCGGCGAGACGCAAGTGGTCGGCGAGGCGGTCTATGCCGTCCAGGCCGACCGGGGGCTCGCCGAGTTCGCCCTGTCGGTGGCCGATGCCTGGCAGGGGCGCGGCGTCGGTCAGGCCCTGATCGCCAGCCTGGAATGCCGGGCGTTGCGTGCCGGCAGCCTGATGCTGACCGGCGAGACGCTCCGGACCAACGAAGCCATGCTGGCGCTGGCCGCCAAATCGGGCTTCGTGGTGCGTCGCCATCCCGAGGAGGCGCGTCTGGTTCGGCTCGAAAAGGTGATCGGCGCGTTCCAGGGGCTGACGCCCGCAGCCCGTCTCAATGGGATGCATTGGGGCCGCGCTGCCGCCTGAGGGCCGGGCGTCGCCGTGCCTCAGCTGCGTATCGGCTCGTAGATCGCCGAATTGCCGGCATGTTCCCGCACCTCGACCGATTCCAGCCAGACGCGTCCCTGCGTCTCGGCGTGGATGCGCGGCGCGACGTGGTCGAAGATGAACCTGGCGGTGGCCTCGCAGCCGACCGCCGGCATCACTCTCAGGTCGACCAGCCCTTTGTCGGCGAGGGCCTGAAAGGTTCCAAGCTCCGGATCATCGGCCGCCACGATCATCGTGTGGTCGAACATGTCGTGAAGCCAGGCCTTGACCGGCTTCATGCCACCGAAGTCGTAGCACCAGTTGCGCTCGTCGAGTTCGTGGCAGGCAAAGACGAAGGCGACCGCCAGCGCGTAGCCGTGGATCAGCCGGCAGTGCGAATGGCCGGCGCGCCACTGGCGGAAACAGCACGACAGGCCCTCGTTGTGATCGTAGCTCTTGGTCGAGCGGTAGACGGCCCGCGGCCCGGGCCCGCCGGCCTGGACCTCGGGGACGATCGAAACGGTCGGATCGGCCATGGCGTGCTCCGGATGCGTCAGCGCGGCTCGAGCGCCGCACATTCCTGCAGGAACTCCGCCTTCAGCGTCGGCGAGCGCGCCATCTCCCCGTAGAAGGTCGAGTTGACCATCCGGCTCGCATGGCTCGCGCGCACGCCGCGATGGGTCTTGCACATGTGCACGGCGCTGATCCGCACGGCCAGGCCGCGCGGGTTGGTGGTGTCGACGATGAATTGTTCGATCTGTTTGACCAGTTCTTCCTGGATCTGCAGCCGGGTGCTGAAATAGTTGACGATCCGGTCGTATTTGGAGAGGCCGATGATCTTGCCGTCGACCGAAGGCAGAACGCCGATATAGGCATTGCCGTAGATCGGCATCATGTGGTGCGCGCAGGTCGAGCGCAGCTCGATCGGTCCGGTGACGATGAGCTGGTCATAGCGCGCCGCGTTCTCGAAGTCGGTAATCTTAGGCGGCGCAACATATCGTCCGTGCAGGATCTCTTCGACGAACATCTTGGCGACGCGCGCCGGGGTGTCGCGCGTATTGTGGTCGTTGCGGTGGTCGATCTTCAGGATATCGAACAGCTCGCCGATCTTTTCAGCCGCCGAAGCCATCATCGCAGCGCGCTGGGCCCGGTCCAGGAAGCCCTCCACCGCCTCGTTGCCGAAGCGGGCGCTATTCGCCAAAGCATTGCTTTTCGTCATGCGTTCTCTCGGTGGCCAATTTGCACGATGAAAAGTATAACCAATTGGTTACCGGAATATTGTGTGCTGCTCATGCGCGGGCTTATCATGGGCCGCTCCAAGTTCGCCTGGCTGGGTCGGCGAATCGGTGGGCAGGCGAATGGATCGGGCGGCGCTCAGGGGCAGTCTGCGCCGGCGGCTGGAGAGTGACATGGGCATCGACAAGATCAGGCGTGCATTGAGCTTGGCCGCCATTGCCGGGGCTGGCCTGGCGGTCGCGGAGCGCGCATTCGGCCAGACATTGGCGGCGCCGGCGGGACGAGTCATGTTGACTGTTTCCGGTAAGATCTCCGTGACCAATGTCGGCAATACCGCCCAATATGACCGGGACATGCTGGAGGCGATGGGCATGGTCTCGTTCGAGACCTCGACGCCCTGGCATTCCGGGCCGCAGAAATTCGAAGGCGTGCAGATCGGCAAGCTCCTGCGCAGCATCGGTGCGACCGGTGACCGGATCCAGGCCATCGCGCTCAACGACTACACGACCGAGATCCCGACCGAGGACTTCAACCGGTTCAACGTGATCATCGCGCTGAAACGCAACAACGAATATATGCCGGTGCGCGACAAGGGCCCGCTGTTCATCGTCTACCCCTACGATTCGGACCCTGAGCTGCGCAGTCAGAAATATTACAGCCGGTCCGCCTGGCAATTGTCGCAGATCATCGTGCGCTGAACGGGGCGGTCGCGTCGTGGATACTCAAAGCACGGCGCCTCCGGTTCGGACGCTGTTCATGCCCCGGCTCGGGCGGGTCGGATTGCTGTTCGCGCTGATCATGATCGCGCTGGTTTCTGCCTCGGTCTATGTCTCGGTGCTGATCGTCGAGCGCCAGCAGATCATCCGGCAGACGGCCCGCTACAATGTGACCTGGCTGGCGAGCCAGGCGGCATTCGAGATCGTCCGCTTCGAGGAGGTCATCGCGGCCGTCGTTCTGCCCGGTTCCGGCGTCACGCCCGATGACGTCGATCTGCGCTACCAGATCCTTCTGAACCGGCTCGGCCTGATGACCTCCGGCGAGTTCGAGGAGTTCGTCGCGCAGGATCCGGAGCGGCGCCAGGTCGTTGCCGAGCTCGGCCAGGTCCTCGCCGACATCGCGCCGCTGGTCGAGAAGGTCCGTGAGGGCGACAATGCCACGCGCATCAGGGCGCTGCTCGGCCCGCTCGACAAGAAGCTCGCCGGCCTTGCCGCCTCGGCCAACCGCGTTTCCGGGGAAACCGTCGATACCGATCAGCACAATCTCCTGCGCCTGCACTGGATCTTTTCCGGGCTGATCGTCGCGCTCGTGGCGGTCGGTCTCATCCTGATGCTGCTGCTCTACCGCCGGCACGTCCAGCTCGACCGCGCGCACAAGGCGCTCAATGCCTTGGCCGGCGTGCTGGAGGAGGCCAAGCTCGATCTCGAGCAGGCCAATGTCGAAATCCTCAACACCAATGCCGACCTGAAGCAGCGCAACGAAATGCTGCAGATCCGCGACGTCGAGCTGCGGACGCAGAACCAGCGTTTCGACGCCGCGCTCAACAACATGTCGCAGGGATTGCTGCTCGTCGACGGCATGCATCGCCTGATCGTTTGCAATCAGCGCTATCGCGAGATCTTCAACCTGCCGGAGCAATGGGTTCAGCCCGGCGCCACCATGCGGGCGCTCGGCACGCCCCGCTTCGCCGGGCTGATCGACCGGCAGAACGGCATTGCCGCCGACCGGGCCTCGGCGAGCTTCGCCTTCGAGATGGATGATGGCTCCACCATCGCCGTGTCCCAGCAGCCGATGCCCGATGGCGGCTGGGTCTCGACCTATGAAGACATCACCGAACGGCGGCGCTCCGAGGAACGCATCGTTCACATGGCCCATCACGACGCGCTCACCGATCTGCCGAACCGCACGCTGTTCCGGGCCCATATGGACGACGATCTCGCCGACAAGCGCGGCGGCAGGTCGTCCTTTGCGATCTTCTATCTCGACCTCGACAACTTCAAGATCGTCAACGACACGCTCGGCCACGCGGTTGGCGACCTCCTGCTGCGCGCCGTCTCCCGCCGGCTCACGGAATGCGTCCGCGAGGGCGACGTGGTCTCGCGTTTCGGTGGCGACGAGTTCGCGATCATGCTGCGCGGCGGTGCGGGCCTCGGCGAAATGCGCTCGCTGGCCGAGCGCCTGGTGGAGCGGATGGCGGAGCCCTTCGCCATCGAGAGCAACGAGCTCACCATCGGCACCTGCGTCGGCATCGCGATCGCGGGCAAGGACGGGCTCGACTCCGACGAGCTGCTGCGCAATGCCGACATGGCGCTCTACCGGGCCAAGAACGAGGGGCGGGGCAGCTACCGTTTCTTCGAAGCCGCCATGAAGGCCGAGCTCAATGCCCGCCGGGCGCTGGAGGAGGATCTGCGCTCGGCGCTCGGTGCCGGCGAGTTCGACATCCGCTACCAGCCGATCATCGACATGAAGACCATGACGGTGGTCAGTTTCGAGGCGCTGCTGCGCTGGAATCATCCGACCCGCGGCGAGATCATGCCGGCCGAGTTCATGCCCGTCGCGGAGGAGACCGGCCTCGTCACCGCGATCGGCGAATGGGTGCTCGCCCGGGCCTGTGCCGATGCGGCCGCCTGGCCGACCGCGACGCGCGTCGCGGTCAATCTCTCCGCCGTTCAGCTGCGCAGCAACCACTTTGCGCGCGGCGTCTTCGCGGCGCTCGCCGCCTCCTCGCTGGCGCCGAACAGGCTGGAACTGGAAATCACCGAAAGCGTCCTGCTGCAGGACAGCGAGGCCACGCTCGCGATCCTGCACCAGCTGCGCTCCTTCGGCATCCGCATCTGCATGGACGATTTCGGCACGGGCTATTCGTCGCTGAGCTATTTGCGCAGCTTTCCGTTCGACAAGATCAAGATCGACCGGACCTTCGTCGCCGAGGTCAACGATCGCGAGGATTGCCGCGCCATCGTGTCGTCGATCACCGATCTCGGCCGCAGCCTGAACATGGTGACCACGGCCGAGGGGGTCGAGACCCGCGCCCAGTTCGAGGCCATCACAACGATCGGCTGCGCGGAGGTGCAGGGCTTCTTCTTCGGCCAGCCGGTGCCGGTCGGGGAGGTTCTCGATACCTCGGCGCGCATCGGCCGCCTGCTGAGCGAGGCGGCCTGAGAAGCGTTCGGCCGGTTCAGCCGGCGGCTGCGCGGACGCTGGCGCCCGCGCCGATGGCCGGATGGCGGTCCGGCAGCCGCGGCCCGGCGCCGAACAGCTTGTCGCGCAGCGTGCCCGGCCGATAGCCGGTTTTGAAGCGGCCGCGCCGCTGCAGCTCGGGGACCAGCAGGGTCGCAGCGTCCTCGAAGGTTTCCGGGATCACGACCGCGCCGAGATTGAAGCCATCGACGCCGGTCGCTTGCGCCCATTCCTCCAGCGCGTCGGCGACCGTGGCTGGCGAGCCGACCGTCACCGGCCCGCGCGCGCCGATGCTGGTCCATTCGGCGAGCTCGGCGATCGTCCATTGGCGCGCCGGATCGGCCGAGGAGAAAGCCTCCACCGCCGATTGGCCGGCATTGGTCTTGACATGGCGGAGCGGCTGGTCCGGCCGGTAGCGTCCGAGATCGAGGCCGGTCCAGCCGGACAGAAGCGCGAGGGCCCCCTCGCTGCGCACATGCCGCCGGTAGTCCGCATGCTTGCGCGCGGCCTCGGCATCGCTGTCGCCGAGAATGACCGTGTGCATACTGTAGATCTGCACGTCGTCGGCCCGCCGCCCGGCCGCGACGGCGTCGGCGCGGATGGCGTCGACATAGCCCTTGACGATCGCCGCAGTCGGCGCGCTGACGAAGACGGCCTCGGCGTGGCGGCCGGCGAAACGCCGTCCGCGGCTCGATGCGCCGGCCTGGAAGATCACCGGCGTGCGCTGCGGCGACGGCTCGCTGAGATGAATACCGTCGACGGTGAAATGCGGTCCCTGATGGCGGACCGGCCGCACGCGCCCGGGATCGGCGAAGATCGCCGCGGCGGGATCCGCGACCACCGCGTCGTCATCCCAGCTGCCCTCCCAGAGCTTGTAGCAGACGTCGAGATAGTCCTCGGCATAGTCGTAGCGGTCGTCGTGGCCGGCGAGCCGCGGCAGGCCGACGGCCCGCGCGCCGCTGTCGAGGTAGGAGGTGACGACGTTCCACGCCAGGCGTCCTTCGGTCAGATGATCGAGGGTCGAGATGCGCCGGGCGAAAGGATAGGGATGCTCGTAGCTGACCGATCCGGTGACGCCGAAGCCGAGATGCCGGGTGACCAGCGCCATGGCCGGGATCAGTTGCAGCGGATCGTGGATCGGCAGTTGCACCGCATTGCGCAGCGCCGCGTCCGGGCCGCCGCCGAGAACGTCATAGACCCCCATCACGTCGGCAAGGAAAATGGCGTCGAACAGGCCGCGCTCGAGCGTGCGGGCCAGGGCGGCCCAATGGGCGAGCCGGCCATGGTCGCGCGACCGGTCGCGCGGGTGGGTCCAGAGGCCGGGCGCGAGATGGCCGACCGTGTTCATGGTGAAGGCATTGAGGCGAAGTTCGGCGGGCATGCTGGATCCAGGTCGGCGCCGTGGACGGGCCGGGAGAGGCCGGTCAGAACGCGGGGATGAAGGCCGGCAGGCGCGCGGCGATGAAGCGGCGGGTGTCGTCGGACTTGAAGGCCGTGAGGAAGCGCCGCAGGCGGGCGTCACCCCTGTTCTCGGGACGGGTGACGAAGCGGATGATGAAATGCTCGTCGGCGGTCGTGTCGAGCAGCAGGGCGGATTTCGGGTCGCCGCCGGCAGGGATCAGATAGGTCAGGTTGACCATGGCCAGCGTCACGTCGTCGAGCGAGCGGTAGAGCTGGGCGGCGTCGAGCTCGACGATGCGCAGGCGTTTCGGATTGTCGAGGATGTCGCGGACCGTGATCCTGAGATCGCTCACCGGCTTCAGGTGGATCAATCCGGCCCGTTGCAGCAGCAGCAGTCCGCGGGCATTGTTGATGGGGTCGTTGGCCACTGCGACGGTTGCCCCATCGGGCACCTCGGCCAGCGATTTGACCCGTTTGGAGAACAGGCCGACGGGAATGATGACGCCGGCCGGATCGGCCGCCACCAGCCGGTAGCCGCGCTGCGCCACCTGCACCGCCAGATTGGCGGAGTGCTGGAAGAAGTTGACGTCGAGATCGCCGGCATTGACCGCCTCGTTCGGCGTCACCCAGTCGCTGGTCTCGACCAGCCTGACCGCCAGCCCGTCCTGCCGGCGGGCGATCTCGGCGACGAAGGTCAGCAGCTGAGCGAGCGGTCCCGCGCTGACGGCAAAACGCAGGGGCTGTTCGCTCCGCGCGGCGGCGGGTCTGGCGGCGAGCGCGGCAGCACCCACGAGGAGTGCGCGGCGGGCGATGGGCATGGTGACGGTCCTTCAGGCAGCAGGGGCGCGAGCCTATTGGCGCTCCCGCGCGGACTGTCAAACCTGAATCAGAACCGTGGAATGTTCGGGTAAGATTATGAAATAGCGATGTAATTTGGAAATGTGCCGGCGTCGTGGAGATGACGGTTCCTGTCGCGGCTCCACCTTTGGAAGGAGACTGTCGCGCCCGCCTCCGATAGAGAGGATCATGCTGCGTCATCCGCGGCGCCGGTAGCGCCGCTGCGATAGATGAAATCGACCCCATGCGTCGCCTCGGCGCCGGCCGCGAGCTGGCGCATGCCGGGCTTGTCGGCAAGCTCGCCCTCATAGCCGACAGGGTCGCCGTAGCCGGTCCACACTTCCATCGACAGGAAGGGCGCTCCGGGCTTCGACCACAGCGCCAGATGGGGAAAGTCGTGCGCTTCGAGCGTGATGCTGGGGCCATTTTCACCCGCGACGAACCGGAAGGAGCGGCTCCGGGCATGGAGGAAGCACAAGGCGTCTGAGGCAAACAGCGCGTCGTCGAGATCAAGGCGCCGCCCCGCGAGCGGCACTGGCCGCCGCGCCTCGGAGAACAGGCCGCCGGGGGCGATGACCGGCACCTCGGCCGTCTCGGCCTCGGCGAAGACGATGGCATGGTCCTCGCGCGGCCGCGCCGCGAGCGGCCAGCGGAAAGCCGGATGCAGGCCGAGCGCATAGGGCAGGGGCCGCGTTCCCGGATTGCCGACCACGAGGCCGATGGCGATCCGGTCGGGTTCCAGCCGATAGGTGACGGCGAGGCGAAAGGTGTAAGGGTAGACGGCGCGGGTTGCCGCGCTGTCGCACAGGATGAAGGTCGCGCTTGCCGCCGTCCTGGCTTCCAGCGTGAAGGCGCTGGCCGCCGCAAAACCGTGCACGCCCATTGGCCGGGCGACGCCGTCGGCGCGAACGAGGCCCTGATTGGCCCAGCCGACGATCGGGAACAGGAGGGGCGAGGATTTCTCCCACCAGGCCGGGTCGCGTGACCAGAGCAGGTCGTGGCCGCCGACCTGCCAGGAGTGCAGCTCCGCCCCTTCGGTTGCGATGCGCGCATGCGCCGGGCCGTTGGCAAGATCGATCAGCATGAGGTGCCCCTGCAAATGGGGCTCCTCAATGCCATCGCGCGGCGATGCGGGCAAATCGGCGCGGTTCAGGCCGCGGCGGCCACCGCAACCGAATCCTCGAACATGCGGAAGCGCGTGACGAGGCCCTCCTCGACGGTGAAATCGAAGGCGAATTCGGTTTCGATCAGCCGGCCGGTCGCCTTCACCCGTGAGACGAGCTCGCCGATGGCGACCGCGCGGTGGCCGTCGACCAGCAGCGCCTTGCGCTCGAAACGCACGGATTCGATCGCCTCGCGCAGTTGCGTGACGAAGCTCGCGACGCCGGCCCGGCCCACCTTGCGGCCGATCCAGGACACGCGCGCCGTATCGCCGGCAATGACCCAGTCGACGGCTTCGCTGAACAGGGCGGCAACCGCGCGCGCATCGGCACCCGTGCTCAAGAGCTCGAAATAGCGCTCGACGACCGCGCGCGTCGTATCGCCCGGGCCGACCTTGCCGCGCAGCAGATGGATGCGGTCGGCATGGGTGCTGGCAAAGTCCGGGTCGACATAGATGGCGATGCGCCGCATCTTCAGCCCCTGGAAGTCGAAGACGTTGCAGAAACGGCCCTGCGATATCTCGCCGTCGGGCCAGGCGATGCCCGCGGCGGTCACGCCGCTTTCGCGGCCCTCGACCACGATCGTGTTGCCCGACACGATATAGCTGAAGCCGTCGATATCATGGGCCAGGCTTTGCAGATCACGGCCGAGCCGTTTGCCGAACAGAATGAGGTCGGCCTTGCCGCGGCCGGTTCCGAATTTGGGAAAGAACAGTTCGACATCGTCGGTCACGTCATCGAGATAGCTCGCATCGCCTCGGTCGATCTTGGCGAAATAGGCCTTGATGATGGCGATACGTGCCGCGTCGAGGGTATTCCCGGTCATTGTCTGTCCAATTTTGTAAGGCGAATTACATAATAATTGACGGCCTTGTGATGCAGCGTCAATCGTTTTATGTAGTGAGAATTACGGAATAGGATGGCGATGACCGGTCGCGGACGTCCGCGCAAGTTCGACAGGCAGCAGGCGCTGGAGCGCGCCATGCAGGTGTTCTGGGCGAAGGGGTACGAGGGCGCGCAGCTCGCCGAGCTGACCCGCGCCATGGGGATCAACCCGCCGAGCTTCTATGCCGCCTTCGGCTCCAAGCAGGCGATCTTCCACGAGGCGGTCGAGCTCTATCTCGGCACGGCCGGCGCCAGGTCGATGCAGGCGCTGGAGGAGACTGCCGACAGCCGCGCCGCGATCGAAGCCATGCTGCGGGCGAGCGCCGCCGTGGCGCTGGCTGCGCCTGGATCCGGCGGCTGCCTGCTGATCGTCGGCCTGATCAATGCCCAGCCGGACAGCGAGCCCTCGCGCGCCTATCTGCAGGATCTCAGGCGTATGACGCTGGCAAGGGTCCGCGCGCGCCTGGAGCGCGGCGTGAGCGAGGGCGACCTGGCGCCGGACACCGATACGGCGGCGCTCGCCTCGTTCTGCGCGACGGTCATGCAGGGCCTGTCGCTGCAGGCGCGCGACGGCGCGACGGCCGAGGAGCTCGACGGCATCATTGCCGCGGCAATGCGCGCCTTCGATGGTGCCTGAGCCGGACGCCGGTTCGGCGAAGCCGGTCGGAGCGATGCCACTGCGGCGGGGCAGCCGGCCGCATGGCCTGCTGTCGCAGCCGGGCCATCCCGGCTAGCATGAGGCCGGTTCCCATTCCCCTGAGTTTGACTGTCGGCTCGCCCTGACAGGCGGGCGGGCCGCATCCTGATCATGCAAGGAGGCGTGCCCATGAGGTTCCTGTCCGGCTTTGTCTTCGCAATCGTGGTTGCCGCGATCGTCGCGCTCGGCGTCGCCTATAGCGGCATCGTCAACGTCACGGCGCGCGGCGCGGACAGCGCGCCGGTCGCCTGGTTCCTCGCGACCGCCAAGCGCCAGTCGGTCATGCGCCAGGCTGCAGCCGAGGCCACGCCTCCGGCATCGAACGACCTCAAGCTCGGTTTCCGCCTCTACAACGAGACCTGCGTCTATTGCCACGGCGGCCCTGGCAAGGATCCCGTCGACTTCGGCAAGGGCCTGATGCCCGAGCCGCCCTATCTTGCCGACACCGTCGCGGGCTGGAGCCCCGGCCAGCTCTACTGGATCGTGCGCAACGGCATCCGGATGACCGGCATGCCGTCCTTTGCCGACACCCACAGCGAGGATGAATTGCGGGCCGTGGTCGCCTTCATCCAGAGGCTGCCGGGCATGACGCCGGAGCAATATGCCGAATATGAGCGCGGCCAGTGAGGCCGCGCCCGGACGGTCGGGGTCAGCGCTCGGTCGCGGTGACCTCGTAGAGCTGCCGGCCGCTCTCGGCATCGATGCCGGCGAGGCTGACGTCATAGCCCCACAGCCGGCGCACATGGCGCAGCGTGGCCTCGCGTCCCTGTTCGGCGAGCACCGCGCCGTCATGCACCATGTGCTGCAGGCGCAGGTGCCGGTCGCCCAGCAGGTCGACATCGGCCACCTGGATGTCCGGCCGGTTGGCGCCGACGTCGTAGGAATTGGCGAGCGCCGAGCGGATCTTCTCGTAGCCCCGCTCGTCGTGGATCGAGGCGACCCGGTAGGTGCTTTCGTCGGGATCGTCGGCGAGCATGAACAGGCGGAACTTCCGGATCAGCGCCGGGCTCAGATATTGCCGCAGGAAGGATTCGTCGCGGTGATTGGCCCAGGCGTCGATCAGTGTTTCGCGCCATTGGCCGTTGCCGGCAATGTCCGGAAACCAGTCGCGGTCCTCGGCGGTCGGGGCCATGCAGATCCGCTCGATGTCCTGCATCAGCGCGAAACCGAGCGCGTAGGGGTTGAGGCCCGAATAGCGGGGATCGTCGAAATGGGGCTGGAACACCACGTTGGAATGGCTCTGCAGCACTTCCAGCATGGCGCCTTCGCCGATCAGGCCGCGGTCGAACAGCGTGTTCATGATGGTGTAGTGCACGAAGGTGGCGCAGCCCTCGTTCATCACCTTGGTCTGGCGCTGGGGATAGAAATACTGCGCGACGATGCGCACGATGCGCACGATCTCGCGCTGCCAGGGCTCCAGGATCAGGCTGTTCTTCTCCAGGAAATAGAGCAGGTTCTCTTCCGGCAGGTTGAGGAACTTCTTGCGCTCCTGGGCTTCGCGTTCGGCCTCCGAGGGGGTGATGGTCTCCTTGCGCCGCGGCAACGTGCGCCAGAGGTCGGAAAAGGACTGCTCCTCATATTCCAGCCGTTCGCGAATGCGGTTGCGCTCCTTTTCCGAGGAGAGCCGCGGCGGGCGCCGGTAGCGGAACACGGCCTGGTCCATCAGCGCGTGCGCGGCGTCCAGGATCTGCTCGACCGCCTCGACGCCGTGCCGTTCCTCGCAGCGGGCGACATAGGTCTTGGCGAATTCCATATAGTTCAGGATAGCCGCCGCATCGGTCCATTGCTGGAACAGATAGTTGTTCTTGAAGAAATGGTTGTGTCCGAAGGCCGCATGCGCCGTCACCAGCGCCTGCATGGCCATCGTGTTCTCTTCCATGAGGTAGACGATGCACGGATTGGAATTGATCACCAGCTCGTAGGCGAGGCCGCGCCGGCCCTGGCGGTAGAGATTTTCCTCGTGGATGAAGTGCTTGCCGAACGACCAGTGCTGGTACATCAGCGGCATGCCGATCGAGGCATAGGCGTCCAGCATCTGCTCGGACGAGATGATCTCCATCTGGTTCGGATAGACGTCGAGCCTGAGGTCGTCGAGCGCCACCCGTTCGATTGCGTCATAGGTGCGCGACAGGGTCTTGAAGTTCCAGTCGGAGCCGGAGAACAGGAGCGGAGAGCTTTTGGCGCGCTTGTTCACGGTGCCTCCATTCACGAGCGTCCGGGACGGAAGGCGAGAGGCCGGAAGCCGGCGGACGTCATGCAATGACAGAGGGATGGGAATGCGGCGGGGCTGAGCTTGCACATGCCGTTCAGCCTTTCGACGCCTGCTGCCGCGCGAACAGCTTGCGGAAGACCGGATAGATGTCCGAGGGCTTGGCGATGCGGGTCATCTGGAAGTTCGGCCAGTCCTCGGCGACCTTGCAGTAGGAGCGCCAGAGCGAAGTGCCGTTGTCCGTCGAGCCGAAAATATGGCTCTCGCGCTCGTCGATGATCTCGACATAGGCGTAGTACTGACAAAGCCGCATCACCTCCGTGTCCAGCAGCGTGGTGCAATAGTCGCTGTCGTCATAGCCATTGTCGCCGTCGGACGCCTGGGCGGCGTAGATGTTCCACTCCTTGGCCGGATAGCGCTCGGCGATGACGCGCTGCATTTCCTTCAGTGCGGTCGACACGACGGTGCCGCCGCTCTGCGTGCTGTAGAAGAAGGTCTCCTCGTCCACCTCCTGGGCTTCGTGGGTGTGCCGGATGAACACGATGTCGATCCGGTCGTAGCGCCGCTTCAGGAACAGGTGCAGCAGCACGAAAAAGCGCTTGGCGAGATCCTTCTCGCGCTCGCCCATCGAGCCGGAGACGTCCATCAGGCAGAACATCACGGCCTTGGCGTTCGGCTGAGGCTGCGGCTCGAAACGGTTGAAGCGGATGTCGACCGGATCGACATAACCGATCATGCGCCGCCGCCGCGCCAGCAGCGCGAGCTGCTCACGCAGTTCGGCAAGCCGTGCCGCCGCTGCGGCGTTCCGCGCCGGCTCGGCTTCGAGCGTGGCGATCTCTTCGGCAAGCCTGTCGAGCTCGGCCTGTTTCGGCCGCCGCAGCGCAATGCGCCGGCCGAAACTGTTGCGCATGGTGCGGCCGACATTGATGTTGGTCGGTGAGCCGGCGGTGGTGAAGCCTGCCCGCCGCGGCTTGAACGACACGGCCTCCTTCAGGTTCAGCTTGACCATGTCGGGCAGTTCGAGATCCTCGAAGAACAGGTCGAGGAACTCCTCGCGCGACAGGACGAAACGGAAGTCGTCCTGGCCGTCGCCGCTGCCGGGCTGGCCCTTGCCGGACCCGCCGGCGCCGCCCTGGCCGCCGGGTTTCGGCAACCGGTCGCCGGCGACGAACTCCTTGTTGCCGGGCAGGACGTGGTCGCGCCGGCCGCTGCCCGGCGCGTGCTGGAAGCTCGGCTCGGCGGTGCCTTTCACCGGCACCCGCACCGAATGATTGCCGTCGACGTCGGTGATCTTGCCCGTGGTGATCTGGTCGTTGACGATACGCTTCAATTCGTCGCGCGCCCGCCTCAGGAAGCGCTGGCGATTGCTCAGGCTCTTGTCCTTCGGGTTCAGGCGCCGATCGATATAGTTCGGCATGCAGGTTGACCTCGGTTGACGCAGAACATGATGTCGAACCGGCGCCCCCGCTCGGCCGGGGGCGCCGGGGCGTCAGCCGGCCTTGTTCACCCGCATGTACCAGTCGACCAGGCGGCGAACCTGGCGTTCGGTGTAGCCGCGCTCGACCATGCGCTGGACGAACTCGGTGTGCTGCTTCTCGGTGGCGCTGTCCTTCTTCGAGCCGAAGCTGATGACCGGCAGGAGGTCCTCGACCTGGCCGAACATGCGCTTCTCGATCACTTCCCGCAGCTTTTCATAGCTGGTCCAGGCCGGGTTGCGGCCGTTGTTGCGGGCGCGGGCGCGCAGCGTGAACTTGACCACCTCGTTGCGGAAGTCCTTGGGATTGGCGATGCCGGCCGGCTTCTCGATCTGCGACAGCTCGCTGTCGAGGATCTCGCGGTTGAGGATCTGCCCGGTATCCGGGTCCTTGTAGTCCTGATCCTCGATCCAGGCATCGGCATAGGCAATGTAGCGGTCGAACAGGTTCTGGCCGTATTCGCTGTAGGATTCCAGATAGGCCTTCTGGATCTCGTGGCCGATGAACTCGGCGTAGCGGGTGGCGAGCTCCGACTTGATGAAGTCGAGATATTTGGCCTCCACCTCCTGCGGGAACTGGGCGCGTTTGATCGCCTGCTCCAGCACATACATGAGGTGAACCGGGTCGGCCGCGACTTCGCTGGTGCCGTAATTGAACGTCTCAGACAGCACCTTGAAGGCGAAGCGGGTGGAAACGCCGGTCATGCCCTCGTCGACGCCGGCGGCGTCGCGATATTCCTGCACGGACTTCGCTTTCGGATCGACGTCCTTCAGGTTCTCGCCGTCATAGACCCGCATCTTGGTGTAGAGCGGCGAATTGCCATGCTCGGTCAGGCGTGTCGACACCGTGAAGCGGCTGAGGATCTCCAGCACCTCCGGGGCGCAGGGGTTCTTGAACAGGTCGCTTTCGCGCAGCAGCTTCTCGTAGATCTGCCGCTCCTCGGTCACCCTGAGGCAATAGGGAACCTTGACCACGAGGATGCGGTCGAGGAACGCCTCGTTGTTCTTGTTGTTCTTGAACTGCAGCCATTCGGACTCGTTCGAATGCGCGAGCACGATGCCCTGGAACGGGAAGGCGCCGAAATTCTCCGTGCCGTTGTAGTTGCCCTCCTGGGTGGCGGTCAGCAGCGGGTGCAGCACCTTGATCGGCGCCTTGAACATCTCGACGAATTCGAGAAGGCCCTGGGTCGTCCGGTTGAGGCCGCCGGAGAAGGAATAGGCGTCGGGATCGGCCTGGCTGAAATTTTCCAGCTGGCGGATGTCGACCTTGCCGACCAGCGAGGAGACATCCTGGTTGTTCTCGTCGCCCGGCTCGGTCTTGGCGATGCCGATCTGGCGCAGGCGCGAGGGCATCAGCCGCACCACGCTGAACTTCGAGATGTCGCCGCCGAGTTCGTCCAGCCGCTTGGTGGCCCAGGGCGAGATCAGGCCGTTCAGGCGGCGGCGGGCAATGCCGTATTTCTCTTCCAGGAGGTCGGCCATGCGCTCGGGATGGAACAGGCCGAGCGGGGATTCGAAGATCGGGCTGATCTGGTTGCCGACCTTCAGCGTGTAGATCGGCCGTTTTTCCATCAGCCGCTTCAGCCGCTCGGCGAGCGACGATTTGCCGCCGCCGACCGGGCCGAGCAGGTAGAGGATCTGCTTGCGCTCCTCCAGCCCCTGCGCCGCATAGCGGAAATAGCCGACGATCCGCTCGATCGTGTCTTCCATGCCGTAGAAATCGGCGAAGGCGGGATAGATCTTGATGGTTCTGTTGGAGTAGATCCGACCCAGCCGCTCATCGGCGCTGGTATCCACCAGCTTGGGCTCTCCGATCGCCTCCACCATGCGCTCGGCGGCCGTGGAGTACATGGTCGGATTTTCGCGGCACGCCAGGAGGTACTGCTGGAGGCTCATCTCCTCCTGGGTTTCGCTCTTGTAAATCTCCGTGAAGAGATTGAAGACGTCGGATTCCTGCGGATGCATATCGACCTCCCGCCACGTGCTGGCTGAATAAGATATGGGTCTCCTACGCGGCTTCCCTGCCCGAAATCATGCGCCCCTTGTTCTGTGCCGATGCTCCCACGGCGCCGTCGGAGACATCGGTCCGACTCAGCCCTACCTTTTCTGATGATAGCGCTTGAACTGCCTCAAGGGCATTGCCTCGAAGCGTTATTTCACTGCCATTCTCATCCTTCGTTTCATATAGGTACGGTCCGGGCTGACCACACGACCCTTTGTGACAAAGAAACGCATGCGGCCCGCACCCGATCCGTGGCGAAGCAAGATGCGGGCCGTGCGTAGCCCGCATGGAACGACCGAACCATGGCCGGGTCGTGTCGGCCGACCTGATCGTCGTGCAGGGCAGGTGGCACCGACCCACGTCATGCCATGTGTCGTCCGAGGCACCGGTGGGGTTCATGGCGCCCATGCCGGTGCCAATGCCAAGGCCGGCCAAGGTTCGGCACTTGCGGAGACGGTCCTGGTCGCGGCAGCTTCCGGCAGACCGCTAGGCCCGTGCCTGGCGACCGATGCTGCGGAGTGTCCATGCCGTTCCTGCCTCGCCTGCTGCTCCATGTCCTCTTCGCCGTCAGCCTGGGGCTTGCGGCGATCGGCGCGGCGATGGTTGCGCGCGGCAGGATCGGCGGCTGGCCGGCCTTCGCCTTTTTCGGCATGACCGCGGCGGTTTTCGCCGATCAGCTCTGGCCGGCGCTGCTGCGACCCGGCGCGGTTGCGGCGGAGGATCTTCTGCGGCGCTTTCCGCAGACCGTCGAGCTGAAGGCGGGCCGCTTGCGCCTCGGCCTGTCGCTCGTTGCCTGCGCGGTGTTTTTCGGCGTCTGCCACAGTCTGCTCCAGCGCGGCGATGCCGGCTGGCTGATCACGCTCGCGCTCTGGCTCGGCGCCATTCTGTTCGGGCTGGCGGTTCCGCTGTTCGTCGTGCTCATCCTGAGGGGCGCCTCGCTGCGCCTCGCGGCGGACGGTTTCGTGGTGCGCCGCGGCTGGCGCAGCCATGCCGTTCCCTGGCAGGCGGTCGGCCGGTTTTCGGTTCAGCCGGTGCCGCGCGGGCTCGGCGCCCTCGTCGTCTACGATGACGCAAGGCTCGACAGTCGGGCGGCAGGCGACGCGGCGGGCCCGGTCAGGCGCCGCGCGGCCTTGCCAGAGAGTTACGGCCTCGACCCCGAGGATCTCGCACGCCTGCTCAATGGCTGGCGCGAACGGGCTCTCGCCCGGGCCTCATGATGCGTGTCACCACGCTCCTCGCGCTTCTTTCTGTTCTCTGCGGTTTGCCGGCGGCGGCCGAGACGCTGCGGCATCCCCTCGGGTTCAGCTTGACGGTCGGAGCGGGGCGGCGTGTCGCAGTCACCGAGCGTGGCTTTCTCGTCACCCTGCCGGACAATGCCGAGCGGCGTGATCCGGTGACGATCGCGATCGATCTCGACGGGACGGCAACGCCGTGGTGGCTCTGGTCCTGCGGTCCGGACTTCACGCGCTATCGCTGCCGGACCACGCGCGAGCCCGCGCCTGGCTCATCAGGGGACGCCGTGACTTTGACGGTCTTTGCCTCGTTCGGCGACACGACGGTTCATTTCCGGCAGGTCAAACATGCCGACGGACCGCGCCCGGTCTTTGAACTGCTGCTGTGGCTGGAGACGGGAGACCTCGTGCTCGAGCGAGCGCCTTGACGAGACGCTAGGCAGCTGAACCGACAAGTGGAGTAGTTAAGCTTTCCCGGTGGTGATGGGTCCGCAATTCCATGCGGGACTTTACGCAATAGTGAGCGCGGGCGCCTAGGATCAGCACCACCCGCGCCGAGTATGGACGGCGTGTTGCTGCCCGAGCACAAGGTCGTTCATGCTGTCGGTATCTCGCTCGCAACTTTACTGGATCTTGGCCTTCGCCGCGCTTGCCGGCGTGAATTTCGGCGTGGCGATATCCGACGCGCTCACCCTTCAGGCTCCCGATCTCGCGCGTATCGGCACCTCGGTCGCCTATTTCGTGTTGCTGCTGTATTTGGTCGTGGGGTTGATCAGGGAGCGCAGGCGTGCGCCACTCGCCGATCTGCTGGGACAGTTTCCTGGAACGATCGGCCTTAGACCCGCTGGTCACGGCTATGTGCTTGTCCACGTGGTTTCGCGCCTCACTATTCTCGCATTATTTCCGCTCGCCTCCTACGGCAAGGCCTCCGGCGGGCCATCGCCCTTGGCTGATTGGATCGATGTCAGCGCCAACACCCTCTGGGTCGGCTTATTCTGTCTGTTGGCTTATGACCTCTTTGCTTGGTTGGCGCGAGGCCCCTCGCTGCGCCTGACCACCGAAGGCTTCCAAGCGAGTTTCGGCATGTTTCGAACCGCGAGGAGATGGGAGGACAGCAGCAATTTCAGGGTGGAGACCGACTTCAACGCCTTGATATGGCCAATAGCCTTCGATGACGGTCGCAAGACACGAGGCGGCCTCTTGCCCAAATTTTTCCGCCATCTCGGCCGGATACCGGATTGCACGGACCTGGCTGCGGATCAATTGGCTGAGCTGCTCAACGGTTGGCGGGAGCGCGCCTTGGCGGCGGCGTCCGATCCGCCTCAGGCTCCTAAATTGGTCGCGCGCGACATGATTGGAAATCCGCCAGGCCGCGGGGATGATACTCGCGCGCACTGAAGAACTCGGAAGGCCTGTGCAGCAATCGGCGACCAATTCGACGGTCGACCTGCCCCGGTGTTGATTGGCGATGAGCTAACATCTCATCATGACCAAGAAGTGCTGCAGCGGGAGGCACTCGTTCCATGAAGGAGAGATCGTCCATCCAACCGCCGCCTCGGTCGCAGGTTCTGTCAGCCGTTATTTGGGGTGCGCTGTATGGCGTGCTGTTGGCTTGGGGACTTCTCGCGGCGGTTTTCGCCAGTGGTTTCTGGGGTTTTCTTTTTGTGTCGATCACGCTCGTGGGAGGACGGCTCGTGAAGGTGCTTCTCCCGATCCTCGATCCGCCTACGGAAATATCGGTTGAGACATTGGTCGGGCGGTTTCCTGGAGTGCTGGAACTGAAGCCCAATCGATTGCGGCGCGGGATCATAGACTTGGGGCTTGGTCTACCGATTGCGGTGCTGGTCGTCACCTACTTGTTCAGTTGCGCCTCCCGTTGGTGGAACGATTGGCCTTTGGGAGCGATACTTTCTGTCGCCATGGGCTCCGCAGCCATTGGCGCAATCGTCCTGCGATGGGTCCTATTCGTTGAGGAGCGAGATGGTCTGTTCCTGACACCGGACGGCTTCAGCCTCAGATTCGGATTGGGCGACTATCGGAGGCGATGGGAAACCGTCCGTGATTTCTCGATCGGCCAGGAGACAACTCTACTTCCAGGCTTTTCGGTTCTTTATGAAGATATCGCCGCCGGTGTCTCGGACAGGCAGCCTCACCGTAAGATCGCGCTGCCGGCCAGCTTCGATATCCCGCCGGAGCAATTTGTCGAATTGTTCAATGCATGGCGCGAGCGCGCCTTGCCGTACCGTTCCGTTTCAGGCGCGGTGCTGTCGGATGATTGCCGAGATCATGCGTCGAAGGTCGTCCGTTGATGCAACCTTAGCGCTGTTTCCCACGGCCGTGTCGCTGCGCGGGGAGCCAACGGGCCTTCGCCCCGAGCATTTTGGGATCTTCGCTCGCACTCGCGCTGTGCCTCGTCGTTCTCGACATCGCCCACGTGGGCGGAGAGTTCATCGTGTTGGGAATGATCGCTGTGACGATCAGTGCGATCGCGTTCGGCATTGTGCGGTACCGGCCAATGACCCTGTTCTTGGTCCGCGACTCCTTGCGTCTTGGCCGCCGTTGGCGGGAACAGCGGATCGCCTGGTCTCATACTGACGGTCTTGGCGTTGCAGCGGCGCCGGGTGAACCGGGACCGGACGAGGTGCTCATTGGCCGGGGCGCTGCCGGCGAACCGCACGGCGGTCCGCAGGGGCGTCCGATAGGTCCGCAGATGATTGCGGCTGAAACGTTCGGATTGACTGCGGCCGAACTCTTGCGGCTCCTCGACGCATGGCGCAAGCACGCGCTGGCGCAGCCAGCTTGATCGGCTGGCTGCTGCTGGCCGCAGCCAGGCTCTGACATTCCCCGTTTCGGCCTCTATCATGACGCGGGGCCAATGAGCCCAGCCCGGAGCGCGCCATGATCATCAAGCAACTGATCTATCTCGATGCGCTGGCGCGCGAAAAGCATTTCAGGCGCGCGGCCGAAGCCTGCAACATCTCGCAGCCGACGCTGTCGGCCGCCATCGCCCAGCTCGAGGATGAGCTCGGCGTGCTGATCGTCGAGCGCGGCCGCCAGTTCAAGGGGCTGACGCGCGAAGGCGAGGTGGTGGTCGCCCATGCCCGGCGGATCCTCGCCGAATCCGACCTCCTGAAGCAGTCGATCGGCGAGCTCAGACAGGGCGTCAGCGGTCAGCTCCGGCTCGGCGCCATTCCGACCGCGCTGCCGATGGTCGCCCATATTACCGGGCCCTTCTCGGCGCGCTTTCCCGAGGTCTCGCTCACCGTCCTGTCCCTGACCTCGCACGAGATCCAGAGCGGCATCGACAATTTCCAGCTCGATGTCGGGCTGACCTACCTCGACAACGAGCCGCTCGAACGCGTGGTCTCCAAGCCGATCTACCAGGAATCCTACGTGCTGCTGATGCGCGAGGACAGTCCGCTCGCCGCACGCGGCGAGGTCACCTGGAAGGAGGCTGCCAAGCTGAAGCTCTGCCTGCTCACGCCCGACATGCAGAACCGGCGCATCATCGACGGCATCTTCCGTTCGGTCGGCGAGACGCCGGTGCCGACCATGGAGACCAATTCGATCTTCAACCTCTGCTCGCATGCCGGCGTACTCGGCATTGCCAGTATCGTGTCGCGCCAGCTGCTCGAATTTTTCGGCATTCCGCTCGGCACCAAGGCCCTGCCTCTGGTCGAGCCGGATGCCCAGCGCACGATCGGCCTCATCATCGCCGATCGCCAGCCGGTCGCGCCGCTTGCCCGCAACCTGCTCAGCGTCACCGAGCCGGTGCCCAATGCCGGCATTGCCCGGACGCTCGCGCCCAATAGTCACGGCCTATCGTGAATTTCTGGCATCTGGGATGCCTGTTGTCATATTGCCGGTTCGAGCCTGAGTCTCGCCTCTTTCGAGACGTTATGATAGTTTGCATCTATCAAATGGTCGGAACAAACGATTTGAATTCTTCCAGTCTAGGGCGTCCACTCTTCGGAACGATGGCCGATCCGCGGTGGAGGAACGATGGGACGACAGCCGGCGTGGGACATTGAAGCGGCTCGGGCCCTGATCGCCCGGATGAGCGGTCTCGACGGGGCGGCCATGCCGATCCTGCACGCGCTGCAGGAGGAGTTCGGCTACATCGACCAGGCTGCGGTGCCGCTGATCGCCGATGCGCTGAATCTCTCCCGCGCCGAGGTGCATGGCACCGTCACGTTCTATCACGACTTTCGCCACGAGCCGGCCGGCCGCCGGGTGATCAAGCTGTGCCGGGCCGAGGCCTGCCAGTCGGTCGGCTGTGAGCAGCTGGTCGACCATCTCAGGCGCCGCCACGGCGTGGCCGTGGATGCCACGACCGCCGACGGCGACCTGACGGTCGAGACCGTCTACTGCCTCGGCAATTGCGCGCTCGGTCCGGCGGCGCTGGTCGATGGCGAGCTGATCGGCCACCTCGATGAGGCGAGCCTTTCCGCCCTGTGCGAAGGCAAGTCCGTCGACGAAGCCAGGGCGGTGGCGGAAGGAGTTCCGGCGTGAGCACGGCAGCGACCCCGATCACCATCTTCGTCCCCGTCGACGCGGCGGCCCTGTCGGTCGGGGCCGATGCGGTGGCGGCCGCGATCGCGCGCGAGGCCGCGGCGCGCGGGCTCGACGTCGCCATCATCAGGAACGGTTCGCGCGGCATGCTCTGGCTGGAGCCACTGGTCGAGGTGGCGACCGCCGCCGGCCGCGTCGCCTATGGCCCGGTCCGTCCCGCCGATGTCGCGGGCCTGTTCGATGCCGGTTTCCATGAAGGCGCGGCGCACCGGCTGGGCCACGGCCGAACCGACGAGATGGACTGGCTGAAGCGCCAGCAGCGGCTGACCTTCGCCCGCGTCGGCATCACCGATCCCCTGTCGATCGCGGATTACCGCGGCCATGGCGGCTTTGCCGGGCTCGAGCGCGCCCTTGCCTTGGCGCCTGCCGCGATCGTCGAGGAGGTCAGGGCTTCGGGCCTGCGCGGGCGCGGCGGCGCGGGCTTCCCGACCGGCATCAAGTGGAAGACCGTGCTCGATGCCGCGGCCGAGCAGAAATACATCGTCTGCAACGCCGACGAAGGCGACAGCGGTACCTTCGCCGACCGCATGCTGATGGAGGGCGACCCCTATGTCCTGATCGAGGGCATGGCGATCGCCGGCCTCGCCGTCGGCGCGACCAAGGGGTTCATCTATCTCCGGTCGGAATATCCGCATGCCCACCGCACCCTCCTGCGCGCCATCGAGCGCGCCGAGCGCGCGGGGCTGCTCGGGCCGTCGCTGCTGGGGTCGGGCAGGGCCTTCCACCTGGAGGTTCGCCTCGGCGCCGGCGCCTATATCTGCGGCGAGGAGACCTCGCTGCTCGAGAGCCTCGAGGGCAAGCGCGCCATCGTCCGCGCCAAGCCGCCGCTGCCGGCTTTGCAGGGCCTGTTCGGCAAGCCGACGGTCGTCAACAACGTGCTGTCGCTCGCCAGCGTGCCCTGGATCCTCGTCAATGGGGCCAAGGCCTATGCCGATTGCGGCATGGGCCGCTCACGCGGCACCATGCCGGTGCAGCTCGGCGGCAATATCAGGCGCGGCGGCCTCGTCGAGCTTGCCTTCGGCATCAGCCTGCGCACGCTCATCGAGGATTTCGGCGGCGGCACCCGCTCTGGCCGGCCGCTGAAGGCGGTGCAGGTCGGCGGTCCGCTCGGCGCCTATCTGCCCGACGGCCTGCTCGACACGCCGATGGACTACGAGGCGCTGGCCGCCGCCGGCGGCATGCTCGGTCATGCCGGCATGGTGGTGTTCGACGACACCGCCGACATGGCCCGCCAGGCGCGGTTCGCCTTCGAATTCTGCGCCAAGGAAAGCTGCGGCAAATGCACGCCGTGCCGGATCGGCGCGGTGCGCGGCGTCGAGACGGTCGACCGGATCATCGCCGGCGTCGAGCGCGAGAGGAACCTTGAGGTTCTCGCCGACCTCAACCGCCTGATGACCGATGCCTCGCTCTGCGCCATGGGCGGCCTGACACCCATGCCGGTCATGTCGGCCGTGCGCCATTTCCCAGAGGACTTCCATCGCCCCGCCATGGCGGTGGCGGCCGAGTGACCCTTCGAGCCTGATGCCGGGATGAGATCATGAGCCTGATCAAGGAAATCGACTACGGCACGCCGATCCGCGTCAGCGAGAAGCAGGTGACGCTCACCATCGACGGCGAGACCGTCTCGGTGCCGGCGGGCACCTCGGTCATGGCCGCCGCCATGAGCCTCGGCACCAAGATCCCGAAGCTCTGCGCGACCGACAGCCTGGAGCCGTTCGGCTCCTGCCGCCTCTGCCTCGTCGAGATCGAAGGCCGGCGCGGCACGCCGGCCTCCTGCACCACGCCGGCCGAAGAGGGCATGGTGGTGCGCACCCAGACCGACAATCTCGCCAAGCTGCGCAAGGGGGTGATGGAGCTCTACATCTCCGACCACCCGCTCGACTGTCTGACCTGCTCGGCCAATGGCGACTGCGAGCTGCAGGACATGGCCGGAGCGGTCGGCCTGCGCGAGGTGCGCTACGGCTATGAGGGCGAGAACCATTTTGCCGACGCCAAGGACACGTCGAACCCCTATTTCACCTACGACCCGACCAAGTGCATCGTCTGCAATCGCTGCGTCCGCGCCTGCGAGGAGGTGCAGGGCACTTTCGCGCTGACCATTACCGGTCGCGGCTTCGACAGCCGCGTCTCGCCCGGCGGCACCGATTTCCTCGGCTCGGAATGCGTGTCCTGCGGCGCCTGCGTGCAGGCCTGCCCGACCGCGACGCTGATCGAGAACACGGTGATCGAGCACGGCCAGGCCGAGCATTCGAAGGTGACGACCTGCGCCTATTGCGGCGTCGGCTGCTCGTTCAAGGCCGAAATGCAGGGCGACCGTGTGGTGCGCATGGTGCCCTATAAGGACGGCAAGGCGAACGAGGGGCATTCCTGCGTCAAGGGGCGCTTCGCCTGGGGTTATGCGACCCACAAGGACCGCATCACCAAGCCGATGATCCGCGCCAAGATCTCCGATCCCTGGCGCGAGGTGTCGTGGGAGGAGGCGATCCGCCATGCCGCCTCCGAGTTCAAGCGCATCCAGGCCAAATATGGTCGCGAGTCGGTCGGCGCCATCACCTCCTCGCGCTGCACCAACGAGGAGGTCTTCCTCGTCCAGAAGCTCGTGCGCGCGGCCATGCGCAACAACAATGTCGACACCTGCGCGCGCGTCTGCCACTCGCCCACCGGCTATGGCCTGAAGACCACGCTCGGCACGTCGGCAGGCACACAGGACTTCAAGTCGGTCGAGAAGTCCGACGTGATCCTGGTGATCGGCGCCAACCCGACCGATGGCCATCCGGTCTTCGCCTCGCGCATGAAGAAGCGGCTGCGCCAGGGCGCGCGGCTGATCGTCGCCGACCCGCGCCGCATCGACCTCGTGAAGTCGCCGCACGTCAAGGCCGACTATCACCTGCAGCTGAAGCCCGGCACCAATGTCGCGCTGATCAATGCGATCGCCCACGTCGTCGTGACCGAGGGGCTGATCGACGAGGCCTATGTCCGCGAGCGCTGCGACCTGACCGATTTCGAGGTCTGGGCCCGCTTCATCGCCGAGGAGCGCAATTCGCCCGAGGCGACGGAGGAGTTCACCGGCGTCGCCGCCGCTGACGTGCGCGCGGCTGCCCGGCTCTATGCGACCGGCGGCAACGGCGCGATCTATTACGGCCTCGGCGTGACGGAACACAGCCAGGGCTCGACCATGGTCATGGGCATGGCGAACCTCGCCATGGCCACCGGCAATATCGGGCGCGAGGGCGTCGGCGTGAACCCGCTGCGCGGCCAGAACAATGTCCAGGGCTCCTGCGACATGGGGTCGTTCCCGCACGAGCTCTCGGGCTACCGCCATGTCGAGGACGACGCCACGCGCCAGATGTTCGAAACGCTGTGGGGCAGGGCGCTCGACGCCGAGCCCGGCCTGCGCATTCCCAACATGTTCGACCAGGCGATCGACGGCACCTTCCTCGGGCTCTACTGCCAGGGCGAGGACATCGCCCAGTCCGATCCGAACACGCAGCACGTGACCGCGGCGCTCAGCGCCATGGAATGTGTCGTCGTGCAGGACCTGTTCCTGAACGAGACGGCCAAATATGCCCATGTCTTCCTGCCGGGCGCTTCGTTCCTGGAAAAGGACGGCACCTTCACCAATGCCGAGCGGCGCATCAACCGCGTCCGCCAGGTGATGGCGCCGATGGCCGGCAAGTCGGAATGGGAGGTGACGTCGGAACTGTCGGCCGCGCTCGGCTATCCGATGTCCTACACTCATCCGAGCGAGATCATGGACGAGATCGCCAAGCTGACGCCGACCTTCGCCGGGGTCAGCTACGAGAAGCTGGACGAGCTCGGCTCGGTGCAGTGGCCCTGCAACGACAAGGCGCCCACCGGCACCGTGCTGATGCATGTCGACCGCTTCGTGCGTGGCAAGGGCCGGTTCATGATCACCGAATTCGTGCCGACCGAGGAACGGACCGGTCCGCGCTTCCCGCTGATCCTGACCACCGGCCGCATCCTCTCGCAATACAATGTCGGCGCGCAGACCCGGCGCACCGCCAATTCGACCTGGCATGCCGAGGACGTCCTGGAGATCCACCCCTTCGACGCCGAGAACCGGGGCATCAAGACCGGCGACCTCGTCGCGCTGACCAGCCGCTCCGGCGACATCTCGCTGCGCGCCGAAGTGTCCGAGCGCATGCAGCCGGGCGTCGTCTATACGACCTTTCACCATGCCGACACCGGCGCCAACGTGATCACGACCGACTATTCCGACTGGGCCACCAACTGTCCGGAATACAAGGTCACGGCGGTCGAGGTCCGGCGCACCAACCATTATTCGCAGTGGCAGGAGCAGAACCGCGAGGAAAGCGTGCTGCTGCGGCTGATCGCCGGCAAGATGCCGGAGGCTGCGGAGTAGGCGCGATGGCCGACCCGAAATCCTCCATGCCGACCTCGCGCACGACCATCGGCCGGACGCTGCGCTATGATCGCGGCGCGGACCGTGCGGGCGCGGTGGAGGTGCCGGTCGAGGTGCCGGTCAATGTCGTCTACGGCAACCTGCCCTATGCCGTGATGATGATGACGCCCGCCGATCTCGACGATTTCGTCCTCGGCTTCAGCCTGACCGAAGGCATCGTTTCGGGCGCGGGCGAGATCAGGGACGTGCGCGTCCAGGAGCAGGAGCAGGGTTTCGTCGTCACGGTCGACCTCGCGGCGGAGGCCTTCGGGCGCCACCTCGCGCGCCGCCGCAGCCTGTCGGGGCGGACGAGCTGCGGGCTGTGCGGCGTCGAGAGCCTCGACCAGATCCCCGGCGCGAGCCGCGGCGCCGAGCCGGCCATGCCGGTCGCGCCGGCGGCGATCGAACATGCGCTGTCGACGCTCGACGCGCACCAGCCGCTCAACAGGCTGACCCGCGCCGTCCATGCCGCCGCCTTCTGCAGCATGGATGGCGAAATCCTGATGGCGCGCGAGGATGTCGGTCGCCATAACGCCCTCGACAAGCTGATCGGTGCCTGCCTTCGGGCCGGCCTCGCGGCGCGGGACGGCTTCGTCGTCATTACCAGCCGCTGCTCGTTCGAGATGATCGAGAAGGCCGCCATCTTCGGCACAGGCACGCTGGTCGCGATCTCGGCGCCGACATCGCTCGCCATCGATCGCGCCAAGGCGCTCGGCATCGCCCTCGTCGCCGTGGCGCGGCGCGACACCGCCGTCGCCTTCACGCCCTCCCGCCAGCCGCCGGAAGCCATTGCCTCATGAGCGCCACCGACCCCAAGGCCAAGCTTGCCCATATGGCCGGGCAGATCGCCGACTTCTTCAAGTCCTATCCCGACGACAAGGCGATCCCGGCGATCGCCGAGCATATCAACCAGTTCTGGGGCTGGCGCATGCGCGAGGATTTCCTCGCGGCCTTCCGCGACGATCCATCGGCTCTGCCGCCGCTGGTGGCGGCCGCCCTCGGCGGCATCAAGGGCCGTCGCCAGGACGCCGACCTGCCGGCGTGACGGAGCCCCGCATCGCGGTTCGTCGCGGTTCGGGGCTCGCTGCCCTCGAACCACGACAACCTTCCATGCACATCATCCTTGCCGATGTCACGATGCCAGCGGCACGCGCATGTGTGCCTTCGACTTCATCAGCGCGTCGATGAAGATCGGCTGCCAGGACCTGACATGGCCGCGCAGCAGGGCGACGACCGCCGTCTCGTCGCCTGCCTCCATCAACTCGATGATCCGATAGTGCTCGGCGATGGAGGCCTGCTGGCGTTCCTGGCCGGCGCGTGAGCCGATGCCGTAAAGGCGCATCTTGTCGCGCAGGCCCATGACCGTCTCGGTCAGCAGGCTGTTGCCGGCCGCCGCCACCAGGTCGCGGTGATAGCTGCGGTCGGCCTCGATATAGAGGCGGATATCCTCCTCGCGCACCGCACGGGCGATTTCGTCGGCCCAGCCGGCAAGTGTCGACAGATCCTTCTTCGGCAGGCGGGCGACGATGCTCGCCGCATGCAGCTCCAGCACCTCGCGCAGGTCGAAGAGGTTGTTGAGGTCCTCCAGCGTCGGCTCCATCACCTTGAAGCCGCGGTTGCGCATCGGCTCGATGAGACCGCTGCGGCTGAGCTCCAGGAGAGCTTCGCGGACCGGTGTGGTGGAGACCTTGAGGCTCGCCGCAAGGCTTGGCACCGAATACATCGTGCCCGGCGGGCTCTGGCCGGAAATGATCTCGGCGCGCACCTGGCGCAGCACCTGTTGGCGCAGATTCTGATCCATTCCCGGGTCGCCTGCCTTTGCTTGGGCAGCGGTCGAGGGCTGCCGATTCACATGCACGATCATAACCAAAACCGCTTGACGGCGCACATGATGCGTGACGTAAATGTGTAACGCGCTACTTAAATGCGTCACATCATCTCAAAGACGATCGGTTCTTCGCTTGGCTCAACGCTTCCCCGGCTATTGCACGCTCTGCCGCTCGCGCTGCGGCGCGGTCACCGTGGTCGAGGCGGGCAGGGTGGTCGGGGTCGAGCCGCTCGCGGACCACCCGACCGGCGGTGCGCTCTGCGCCAAGGGACGGGCGGCGCCGGAAATTGCCGGCAGCCCGCGCCGGCTGACCCGCCCGCTGAAACGCACCCGCCCGCGCGGCGCGGCCGATCCCGGCTGGGTGGAGATCTCCTGGGACGAGGCGCTCGACGCGATCGCCGCGCGGCTCGGCGCAATCCGGGCCGACCATGGCGCCGAGGCCGTCGCCTTCGCCGTGACGACGCCGAGCGGCACGCCCATGGTCGACAGTTTCGAATGGGTCGAGCGCTTCATCCGCGGCTTCGGCAGCCCCAATCTCATCTATGCCGTCGAGGTCTGCGGCTGGCACAAGGACTATGCCCATGCCCTGACCTTCGGGCGGGGTATCGGCTTTCCCGACTACGACAATGCCGAGACCATCGTGCTCTGGGGCCACAATCCCGCGCGCACCTGGCTCGCCCAGGCAACGCGCGTCGTCGATGCCCGCCGGCGCGGCGCGACCGTTGTGGTGATCGACCCGAAACCCGACGGATCCGGGCAGCAGGCCGATCTGTGGCTGCGGATCCGGCCGGGCGCCGACGGCGCGCTCGCCATGGGCGCCATACGCCACCTGATCCGCACCGCCAGTTTCGACGACGATTTCGTGCGCCGCTGGACCAATGCCCCGCTGCTGGTCGATACCGCGACCGGCCGTTTCGTGCGGGCTTGCGATCTCTGGGCGGATGCCGGCCCGGACGATTTCGTCGTTGCCGGGGCTGGCGGCGTGCCGCGCGCCTATGACGTGAACGGGGCGCTCGACGATGCCGGCACGGTTGCGCTGTTCGGCCGGTTCCAGTTGACGGCGCGGGACGGGCGGACGATCGCCGCGGCGACCGCCTTCGAGCTGCTGGCCGCGGCGGCGGAGCCCTATGCGCCCGCACATGTCGCCGCGCTGACCTGGCTCGATGAAGCCGATATCGTGGCGTTCAACCGGCTGTTCGCCGGGCGGCCGAAGCTTGCCTACCATTCCTGGACCGGCGTCGGCCAGCACACCAATGCCACGGCCATCGAACGGGCGATCGCGACGCTTTATGCCCTGACCGGCGCATGTGACCGGCAGGGCGGCAATCTCTGGCCGGTGCCGCCGGCGACACGCCCGCTCAATGATCTCGCCATCCTGCCGCCGGCGCAGAAGGCCAAGGCGCTCGGCCTTGCCGAACTGCCGCTCGGCCCGCCCGCCAAGGCTTGGATCACCGCACGCGATTTCGCTCGCGCGGCGCTCGAGGGGGAACCCTACAGGGTGCGCGCCCTCGTTGGGTTCGGCAGCAATTTCGTCGTTTCGCAGGGCGGCTCGGCACGCAACCGGGACGCCCTGCTGGCGCTGGACTTCCAGGTCCATATCGACATGTTCATGAACCCGACGGCCGAACTCGCCGATATCGTGCTGCCGGCCAACACGCCGTGGGAGCGCGATGCGCTGAAGATCGGTTTCGAGATCACCCAGGCCGCCGTCGAGACCATCCAGTTCAGGCCGCGGATGATCGCGCCCGCGGGCGAGGCCCGCGCCGACTACGAGATCGCGGCGGCGCTCGCGCTCCGGCTCGGCATGGACGACCTGTTCTTCGGCGGCGATATCGAGGCCGGCTGGAACCATCAGCTCGAGCCGCTCGGCGTCACCGTCGCCGACCTGCGCCGGCACCCGGAGGGCCTGCGCTTCCCCCAGGACTTCACGACCGGCAAATATGCGCAGCCCGGTGCCGACGGCGTCGTCGCCGGATTTGCGACGCCGACGCGGCGGGTCGAGCTCTATTCGGAACTGATGCTGGCGCACGGCTATGGGCCGCTGCCCGGACATGTCGAACCCGCCGAGAGCCCGCTCGCCCCGTCGCCCGATCCGCGCTTCCCGCTGGTGCTGACCACCGCCAAGAGCGGCTGGTTCGTGCACAGCTCGCACCGGCATATCGCCTCGCTCCGCCGCAAGTCGCCGGATCCCGGCGCCGAGGTCAGCCCGGGCCTTGCCGCCAGGCTTGGCCTTGCCCAGGGTGACTGGGTCGTCGTCGAAACGCCGCAGGGCGGCGCGCGCGTCAGGCTGCGCATCAATCCGGCGCTCGACGATCGCGTCGTGGTGGCCGAGTTCGGCTGGTGGGAGGACTGCCCGCCGCTCGGCCATGGCCGGACCGCCGAGGCCGGGGCATCGACCGCCAATCTCAACGCCATCCTCAGCGACCGGCATCGCGATCCGGTGAGCGGCTCGGTGCCGCTGCGGGCGGTCACCTGCGCCCTCAGGCGCGACGAGACCGCAAGCCGCGGCGCCTGGACCGGCCGCCGGGTCTTCACGGTCGCCGATCGGGCGATGGCCAGCGAGGACGTCGTGGCGCTCACCCTCGTGCCCGATGACGGCGAGCCGCTGCCGGATTTCCGCGCGGGACAGCACGTCATGCTGGCCCTGCCGGGCAAGGCCGCGACGCGCGCCTATTCGCTCACCGGCGCCGGCGACGCGCCGGACCGGCTGTCGCTGGCGGTCCAGCGCCGGGCGGCGGCAGGCGCGCATGCCGAACACATGCCGGACCACGTTCATGCGCTCCGCGTCGGCGATGCCGTGCTGCTGGAGCCGCCGTCGGGGCCGTTCACACTGCCGCTTGAGGGCGGAAGGCCGCTGATCCTCGCGGCCGCCGGCATCGGCATCACGCCGTTCCTGAGCCAGCTCGAAACGCTCGCGGCGCGCCGCTTCCAAGCGGCGCCGAAGATCCTGCTTCTGCACGGCTGCCGGCATGGCGGCCAGCACCCCTTCGCCGAGCGCCTGGAGGCGCTGGCCCGGGCCGTACCCGGACTTGCAGTCGAGACCTTCTATTCCGCACCGCGCCCGGGCGACGCGAGCCGCCATCGCCGGGGACGGATCGATCTCGATCTCGTCGGCGCGTTCGTGGCCGATCGGCCGCTCGCCTATCTCTGCGGCTCGCCCGGCTTTGTGTCGGACATGACACAGGGGCTCACCGCACGTGGCATTCCGCGTTTCGACATCTTCGCTGAAGCCTTCGCGACGCCGCCCGACGTGCCCGATCATCTCGCGCCGCAGACCGTGCGCATCGCCGGCAGCGGCCAGAGCTTCGTCTGGGCACCAGCCGCCGGAACGCTGCTCGATGCCGCGCAGTCCGCGGGCATCGCCCTGCCGAGCGGCTGCCGCGTCGGCCAGTGCGAGAGCTGCGTCATGCAGGTCGTCGCCGGCGCCGTCGCCCATCTCGGCAGCTTCCCCGGCGAGGAGGGGCGATGCCTGACCTGCCAGTCGGTGCCGCTCGCCGAGCTGACGCTCGCCTTCTGAGCAGGCCGGACCATCAAGCCATAACAGCAACCCCAGTGGGAACAGCCATGACCGACCAAGCCCGAAGCGCGTCCTTCACGCCGGAAAAACCCGAAGGCGACAACATCCTCGCCCGCTTCTCGCAGATGATGGTGGCCTTCGCCGAGCGCTGGTTCCCCGATGCCTATGTCTTCGTGCTGATCGCGGTCATCGCGGTCGCCGGCGGCACCATGCTGCATGGCGGCTCGCCGCTGGCAGTCAGCCAGGCCTTCGGCGACGGCTTCTGGAACCTCATTCCCTTCACCATGCAGATGGCGCTGGTGGCCATCGGCGGCTACGTCGTCGCCATGTCGCCGCCGGTCGCGGCCCTGCTCGTGCGGCTCGCGGCGGTGCCGAAGACCGGCCGCGGCGCGGTGGTGTTCGTGGGCGTGCTCAGCATTCTTCTGTCGCTGGTCAACTGGGGCCTCAGCCTGATCTTTTCCGGCCTCCTGGTGCGCGAGATCGCCCGCCGTCGGGACATCCGCCTCGACTATCGCGCCGCGGGTGCGGCCGGCTATCTCGGCCTCGGTTGCGGCTTCACGCTTGGCCTCACATCCTCGGCCGCCCAGCTCCAGGCCAATGCCGCGAGCATCCCGGCCTCGCTCCTGCCGATCACTGGCGTCATCGGCTTCGCCGAGACCATCCTGACCTGGCAGAACCTGCTGACGACGGTGGTGGTGACGGTGCTGTCGGCGGCGATCTGCTATTTCACGACGCCCCAGGCGCGCGATGCCAGGACCGCGGAGGATCTCGGCGTGGCGCTCGACGACGACCGCCTCGAGCAGAAGAAGCCGGCACGCCCGGGCGACTATCTCGAATTCAGCCCGATCCTGACCATTCTCGTCGTCCTGCTCGCCTGCGGCTGGCTGTGGCAGACGTTCCGGTCCGGCAATCCTCTGATCACGCTGTCCGGCCTCAACACCTACAATTTCGTTTTCCTCATCCTCGGCATCCTCCTGCACTGGCGGCCGCGCAGCCTGATCGAGTCCTTTGCCAAGGCCATGCCGTCGGTATCGGGCGTGCTGCTGCAGTTTCCCTTCTATGCCGGCATCGCCCATATGCTGACCAAGGTGCCGAACGCCCAGGGCGTCACCCTGTCGGATACGATCGCCCACTGGTTCGTCGGCTTCTCGACCAATTCGACGGTGTTTTCCTTCGTCGTCGGCATCTATTCCGCCGTGCTCGGCTTCTTCATCCCCTCGGCCGGCGGCAAGTGGATCATCGAGGCACCCTATGTGATGAAGGCCGCCAATGAGATCGGCGCCCATCTCGGCTGGACCGTCATGGTCTACAACATTGCCGAGACACTGCCGAACTTCATCAATCCGTTCTGGATGTTGCCGCTGCTCGGCATTCTCGGGCTGAAGTCGAAGGACTTGATCGGCTATACCTCGGTCCAGTTCTTCATCCATTTCCCGCTCGTCATGGTGCTCGCCGCCGTGCTGATGAGCACCTTCACCTACCATCCGCCAGTCATGCCCTGATGCGGGCCGATGCGCCGGTGGCCGGGCCGTCGAGGCGAGATTGCGATCATTCGATGCGGATCGTCACCGAGCCGGAGAAGCGGCCGGCGGGTGGCGCGGGGAAGCTCACCCGCGCCAGCATGGCGCGGATGGCGTGATCGACGCCGTCATCGCCTGACGACCTGAGGATGCCGGACTGCGCCATGCGGCCCGCGCCGTCGATGGCGAAGCTGATGCTGATCCGGCCGCGGGCATTGAGGCCGAGCGCGCTCGCCTTGGCTTGCAGGATGCGGTGGACGAGCGAGGC